>NZ_JBSHBL010000009.1:0-135781 GCF_053611985.1 Streptomyces sp. NPDC054770
ACATCGCTCTCGCCCTGCGCCAGCGCCCACATCAGATGCAGCCGCGCCGACGACGCGAGCAGCCCGAACACGGCAGCCGCCTCCGTCAGCACCTCCGCGGAGGGATCCTCCAAGCCACCGGCGTTCTCCGCCACAGTCCTCTCCCGTCCCGCCCACGCTCACAGCACCCGCACCCGCGCCGACCCAGTCTAGGGGCCGGGGCAGAGACCGCGGCGCTGCCAGGACGCCGTCGCCGGGCTCCGGTTGGAGCCGTGCCGCCACCGCGCTGCCGCATGGGGGGCGCCGGCTCCGCGTAGGACGATCGGCCGTGTCGCCATGATCGGTGCCGTCGTTGATCCCCGTGATTCGCCCTGCTCCGGCAAGCGTGGGAGACGACATGCAGACGAACCGCCCCTGGGACAAGGCCGTTGTCATCGGCGGCAGTTACGCAGGACTGGTGACCGCGCGAGTGCTGGCCGACTTCTTCACGGAAGTCGTCCTCGTCGAACGGGACGCGGTGGACGAGGACACCGGCGCCCATCAGGGCGCGCCGCAGGGCTATCACGCGCACGCCATGCTGGCCAGGGGCGGCGAGATCCTGGAACGGCTGTTTCCGGGACTGCGGGAGGAACTGCGGGAAGCCGGTGCGCCGGTGTTCGACTACGGGCAGGGCATCGACTTCCTGCTGCCGACCGGACTGGCACCCCGCGCCCGGACGGGAGTTCAGATCCAGACGTTCACCCGCGACGAGCTGGAGCGCCGACTGCGGCGCAAGGTACTCGCGCTCTCCCAGGTCACGCTGATGGCCGCCACACACTGCTCGGGCCTGACCCGCGACGCCGCCGGGCGGGTGACCGGCGTGACCTGCCGCCGGCAGGACGCGGAACCGGTCGACCTGGCCGCCGATCTGGTCGTCGACGCCTCCGGACGCTCCAGCTCCCTGGAGGACTGGCTGGGCGCAGCCGGTGTCACGGTCCCCCCGAAGCGGAGGGTGAAGGCGAAAATCACCTACACGTCGATGAACTTCGACCGGCCCGCGGAGGACCACCCGGGCCACCCGGACTTCTACGTCGCCTACCAGATGCTGTTCGCTCCCCACGTGCCCCGGGCCGGGGTCCTGCTGGCCGTGGAACGCAACCGGTGGACGTGCTCACTGCTGGGCTTCCAGGACCCGCCGCCCGCCGACGACACCGGCTACCTGCGCTTCGCCGAGAGCCTGGACAACCCGCACCTGGCCCAGCAGATCCAACACCGTACGGTCCAGGAGCCCACCCACCGCTACACCAACGTCGACAACCAGTGGCGGCCCTATCACGCCGTCAGGGACTGGCCGGACCGGCTCATCGCCGTCGGGGACGCGGTCTGCGTCTTCAACCCCGTCTACGGCCAAGGGCTGACCGTGGCCGCGATGGAAGCCGAACTGCTGCACCGGACACTGGCCCGCCGCCGCGCATCCGGTCAACAGCTCGACGGGATGGCCGGCGGCTACCAGAAGCGGGTGGGCCGGCTGCTGCTCGGCCCATGGACGCTCTCCACCAACTCGGACCTGATGTGGAACCCGGACCGCAAGCCCCTGGGGGCACGGTTCGCGCACTGGTACAACACGAGGCTCTTCCAGATCGCGGTGAAAGACGCGGCCGTCTGGTCCAGGTTCGTACGGGTGGTGAACATGGTCGCCTCCCCCGCAGTACTGTTCCACCCCGCCGTAGCCCTGAAGGTCCTGTCCTCCGCCCTGACCCCACGAGGCTGACCGGCGCGCCGGAGGTGAGCAGACCGGCCGCGTCCGTCTTGGCGACGGGCAGGGCCCGGGCCGGGTCCAGGGTCTCGCCGGTGAGCGGAGCGGTGCGTACGGCGGACTGGGTCTGGCACTTGGCCGGCCTCGGTGCGGTCAGCGCGCAGCCGGGCAGCCGGACCAGGTGCAGGCGGGCGGCGAAGTCACCGCCGCCGTACGGCGGACGGTCCGGACGGTCCGGGCGGCCCGGGCCGCCCAGCCGCGTCTCCACCCCGTGCTCCGCCCCATGAGTACGTTCCTCGCTGGCGCACAGCCGGGCGCCTAAGTTGACAACAATTGGTCAATAGCGGACCACGCAAGTCTCTTTGGCACCGTCTCACCGGACGGCGGAAGCGGCGGCCGGGATGTGGGCGGAGGTGATCGTCATCGGGGTGCCGGTGACGGCGATGAGGTAGCTGCCCGGCCCGTGGCCACCGGGCATCGCGCGGAAACCCCCCTCGGGTTCCACCCGGTACTCCGCGGAGGCGTGCGGGGCCAGCACGGCCGGACCCGAGGCGATCGTCCACCAGTTGGAGGCACCCTGGCCGGTTCGGCTCGCGAAGTGCGGCTCGAGTGCCGTACCGGTGGTGTTGACGGCCCGCACGTCGATGGTGGTGACACCGACACGTGAGCCGTGCTCGGCGAAGTGCGGCGCGAGGCTCATGCGCAGCGGCGGCGGGCTCGCGGCGGCGATCACGACACACGCGAGGGCGGGGACGAGCAGCCCGGCCGCGACGACGGCCCTGGCGTGGCGGCCGGTGAGGCGGGGCAGGCGTGGCTGCCATGCGGTGGCGAACGCGGAGGCCGGGACGGTGGCGGCGGCCGCCAGCCACAGCGGGGTCATCATCAGGAAGTAGCCGTCCTGGGAGCGCGTGGCCAGGTAGAACGCGAGCCACGGCAGGACGGTGAGAGCCGGGCCCAGCC
The DNA here is from genome assembly GCF_053611985.1 of Streptomyces sp. NPDC054770. Lineage (NCBI taxonomy): Bacteria > Bacillati > Actinomycetota > Actinomycetes > Kitasatosporales > Streptomycetaceae > Streptomyces > Streptomyces sp. NPDC054770. Next base: position 2,675 of record NZ_JBSHBL010000009.1, read on the forward strand.
GCCGGACGAACAGCAGTGTGGCCGCGAGCAGGCCGAGCAGGAGCAACTGGCTGCCGTAGGAGTAGTAGTCGAGGCGGCTGCTGCCGTGGGTGAAGTAGTAGGAGATACCCATCACGCCCTGGCCGTGCAGGATCGCCTTCTGCTCCAGCGGCAGCAGGATTCCGTTCAGCCAGGCCGGGAAGTCCTGGACGGCGAAGTACGCGTTGGCCGCGGACCAGGTGAGGGCGGCGGTGGCCGTGTAGCGGGCGGTGACCGCCAGGGCGCGCCGGGGGCCGAGTTCGCCGCGCCGGACGGCGTACAGGCCGATCAGGAGGAACGGGGCGAGGAACCAGGCGAGTTGCTGGGCGGCGCAGGCGGCGCCCAGACAGGCCGCCCGCAGGACGCCCCCGGCCCCGAGGTGGCCGCCCTCGCCCGTGCCTGGCCAGCGGACCACGACGGGGATGAGCAGGGCGAGGGCCGTGACGGCCGGGTAGCCGGCGTAGGCGTAGTGGGGCAGGAGGCCGAAGCCGAGGCAGACGGCCGTACCGGCGGACCGCCAGGGCGCCGGCAGCAGGAACCACAGCACGACCGAGGAGACCAGCAGCGCGACCGTGGGGACCAGGGTGGCGGCCACCGTCGAGTGGACGAGGCCATGCACCGATGCGGCGAGCAGGGCGGTCAGCGGCGGATAACCGTACGTGTAGTCGGCACCGCCGGACATGGTCTTGGTGATCCCGACGCCCGGTGTGTCGAAGAGCCAGGGCCACGGCTGGCCGTAGACCGGACGGCCGTGCAGGATCTGGGTCGCGGCCTGTGAGGTCAGCGCGGCTTCGTCCGTGCCCGCGTGGTCGAGCAGGTAGCCGCAGATCACCAGGGCGACGGCGGTGACCAGTACGGCCGCGTCGACCCGGATCAGCGCCCGGCGGCCGCGTACGAGAAGACCGAGAACGGCGCAGATCAGAATCGAGGCGTAGCAGACGGAGATGACGGCGGCGACCGGCGGACTCGACGCCATCGCGGTGGTCCAGGCGGCGCGCGTGCCGATGAACAGGCTGATCGTGGCCACCAGCGTCATGCCCCGGTGCCACTGCTGGGGCCCGGCGTCCGGTAGCCCGGGGGCCGAGTCCCGGGTCGGGGGCGTTGCCGCCGGGTATGTCGCGGCACGACGGCGGATCTCGACGCCCATTGCGCCACGATGGGTGTCAACCACGGACTGCCTCCTCTGCCTCGCCCCCGCCGGGCGGCCGCCCGAAAGCCGTCTACTCCATCGCGTAGAGGCAAGCCCGGAGGCTTCCTTCGTTCAGGGCGGGGACGAAAGGACGCCCCGTTTCGATCATCTACAGTTCACCTTGCGTCTACAAGGATGTAGTCGGTAAGCGGTTCGCGTGAAATCACCCACCGGGAAGGCACCCGTCTCTTACCGCCGCCCCGCAGGTGTTACCTCCCCTGCCGTACGTCAGGTCCCAGGTAGGCGCGGAGTGCGCCGACCCGTTCCTGGGGCCAGGTGCGTGCGTAGGCGGGCGGATGCCCTGTCGGCGGGACGAGGACGGCGAAGGGTGTGCGGTGGGCGGCGCGCTTCAGTTCGGCCACGGTGGTGCTGGCGTCGTGTCCCGTCGTCTGGGCGGAGCCGCAGCCGGTGTAGAAGGCGATGGGGGCGGCTTCGTAGCCGCTGAGCAGGCACGGTGCCCGCACACCGTGTGCGTGGAGGGCGGCGGCGGTGCGGGCCCAGCCGGCGCGGGAGGCGGCGGAGTGGTGCACGGTGTGCTCCAGGACGACGTACTGCACGGCCAGATGCCCTGCCAGGCCGACCGCCAGCAGGCCGGCGGCCAGGATGCGCCCGCCCCGGCGGGCCGGGGCGGTGACCAGGTGGACGAGGCCGTGGGCGACGGGAAGGGCGAGCAGGGCGTAGGCGGGCAGCAGGAAGCGGGGGGCCGCGTAGCCGATGAGGAACAGGTAGGGGACCGCGGCCGTTGCGGCGCAGGCCCCCGGGAGCAGGACGGGCAGTGCGCGCCGGGCACGGACGGCGACCACCGCGCCCAGGACGGCGAGGACCGGCAGCGCGAACCACCACAGGGTCACCGCCGGATGGGGGGCCGATCCGGTGCACGGCCGGCACAGGGTGCGGCCGCCGAGACTGCGCAGCTGGTCGAGCACGGCGAGGTGCCAGCCCAGGCCGCCCTGGACGGCGGAGGCCGCGGACAGGCGCTGCGCCAGGCCGCCGTAGCTCGTGTACGCCTCGATCACCCACTCGCCGGCCCCCGCCACCAGCCCCACGACCAGCACAGCGAGCAGACGGAGACGGAGACGGAGCGGGCGGCGCAGGGGGAGCAGGCTGAGCGCGAGCAGGGGCAGCGCGACGTAGACCGCGTCCATCGGGCGCATGCACGCCATCAGCGCCGCGCCCGCGCCCACACCCCACCAGGCCGCCCGGTCCCGGGCGTTCGCGCGGGCGCGCAGGAAGCAGCCGACGCAGGCCAGGGCACCGATGGCGACCCAGTAGTTGGGCATGGCCTGAAGACCGTAGAACAGCGTCACCCACAGGGAGGCGAACAGGCCGCCGGCCAGGGCCAGGACACCCGGACCGAAGTGGCCCCGCCAGACGCGCAGGGCGAGGTAGAGGGCCAGGCCGGAGAGAACGGCCAGGTAGACCCGGAGCAGGACGGTGGAGTCGGACCACGACGCGACCGGGGCGACCAGGAACGAGATGCCACGGGAACGGGGCGCGCTGAAGTAGGCGGCGGGAACATGCCCGCTGACCTGGCTGACATAGACGGTCTCGTCCCAGCCGAGACCCAGACCCGGCCGCACGAGGACCAGCTGGGCGAGCGTGAAGGCGACCGCGACCGCCCCGAGCCAGGGCTCGCCCCGCACCCGCCGGGACCGCACGGCCCGCACAGCCCGCACAGCCCGCACCGGGAGACCGGTGCGCGGAACACCGGTCGTCGTGGCGTTCGAGCCGTCGGCCATCTCGCACCTCTCCTCGTCACACGCCATGGGGCCAGCTCCTCCTACAGCTTGTAGGAGAACGTCCCACCCTACGGCTCACATGGTGAGAGGGAGACAAGAAGACGCCCGTTCCCGGATCACCCGGTGAGCAGGAGCAGTGGTGTGGGCTGTCCGGGCTGCCAGTCCGGGGGTACGGCGGCGAGGGCGTCGGCGAGGGCCGCGCCGTGCAGGAAGGCGGGGCGGTGGCCGCCGACCGGGTGGGCGGTGGCGCCGTCCCAGGTGACCGGGATCAGGCGGGTGCGGCCGGGGGCGGTGCGGATGTCGCCGGTCAGTGGAATGCGGGGCAGGGCGGGCAGGGTGCGTGCGGTGAGGCCGGCCAGGAGCGGGGCGAGCAGGGTGTGGGCGGCGACCAAGGCGGCGTACGGGTTGCCGGGCAGGCCCACGACCCAGTGGCCGCCGGGGAGTTGGGCCAGAAGCTGGGGGTGTCCGGGGCGGCAGGCGACGGCGTCGACCACCCAGCGGGCGTCCGCGTCGGCCAGCAGCGTCCGCAGCTGGTCGGTGGTGCCGACGGAGGTGGAGCCGGTCACCACGGTCACGTCCGCGTCGTAGGACGGCAGGGTGTGGACGGCGGTGGCCAGGGATCCGGCGGGCCGGTCCGGTACGTGGCGGACGTCGGCGGTCTCGCCGCCCACCGCCTGGACGAGGGGCGGGAGGAGCGGGCCGAGGGCGTCGCGCACCCGGCCGGGGGCGGGGCGGCCGGTGTGGGTGAGTTCGTCGCCGGTGACCAGGATGCGGACGCGGGGGCGGGGCCGTACGGGAAGGATGTCGTGACCGCAGGCCGCGGCCAGGCCGAGCAGGGCGGGGCCGATGCGGGTGCCGGCCGGCGCCAGGGGCGAACCGGCGGGAGCGTCCTCACCGGCGCGGCGGATGTGCTTGCCGTCGGCCGGGGACGGTCCCCGCACGAGCGTGCCGCAGCGGTCGGTCCGTTCCAGCGGAATCACCGCCCGCACCCCCGCGGGAACGGGTGCCCCCGTCGAGATCTCGACCGCCTCACCCGCGTCCAGCGGGCCGCCCCTCCAGGCACCGCCCGCGCGCAGCACGCCGCGCACCCGCCAGGGACCGGCCCCGGGGCCGACCGCGTAGCCGTCCATGGCGGCCGTGTCGAAGCCCGGCATCGGCTGCGGGGTGCGCAGTACGTCGGCCAGGGTCAGCCCCGCGGCCCGCACGAGGGGAACCTGCCGGGCGGGCAGCGGGGTCGCAGCCGCGTGAGCGCGTTCGCGGGCGACCGCCCACGGCAGGTCGCGGCAGGAGGCGGTGGGCGCGGCCGCGGTGGCGAGGACGGTCATGGCGACCACGCTGGCGTCGGTGTTTTACCGTCCACCGCACTCGGGGTTGCCGCTGTGGCACGGGCCGTTCACGTCCGTCCCGGCCGGGGTGTGAGGTTCAGGGGCTGACGATCAGCCGAGCCGCTCCGTGGAACTCCGGCTGGGTCCGCAGGTGCCCGTACCGTTCGTCCCAGGCTCCGGAGGCGAGGTCGGCGGCGAGCCGTTCGACCGCCCGCTCCTCGCCGCCGGGTTCGAGGAAGGTCCAGGCGGACTGGGCCCGGCGTACGGCGGGGTCGAGGAAGGACTCGGGGCGGGCGTAGTACGCCTCGGTGAAGCCGTCCACGCAGTCGATGGGGATCGGCACCGGACGCACCCGCGTGCCGGGGCCGAGCGCGCTGACGACGGTGTCGACGGCCGGGTAGCGGGCGGCCTCGGCGCCGCGGAGTCCGGGGGCGTAGTCCCTCAGCCACAGCCGGGCCAGCTCGTCGCCGTCGAAGGTCAGCACGACCACCGGGCCGCGGGCGACGCGCCGCATCTCGCGCAGGCCGGCCACGACGTCCGGCCACTGGTGCACGGTCACCATCGCCATGGCGGCGTCCACCGAGTCGTCGTCGAAGGGCAGGTGCTCGGCCACGCCGTCGATGGCGGGCGCCAGATGCGCGGGGCGCTGGGCCCGCATCGCCGCGGACGGCTCCACCGGCAGGACATGCCGGTCCAGGGGTTCGTAACTGCCCGCGCCCGCACCGACGTTGACGATGGTCCGGGCGTCACCGAGGGCCTCGTGGACCAGGGCGGCGATACGGGGGTCGGTGCGGCGGGTGCGGCTGTAGGCGGTGCCGACGGGACCGTAGTCCGTGTCGCCCATGACCTGGGACATGCGTTTCCTCTCGACATCGCTCGATGGCGGGCTCGTCGTTGCCGCTCGGCGCGGCCGGAGGGACAAAAGCAGCGGCAGGCGTCGGCCGTGAGCAGGCTTCCGTCCTTGTTCCTGCCTCCACGCAGTGGGGCCTGTTCCACGATCTGGATCACGGGCCACCGCCTCCCGCACGAACGTACCCGGACCCGAGCGGCGGACAAACGCACATACGAGAGCATGCGGCCTGCCAGGGCCGCGCCTGCAAGGTCATGGCCGCTTCGTCCTACGCTTATGCGGCCGGTCGGACGAGGAGGCGGAGTTCCGGTGGCCGCGACTCACCGTGACGCGACCGGCCAGGGCGTCACGGGCAGTCAACGCATACCCTGCACGGGAAAGCCGGCCGACACGACGAGATGAAGAGAGCGGGGTGCCGACCGTGCCCGATGAGCGTTCCCCCGGGCCCAAGGCCCCCGACCGCATGCCGCCCGGGCAGCGCTTCGTGCACGGCTGGCCCGTCTCCCACTACGGCCCCGTCCCCCGCTTCCGCCCCGAGCGCTGGAACCTGCGCGTCTTCGGCGCCACCGCCTCCGGCGAGACCCACGAGTGGGCCTTCGACGACCTGGCCGGCCTCCCCCGCACAGCTGTCGTCGCCGACCTGCACTGCGCGAGCGGCCCGACCTCCACCGGACACGAGTGGTACGGCATCCCCGGCACGGCCGTCCTGGACCTGGTCCCGCCCGCACCGGAGGTCACGCACATCATGGCCTGGGCCGAGTACGGCTACTCCGCCAACCTCCGCCTCGCCGACTTCACCTCACCCCGGACCCTGATGGCCACCCACCACAACGGCGAGCCCCTCACCGCCGAACACGGCTTCCCGCTCCGCCTGGTCGTCCCCCACCTCTTCGGCTACAAGGGCCCCAAGTGGCTGCGCGGCATCGAGTACATGACCGCCGACCGGCGCGGTTTCTGGGAGGAACGCGGTTACCACAACCTCGCCGACCCCTGGAAGGCACAGCGCTACTCCTATCAGGAAGAGGAGACCGACGGACCGCACGACCCGGGTTCCTGAGCGCGCCCAGCTGCGACTCCGGCTGCTGAAATCCGACACTCCGGCCCGTCTCTTCGACGAGGTCGAACGCGAGTCGGGGCGGCTCATGATCTGGCATCGTGCAATCTTTACCTAGCGCAAAGATGTTCTTTTCGTGCCCTCTGCGTACGACAAGGCAGCCATGCCGCCCGCACCAGGAGGCCCCATGCCCGTCTCGCGCAGCACGATCGGATCCCTCGCCGTCGGCGGGGCGCTCGTCGCCACACTCTCCGCCCTCGTCTACCCGAGCATGCTGGGCGTCCAGACCACCTCCGCGAATCCGTCCCGCGTCATCGCCAACACCCAGTGGGGGCCGCTCACCGAGGCGGACCGCAACTTCGTCGTCTTCGTACGATCCGCCGGGCTCTGGGAGAGTCCCTCAGGGCAGCTGGCCATGAAGAAGGGGACGACCGCGGCCGTACGCGAGGCCGGACGGCACCTGGTCGTCGGGCACGCCGCGCTCGATGCCAGCTGCCGGAAGATCGCGCCCATGCTGAACATCGCCATCCCCAACCAGCCCACGCCGCAGCAGCAGGGCTTCCTGGCGAACTTCCAGAACGACACGGGCAAGCAGTTCGACACCGACTTCGCCAACACCCTGCGCATCACCCATGGCTCGATCTTCAACACCATCGCCAAGATCCGCTCCACGACCGAGAACACGCTCGTGCGTGCGTTGGCCGACCAGGCCAACGACGTGGTCCTGGACCACATCACGCAGATGGAGAAGACGGGACTGGTCAACTTCGACCAGGTCAACTTCCAGGAGACCACTCCCCCGAAGCTCCCCGCCGCCCAGGTGACGCCACCGGTGCCGCAGCCGGGCGCACCCCAGGTCACGCTCACGGTGCCCTCCGGGGTGTCGACCGAGGGGGTGACGACGGGGCCGTCCGTCACCTCGGACGTCTCCTCCGCGGCGTCCCCCGCGCCCTCACCGACTGCGGGATGACCCGCATTCCCTTGCCTGGTGCGAGACGGGTGGGATCCGGGGCATCCCGGCGCGTTTCACACCTCGTGGACCAGCGCCTCGTCCACGACCCAGCCGAGCGGGTGCAGGTCCGGGGTGTCGGCGGCGGGGGTCGCCGGCGGCTCGCCTCCTGCCCTGTTGAAGACGCCGAGAGCCTCGATCAGCGCGAGCCGTTGCGCGGGGCCGAGCCGTGCGACGACCGCCGCGATCTCGGAACGGCGCCGGGCGGTGACGTTCTCCACGGTGCGGCGGCCCTCCTCGGTGAGTTGCAGCAGGGTCTCGCGGCGGTTGCCGGGGTTGGTCTGCCGGTCGGCGAGCCCGGCCGCGATGAGCCGGTCCACCATGCGCATCGCCGTGGATGGGGCCACCTGGAGCAGGTCGGCGAGCGTCACCAGCTTGGTGGCGCCCCGGGTGGCCAGTACGACCAGCATCCGGAACTGCGGGAGGGTGACCCGCTCCTCGACTTCGGCGAGTGAACGGGCGGAGACCGCGACCAGCAGGCGCGAGGCGGTCAGCACCGCAAGGGTGACCGCGTCGACGTCGTCCATGGCCCCCACGGGGTTCTCACGCTCCGGCATGCGTCCTTTCTACCGTGCCGAAGTCGGCGTCCTCGCACACGGGAACGGATTGCCGCGGTACCGCGGTCGTTCGCCAGCCCCGTCTTCAGCCCGCCGGGCCTGGGTCGGCGAGAGCGGACCGAACCACATTGCCTTCTAGGTGAACCTCTCCGTACCCCCGCCCGTAGCCAGTGCAGTGCCTGCGGCGATCCCGTGGGCCCACCGATCGTCGACGGACAGGAACGGATGGACTCGATGATGAGATCTAGGACCGCGACACGACCCCCGCTCGACCGTCCCACCCGCTCGCTCACCGTACGCGGGCGCGCCCTGGGCGTGGCGCTGGCCCTCGGCGCGTTGCTGGCGTCGGGAGCGACAATGACCCTTGCCGCTCCGGCGGTTGCCGCGCCGGGGGTCGTCAAGTGCCCGTCCACGGATTGCGTGCAGGTCGCGCCGGCGGCCGGCTCCCCGGTCGCCGTCGCCCCCGACAACGCCGGAGCGGTGTATCTGGCCTACTCGGGAGGCGATCTGCTCAAGCTCGACCTGGCCACCGGAGCGCTCGACACGGTCACCACCGGTCTGGGCAACCTCCGCGGGGTGGCCGTCGCCGGCGGCAGCGCGTACATCACCGGCTTCGACGGCACGCTTCAGCAGGTCAGCCTCGCCACGGGCAGCCGCCGTACCCTGGCCGCCGGCCTGCCCGCGCTCTTCGGCGTGGCCCGCTTCGGCACCACCACGTATGCCACCGACACCAACGGAGAGATCATCGCCGTCCCGGACGGCGGGACACCGCGCGTGGTCGCCACGGGGCTGGGCTTCTCCTACGGCCTCGCGTTCGACAAGGCGGGACTCGCCTACACCGCGGACATGGGACTCGGCCGGATTCTGCAGACGAACGTGGCCACCGGTACGACGCGGGTGCTGGCCGACGAGACCTACGAACCCACGTCGATCTCGGTGGGCGGCGACGGCCTGGTCTACTTCCAGGTCGGCAACGAGGTGAAGCGGGTGAACCCGGCCACCGGGGTGCAGTCCCATGTCACCGACATCGTCGGGGTCAACGCCTTCAGCTTCTCCCTGGCGGCGTCCGGGGACGCGTACACCGCCGGCAGCAGCGGCGACGGCTTGTGGCGGATCACCGGCCTGACGTCGCGATGAGGCGGTAGCCACCTCGCCCGGTGGTCCGTCCGGAACACCGGACCGGTGACCACCGAAGGGTGCCCGGCGGGTTCTCTCCCGGCCGGGCGCCCTGCTGTCGGCACAGCCGCTCCAGGAGGCCCACGTCTCTCAGACGTTGCGCCAGCGCGCGTTGGCCCAGGAGAAGACCCCGAAGGCCATGAGGCCGAGCGCTATCAGCGCCAGCAGCCACGGGCCCGCGGGGGTGTCGGCGAATGTACGCAGGGTGTTGTCCATGCCCTTGGCCTTGCCGGGCTCGTGCTGGACGGCCGCGGCGATGGCGAAGCAGCCCGCGGTGGCGAAGACGATGCCCCGGGCCGTGCCGCCGAACGTGCCGAAGAAGACCACGAAGCCACGCACCTTCTGGGACATCTCCGACATCCTGAGGTGCTTCTGGAACTTGCGCATCAGGGCCCGGACGGCGATCCACATACCGGCGGCGGTCACGGCGGCACCCGCGACGCCGACGATCCACTGCCCCCCGGGCCAGTCCAGCGCCTTCGCCGTGACGTCCTGGGAGTTCCGGTCGGAACTGCCGCTGCCGCTGCCCTTGTCCCCGGCCGCGTAGGAGAGCACGGAGTACGCGACGAATCCGTAGAAGCAGAAACGTCCCGCGGCCATGGCCCTCTTGCCCGGCTTCCCGCCGTCAGGACCCGCCCGTCCGAAGGCGGCCTCGGACAGCCGCCACAGGGCCATCCCGGCCAGGGCGATTCCGAGCAGCCACAGCAGTACGGTGCCGAAGGGCTTCCGGGCGATCTCGGCGACCGCGCCGCCCCGGTCGGCCTGCTCGCCCCCGCCGGAGAAGGCGATCCGCAGGGAGAGAACGCCGATCAGTGCGTAGATGACCCCGCGGGCGACGAAGCCCGCACGGGCCGCCGCCGCGACCGCTTTGCTGTTCGCCGCACGCCGAGCCCGAGCGCGTCCGGGTGCCGTTGCCGATCCAGTAGCCATGCCCTACCGGATGCCCCGGAAGGAAGAGGCCATCCGGGGCCGGCCCTCCGCCACCCGGCGGTCACAGCGCCACCGTCCGTCTGCCGGTCCGTCATCCGACCCGGTGAACCCGGGACCGCCGTCGGTCGGTCAGTCCGCGTTGGGGCGGGCCAGGCCGTGGTCGTAGGCGAAGATCACGGCCTGGACGCGGTCCCGGGCGCCGATCTTGGCGAGGACGCGGCCGACGTGGGTCTTGACGGTGGACTCGGTCACGACGAACCGGGCGGCGATCTCGCCGTTGCTCCAGCCCTTGCCGATGGCGACGAGGATCTCGCGCTCGCGTTCGGTGAGGGAGCCCAGTCGCGGGTCCTCGCCCCGGTCTCCGCGGTGCGCGGGGACGTAGCGGGTGAACTCGTCCAGGATGCGGCGGGTGAGGGCCGGCGCGATGACGGCGTCCCCGGCGGCGACGGCCCGGATGCCGGCGAGGAGTTCCTCGGCGTGCGCGTCCTTGAGGAGGAAGCCGCTGGCGCCGGCGCGCAGGGCGGCGTGGACGTACTCGTCGAGGTCGAAGGTGGTGAGGACCAGGACCCGGGAGCGCTCGCCCGCCGCGACGATCTGGCGGGTGGCCTCGATGCCGTCCATGCCGGGCATGCGGACGTCCATCAGGACGACGTCCGGGCGCAGTTCGGCGGCCTTGCGGACGGCCTCGGCACCGTGCGCGGCCTCGCCCACCACCTCGGTCTCCGGCACGGAGTCCAGCAGCATGCGGAAGCCGTAGCGCTGCAACGGCTGGTCGTCGACGATGAGTACGGTGGTCATCGGGCACCGCCCTGGGGGGCGAGGTCGAGGACGGCCTCGACGCGCCATCCTCCGCCGCGTGCCGGACCCGCGCTGACGGTGCCGCCGTACAGAGCCGCCCGTTCCCTCATGCCCACCAGTCCGTGTCCTTCCTCGTTCGGCACCGAGGCCGGTGCGGCCCGGCCCGTGTCCCGGACCCGGACGGTCAGCCGGTCGTCCTCGGCGAGGATCGCCAGGTCCACTCGGGTGTCGGGGTCGGGGGCGGCGTGTTTCAGGGTGTTGGTGAGGGCTTCCTGGACGATGCGGTACACGGTCAGCTGTACCCCGCCGTCCAGGGCGTCCACGTCACCGGAGGTGCGGTAGACGACCTCCAGTCCGGCGGCCCGCACCTTCGCGCACAGCGCGTCCAGGTCCGCGATGCCGGGCTGCGGGCTGAGTTCGGGTCCGGCCGCGGGGCCGTCCGCCGCCTCGCGCAGCACGCCGAGTACGCGCCGCAGCTCGCCCAGGGCCTGCCGGCCGGTGTCGCCGATGAGTCGCAGCGCCTCCTTGCCCCGTTCGGGGGCGGTGTCGGTGGCGTAGGCGCCGGCGTCGGCGAGCGTGATGATCACGGAGAGATTGTGGCCGACGATGTCGTGCATCTCGCGGGCGACGCGGGTGCGCTCGGTGGCCGTGGCCAGCCGGCTGCGCTGGTCGCGTTCGATCTCCAGCTGGGCGGCCCGCTCCCGCAGTCCGGCCAGCTGGGCCCGGCGGATCCGGACCATCAGGCCGAGCGCGAGGGCCGCCGTCGCCGTGCTGAGCAGGAAGAACAGCGCGTCCCAGACGGAGACGACCGGGGAGACGCGCACCGCCACCAGTGCCATGGCACCCGCCATGACCCCGCACGCCCACGGCAGCCGCCGCAGCCGCCCGTGCAGGGTCAGGCTGTACAGGGCGACGAAGAGCGCGACGTCCGCGCGCAGCGCCGCACCCAGGGCCCACTGGACGACGAAGACCGCGGCGATGACGCCGAAGGCCGTCCCGGGCCTGCGCCGCCGCCACAGCAGGGGCAGCACAAGGCCGACCTGGAGCGCCAGCATGCCCGCGACGGGGAGCTGGGTGAAGGCGAGCCGGAAGTGGCGCGCGCGGTCGCCGTCACCGTCGCCGTCCCCGTGGTGGAACAGGTCGGGCAGGCAGAACATCAGGAAGACCAGCACCACGACGGCGGCGTCCAGCACCCACGGATGCCTCCGGTCGGCCTGCCGCAACCGCTGGCCGACCCGGGAGAGCCGGGCGACCAGCGGTCCCGTCCCGCTGATGTCGTCGATGGTCACGGACGTCACCCTGCCATGGTGCGGCTGTCAGACGTCGCTGCGCACGAGCCGGTACGCCGCACCGGCCAGCGCCAGTGCCGTCCAGCAGAGGAAGACCAGCAGTCCGGCACCCGGCGACAGGGTCGTGGAGTCGTGGGTGAGGGCGAACATCGACTCGCCCGCGTTGGACGGCAGGTAGAGGCTGATGTTGTCCTGCCAGGAGCTGGGCAGCAGTGAGATCAGGCCCGGGACCAGCATGAGGGAGGCCACCAGTACCGATATCCCGCCGGCCACCGACCGCAGCAGCGCGCCCAGGGCGACGCCGATCACCCCGACCAGGCCGAGGTAGAGCCCGGCGCCCAGCAGGCTGCGCAGGACGCCCGCGTGCGAGAGGCCCATGGCCGCGGGGGTGCCGGACACGATCCCGCTGCCGAACAGGAAGGCGACGAACGCGCCCAGCGTTCCCACCACCAGCGCGACCAGCCCGAACACGGCCGCCTTGGACCACAGCACGGGCAGCCTGCGGGGCACCGCGGCGAGGGTCGAGCGGATCATGCCGGTCGAGTACTCCCCCGCCGTGACCAGCACGCCGAGCACGCCGAGGGCGAGTTGGGCGAAGTTCGTGCCGAAGAGGGAGAGGCTGACGGCCGTGGCGGTGGCGAAGTCGCGGTCGCGGCCCACGTGGCCCGAGTTGATCTCCGACTTGTAGTGGCTCGCGGCGATCAGGCCGAAGGCCACCAGGAAGAGCAGGCCGAGGCCCAGCGTGATCCAGGTCGAGCGCAGGGACCACAGCTTGGCCCACTCGGAGGAGAGCACGCGCCGGCCGGTCACCCGGTAGGCGGGGCGGGCGGGGTCGGTGGTCCTCGGCTCCTCCGCGGTCGCGGTGAGGGTGCTCATGCCGGCCTCCCGAGGGGCTCGCTACCGGTCGTGGTGCCGTGGTACTCCACGGCATCCCTGGTCAGGTCCATGAACGCTTCCTCCAGCGACACGCTCCGCGACGTCAGCTCGAACAGCGCGATGCCGTGCTCGGCCGCCTTCAGCCCGATCTCGCGGGCGCTCACGCCGGTCACCTGCAGTTCCTCGGAGCCGATCCGGCCGGTGATGTCGACGCCGGGCCCCGCCAGGACGTCCCGCAGCCGTGCCGGGTCCTGCGTCACCACCGTCACGGTGTCGCCGCCGGCCTCGCGGATCAGGTCCCCCACGGTGGTGTCGGCCAGCAGCCGGCCGCGCCCCACGATGATCAGGTGGTCCGCCACCAGGGCCATCTCGCTCATCAGGTGGGAGGACACGAACACGGTCCGGCCGTCTTCGGCGAGCGTCTTGAGCAGGTTGCGGATCCAGAGGACGCCCTCCGGGTCCAGGCCGTTGACCGGCTCGTCCAGCATCACCGTCTGCGGGTCGCCCAGCAGCGCCGCCGCGATGCCCAGCCGCTGCCCCATCCCGAGGGAGAAGGCACCGGCCCGCTTCTTCGCGACGCTGCCGAGGCCGGCCAGCTCGATGACCTCGTCGACCCGGCGGCGCGGAATGCCGTGGGTCAGCGCGAGGGCCCGCAGGTGGTTGTAGGCCGAGCGGCCCGGGTGGATCGACTTCGCCTCCAGCAGGGCGCCGACCTCCTGGAGCGGTGCCTGGTGGCGGGCGTAGTGCTGCCCGTTCACGGTGACGGAGCCGCTCGTCGGTGCGTCGAGTCCGACGATCATGCGCATGGTCGTGGACTTTCCGGCACCGTTGGGCCCGAGGAAGCCGGTCACCGTGCCCGGCTTCACGACGAAGTCCAGACCGTCGACGGCCGTCTTCTCGCCGTATCTCTTGGTCAACTGCCGTGCGTCGATCATGCGCGTGTCCCTCTGTCGGCCTCCGGCGTCCCTGGTGCGCGACGCCGTACGGCAACGCTAGGTGCCGGATCACCCCGATCCCGTGGTACCGGGAGGCTGACCTGCGCCGGGAGCGTGGTACCGCGGTACTACGCGGCCGCGGGAACGGGCGGGAGGCGGCGCGCGTGCGGCGCTTCCCGCCCGGTGGCGTAGCGGGCCGAAAGGGGCGGCCCGGCCGCGGCGGACGCTAGCTGCTGTAGCCGGTCACGTCGCCGATCCAGGTGATGAAGTCGCCCGGGTCCTCGTCGGCGCCGTGGGCGGCGTCCCAGTACAGGAGGGCGTTGACGTCGTCGCCGAGGTTCTCCAGGCTCAGGGCCAGGTTGCCGACGACCGTCAGCGCGGTGTCGGTGTCCTTGGTGCCGGTGCGGATCCACCAGTACTTGGCCCGGTCGTCGTTGGACTCGCCGATGAAGTACATCGGGTTCATCATCTCCAGCTTGCCGGGGATGTCGCTGTCCAGTGCCGTGCCGCCGGTGCCGCTGGTGTCGTTGGCCAGGCTGTAGTCGGTGAAGTGCCGGGCCTCGGTGGTGTCGAGGCCGAACTCGTTGTTCTCGCCGGCCGACAGGTCGAAGGCGTCGAAGGCCGGGGCGTCCTTGCCGCGGTGCCCGACGTGGTCGAGGTAGTCGGACCAGCTGAACGTGGCCGACGAACCGTCCCAGGTGATGAAGGTGTTGGAGGACAGGTAGGTGGTCCGGTCGTCGTCCGACAGGTCCGCCAGGTAGGTGGTGGCCGCCGGTTCGAGGTAGGTCGCCAGCAGGTAGTCGTCGAGGTTGTCCGTGGTGATGGTGCCGTAGTCGTCGGCCGTCAGGCCGAGTCCGGCCTGGTACGTCGTGAACAGGGCCTTCAGGTCCGCGGAGACGTCCTGGTCGACCTCCTCGCCGCTGCTGAGCGTGTTGGTGCCCCAGTTCCACTCGTAGGCGCCGTCGGCGTTCTCCAGGTCGGTGATGGGGCACCAGGCGCCGGTCGCGTAGACGATGTCGTCGGCGTCGGCCGCGCCGAGGTCGCTGAGGTGGTCGTCGTACAGCGAGCTGCCGCCTGAGGCGCCCAGCAGGGCCGACAGGGCCCCGCCTGCGCTGGTACCGGCCGTGACGATCTTGTCGGTGTCGCCCGGGATGGTGCCCGCGTTGTACCGCACGTACCGGATCGCGGCCTTGAGGTCGACGATCGCCGCCGGCGCGGTGCCGTAGTAGTCGCCGCTGGAGTCCACCAGGGTCCGGCCCCGTGCTCCCGGCTCCACCGCGACGTACCCGGCCGCGATCGCCAGCTTCGCCCGGCTGCTGCTCACCCCGGTCGCGGACGACACCGAGGACGGGAGGTATCCGCCGATCGAGTTGGAGACGAGGATCGGGGCGTCGGTGGCGTCCACGGCGGTGCCGTCGATCGACACCGGGACGCTCACGATCAGGCTCTGGTAGGTCTCGTCCACCGGGTCGGTGACGTAGGTGATGGCCGACCAGAAGTGGTACGTGACCTCCTTGTCGCCGTCGTCGGTGGAGATCGTGGTCGTGATCTCGGTGTACGCGTCGGGGTCGAAGGCCAGCGAGTCGGCCGCGGTCGCCCTGGACGACGCGGTGGCGGCGGACGCGGGCGCGGCGCCGGCCATTCCGAGGGCCGGTACGGCGACGGCGGCCGCGGCAATTCCCTTGATGAGGGCCCGGCGATTCATTTCGTGCGTCATTTCGTGTCTCCTTCGCGAAGCGCAGCAGTTCACGGGGCACTTGTCTCGTTCTCGGCAGCGAAGGTAATTCGTTGGCGACAATATCGTCAACAATTCCAGCGATTCCACGGTCAACCCATAGCGACCGCTTCACAGCCTGAGATTCCTGAAAAAACGATGGTCAAGAGTGCGTCACATCGTCCCGGCCGCTGAGCGGGCGGGCGCCTGCCGACGTACTGAAGGAGCAGCCAGACGCGACTTTGACGAAGGGCAACTCCTTGATTCCGCGACGCATCGGTCTGAGCCTCGCCGCGGGGCTCGCCTCCGCCGTTCTGCTGGGGGCGTGCAGCTCCTCGAACGGCACCGGTTCCACCGCCGCCGCCCCGGCCACCCCGGTCGCCCCGGCTTCCCCGACCGCGTCGGATCCGGCGGCCGCCACGACCGCCGCCGGCAGCAGTGCCGGGAGCGGGCAGCCGGCCACCACCGCCACCGTGCTGGCCAGGACGGCCCAGGGCCTGGGCAGCATCGTCACCGACGACAAGGGACTGACCCTCTACCGTTACGACAAGGACGAGCCGAATCCCTCCAAGTGGACGTGCTCCGGCGCGTGCACCAAGACCTGGCTGCCCGTGATCGTGCCGGAGTCCGTGCAGACCTCAGGGGTGGCGAAGAGCCTCCTCGGCACGGTCCACCGCAACGGCCAGACCCAGCTCACCCTCGCCGGCTGGCCGCTCTACCGGTACGTGGGCGACACGGCGGCCGGGCAGACGAACGGCCAGGGCAAGGACGGGGAGTGGTACGCCGTCACCCCCGCCGGGCAGAAGTCCACCGCGACGGGCTGACCCCCAGGGCACCGAGTGCGGCAATTGATTTCCAGGACCTGTTCCGTTTGAACGGAATTTCGAAGACCTTGGAGAAAAGCCACGCCCCGAGTATCGAAGCCGGCAGGCCCACGGTCAGTGTGAAACAGAACGTGGGCAGTCCCGGCGACACGAAATGCGGGGCGATTCGGCGAATCACGGCCAGGACGATCGGAAGATGGATCAGGTACAGGCTGTAGGAGAAACCGCCGAGGCCGTGGACGGGGCGTGCCGTCAGGAGGCGCACGAGGACGGCGGGTTTTCCGGTGGCGACGGCGGCGAGCAGCATCGCCATGGCGGGAGCGATGGCGAGATCGATCCAGAAGTAGTGGTTCACCGTCCAGACCGGACCCCGGACGACGCCGAGGGCCAGGACCGGCAGGGCGGCCAGGACCGCGAACCATCCCCACGGCAGGCGCCGCACCCGGTCCGAAGCGGCGACGACTCCCGCGCCTATGACACCTGCCGCGAACACCGGAGCGAGATGGGGAGCGAGCCAGTTGTCGCCCTCCACGGGGTTCGCGCCGGGCGCCGTCAGGCCAAGGGCGACCACCGGGAGTGTCACGCACGCGGCCAGGATCGCCGCGCCCCAGCGCCGGCGGACGAACAGGAGCAGGGGGAAGAGGAGATAGAGCTCGGCCTCCACGCCTATCGACCAGAACGCGCCGTTCGGCGTCGGGGCGGTGACCATGTCCTGGGCGACGAGGCCGTACACCAGAACCGTCGCGCCGGTGGGCGGCCCGAAGTGCGAGGCCGGCACCACGAACCACGAGACCACCAGGCTGAGGACCAGTGCCGCCCAGTACGGGGGAAGGATGCGCCAGGCACGCCGGCGCAGGAACTCGCCGATGCCGGAAGTCCGCCAGCCGTGCCGTGCCGGGGAGATCGCCAGGGAGAACCCGGAGAGCACCAGGAAGAAGACGACGGCGAGGCGCCCGAACATCAGCCCGCCCAGCCATGCGGGCGCCGAACTGCGGGGATAGCCCGGGAAGGTGTACAACCAGCAGTGGAACAGGACCACGTACAACGCCGCCAGGCCACGGAGACCGTCCAGACCCCGCACCTGCCGGCGGACCTGCGCCCCTTCGCCGTTCCCGTTCCCGCTCTCCCCCTGCCGCACGGGGACGGCCAGGTCGAGAGTGCCTCCGGCCGGGCGGCTCGCATCCACTGAAATCGTTCGGCCCTTCCTCCGGGCAGCACGACGCCGCCCACAGCGACAGGTACGTGACCCCCGGCCGGGCCGTTCAACAGGCGGGCCCGCATGATGCCGGGTCGCAGGGCTTGATGCGCCGGTACGTTTCACGGGTGGCAGCGGCCTGTCGGCGGTGGCTGTCGTCGCCGCCGTGCTCGTCTCCGGTACGAGTTCGACGGCTGCGAAGGCGTCGATGCGTACGCCGCCCGCGACCGGGGACGCCCTCCCGGCGGCGGGTCCGCCCGCCGTCGGCATTCCGGGTGTTACCGACGCCAGAATCGGAATGGTCTGGAGATTCGCCTTCCCGCTGTTCGTCAGCAACTCATCCTGGACAGCCTGGAGGGGGACAAGAACGTCCCGGGCACCCGGGACGTGACCACGATGCCGGACTAGGGGCGTCTTACGGAGTCGTGACGTGCGGGCGTGGGCGCGTGGTCCGGGGGTCGCGCGCGCCTAGCGTGGCCTTATGCGTGTACTGGTCACCGGCGGTGCCGGGTTCATCGGGTCCCATGTCGTCGAGGCGCTGGCGGCGCGCGGGCACGAGGCGGTGGTGTTCGACGTGCGGGACGATCCGGGCGCCGACGTACGCAGCCCGGTGGCGGTGGGGCGGGCCCTGGCGGGCGTGGACGCGGTCTGCCACCAGGCCGCGATGGTCGGCCTCGGCGTCGGGTTCGGTGACGCGGCGGAGTACGTCTCGCGCAACGACCTCGGTACGGCCGTGCTGCTCTCCGCGATGGCCGAGGCGGGGGTACGGCACCTGGTGCTGGCCGGGTCGATGGTCGTGTACGGGGAGGGGCGGTACGAGTGCCCCCGGCACGGCGTCGTACGGCCGGGACCGCGCGCGGTCGCCGATCTGGACGCGGGACGGTTCGAGCCGAACTGCCCGGTGTGCGGCGCCGAGTTGACGCCCGGGCTGGTCGGCGAGGACGCGCCCGTCGATCCGCGCAACGTGTACGCCACGACCAAGCTGGCCCAGGAGCACCTGGCCGCCGCGTGGGCCCGGTCGACGGGCGGGTCGGCGGTGTCGCTGCGCTACCACAACGTGTACGGGCCCCGGATGCCCCGCGACACCCCCTACGCGGGCGTCGCCTCCTTCTTCCGTTCCGCGCTCGCCCGGGGCGAGGCACCCCGGGTGTACGAGGACGGGCGCCAGCGCCGGGACTTCGTACACGTCCGGGACGTGGCCGCCGCCAACGCGGTGGCACTGGAGGCGCGGCCGGCCCCGGGTGCGCTGACCGCGTACAACACCGGGAGCGGCGAGCCGCACACCGTCGGCGAGATGGCCCGCGCCCTGGCCGAGGCACACGGCGGGCCGCTGCCGGTGGTCACCGGGGAGTACCGGCTGGGCGACGTACGGCACATCACCGCCGACTCCGCCCGGCTGCGGGCCGAGCTGGGCTGGAAGCCCGAGGTGGGATTCGGGGAGGGCATGCGGGAGTTCGCGCGCGCGGAGTGAGCCGTGACGCTGCCGAGGGCGCTACGGCGCCGTCGGCAGCGTGACCTCGAAGCGGCAGCCGCCGGGGATGTTGTGGACGGTGGCCCGGCCCTGGTGGGCCTCGACGATCCCGCGCACGATGGCGAGGCCCAGTCCGGCTCCGGCCGGCGGGGTACGGGCATGACTGCCGCGCCAGCCGGTGTCGAAGACGCGGGGCAGGTCCTCGTCGGGGATGCCGCCGCAGCCGTCCGTGACGGACAGGACGACGGCGCCCTCGGCCGACCGCTCGGCGGCGACCGCGACCGTGCCGTCGGGGGGTGTCCGGCGGATGGCGTTCACCAGCAGGTTGCCCAGCACCCGGCTCATCTCCTTGCCGTCCACCTCGACCGGCACCGGCTCCACCCGGTCGCCGACCAGCCGCACGCCGTGCTCGCGGGCCAGCGGGTCGGCCCCCGCGAGGGCGTCGCCGACGAGGTCGTACAGGGACATCCGGCTCGGGCTCAGCGCCAGCGTGCCGGCGTGGATGCGGGAGAGCTCGAAGAGGTCGCTGACCATGTCGTTGAGGCGCTCGACCTCGGTGCGGATCTGCTTGTGATAGCGGCCGGGGTCGGTGGCGACGCCGTCCTCCAGGGCCTCCGACATGGCGCGCAGACCGGCCAGCGGGGTGCGCAGGTCGTGCGAGATCCAGGCGACGAGTTCCCGGCGCGAGGTCTCCAGCGCGCGTTCCCGCTCCCGGGACTCGGCGAGCTTCGCGCTGGTCGCCGCCAGCTCGCGGCTCACCTCGGCCAGTTCGGCGGTGGCCGGGACCAGGGGCGCGGCGAAGTCGCCGTCCTCGCCGAACGAGCGTGCCGCGAGGACGAGTTCACGGCTGCGGGCGACGACCCAGCGGCCCAGTATCAGCGCGGTCGCGAGGGACACCACGGCCGCCATCGCGACGACCGTGGTCACCACCGACAGGTCGTGCGAGGAGAGGAACATCGCCCAGGCGACGGCCAGGGTCCCGGCGAGCATCGCGACCACGCCGACGGTGGCGACCACGGCGAGGGACGCGGTCAGCGAGCGGCGGCGCAGCAGGCGCAGCGCGGCGGCGCCCAGCAGTCCGGTACCGGCGGCACCGGCGAAGGCGTACAGGGCGATGAGGAGGGTGTCGCGCATGTCAGGCCGCTCCTTCCCGGCCGCACTGCGCGCCCGGCTCACCCGGCTCGCTCGGCTCGAAGCGGTAGCCGACGCCCCACACCGTCTGGATCAGCCGCGGCCGGGCCGGGTCGTCCTCGACCTTGGCGCGCAGCCGGCGGACATGGACCGTGACGGTGGACAGGTCACCGAAGTCCCAGCCCCACACCGCACGCATCAGGTCCTCCCGGCCGAAGGCCCGCCCCGGGTGCCGCAGGAAGAACGCGAGAAGGTCGAACTCGCGCAGCGTCAGGGCGAGTTCGGTGCCGTCCTTGGTGGCACGGCGGGCGCCGGGGTCCAGGGTGAGTCCGGCGGACGAGAAGGACTGCGCGGCCGGTGCGGGGCGGCTGCGGCGCAGCACCGACTCCACCCGCAGGACCAGTTCCCGGGGGCTGAAGGGCTTGGTGACGTAGTCGTCGGCGCCGACCTCCAGGCCGAGGATGCGGTCGTCCTCGTCGCCGCGCGCGGTGAGCATGATGACCGGTACGGGGGCGTGGCCGCGCAGCCGCCGGCAGACCTCCAGGCCGTCCATGCCGGGCAGCATCAGGTCGAGCACCACCAGGTCCGGCCAGTGGGCGGCGGCGCGGGTCAGCGCGGTGGGGCCGTCGCCGGCGTGGTCGACCAGGTACCCGGCGCGGTTCAGATATCCGGCGACGATCTCGGCGACGGTCGGATCGTCGTCCACGACCAGGACCCGGGTGGCACCGGCACCGGCGGTGGCCTCGGCTTCGGTGAGCTCGTACGGCTGCTGCATGTCTCCACCCTCGCACCGGGCCGTCGCGGGTGTCGCGGCCGAGGGTGGGCTCGGGGTGCGCCGTTCGCGTTTCGTAAGAAACCGGGGAGGCGGTGGCGCCCGGCGGCCGCCGGGCGCCGACGTCCGCGTTTCGTAAGCAGTCGAGGCCCGATATGCCCGGTTCGCGTTCGTAGGGTGAGGGCCGTGACCACCTCATCTTCTTCCCCCGTGACGGACGTGGACGTCGTCCTCCCCTGTCTGAACGAGGCGGCGGCCCTGCCCTGGGTGCTCGGCCGGATCCCGGCGGGCTGGCGGGCCATCGTGGTGGACAACGGCTCCACCGACGGCTCGGCGGATCTCGCCCGGGCGTACGGCGCGACCGTCGTCCACGAGGCGCGGCGCGGCTTCGGTGCGGCATGCCATGCGGGGCTGACCGCCGCGACCGCCGGCATCGTCTGCTTCTGCGACTGCGACGCCTCGCTCGACCCGGGGCTCCTCGTGCCGTTCGTGCGGGAAGTCCTGGACGGCGAGGCGGACTTGGTGCTGGGCCGGCGGCGTCCGCAGGGGTGGGGCGCGTGGCCCGCGCATGCCCGTGCGGGGAACCTGGCGCTGGCCAGGATGCTGCGCCGCCGCACGGGGCTGCGCCTGCACGACCTCGGCCCGCTGCGGGCGGCCCGCCGCGAGGCGCTGCTCGCGCTGGACCTCGACGACCGGCGCAGCGGCTATCCGCTGCAGATGGTGGTGCGGGCGGCGGACGCGGGGTGGCGGATCGCCGAGCACGAGGTGCCGTACCGGCCGCGGACCGGTAAGTCCAAGGTGACAGGCACCTGGCGTGGCACGTGGCAGGCGGTGCGGGACATGAGCCGGGTGCTGCACGAGCCACCTCGGGTGCGGGCCGGTGGGGGCTGAGCGCGCAGTTCCCCGCGCCCCTTACGGGGCGCTACGCCCGCCGCATCTCCCCAGCCGCTGCCCAGCTGCGGGCAGTCGTGCCGCTGGGGCGGCACGGGTGGGCGCGGGCGGCATCCGGCCAGCGCCGGTGAGCGTCCCCACCCCCGCCCCGCCCCCACCCACCCGCACCATCCAAGGGACCCCCAACATGACCGCCCTCCTCGTCATCGCCAAGGAACCCCGCCCCGGCAGGGTCAAGACGCGGCTCACCCCGCCCTTCTCCGCCGAGCAGGCGGCCGCCCTCGCCGAGGCGTCCCTCGCCGACACCCTGGACGCCGTGGCCGCCGCCCCCGCCACCCGCCGCGTTCTCGCCCTCGACGGAAACCCCGGCCCCTGGCTGCCGCCCGGCTTCGACGTCGTACCGCAGTGCGCCGGCGGGCTGGACGAACGGCTCGCCGACGCCTTCGCGCGCTGCTCGGGCCCCGCCCTCCTCATCGGCATGGACACCCCCCAGGTCACCCCGGCCCTGCTCACCGTGGACTTCGCGGAGTGCGACGCGTACTTCGGGCCCGCCGAGGACGGCGGGTTCTGGGCGCTGGGGCTGGCCGACCCGGACCCGGCCCTGCTGCGCGGAGTGCCGATGTCGACACCGGAGACCGGCGCCGTCCAGCGGCAGCGCCTCGTCGCCGCCGGGCTGCGCGTGCGCGACCTGCCCCGGCTGCGGGACGTGGACACCGCGGCCGACGCGGCCGCCGTCGCCGCCCTCGTCCCGCACGGCCGTTTCGCCGCCCTGCTGGCCCGCTGCACGGCGCACAGCGGAACGGGCCGCCGATGACCACCTCGCCGGCCGTCCCCTGGACCGGCACCGACCCCTACGCCGCCGCCCTGGACGCCGGGCACGGCCCGCTGTTCCTGCGCCGCACCGACGGCTGGCTGCTGCCGCTGGACGTGGAGCGCTGGTGCGCGCGGGCCGACCCGGTCGACCTGGCGGTCCTCGACCGCTGCGAGGGCGCGGTCCTGGACGTCGGCTGCGGCCCCGGGCGGCTGGTCGCCGAACTCGCGGCCCGGGGCCGTACGGTCCTCGGCATCGACGTCAGCGCGGCCGCCGTCGGCCACACCGTGCGGCTCGGCGGCCAGGCGCTGCGCCGCTCCGTCTTCGAGCCGCTGCCCGGCGAGGGCCGCTGGGGCACCGTCCTGCTCATGGACGGCAACGTCGGCATCGGCGGCGACCCGCACGCCCTGCTGGAGCGGGTGGCCCGACTCCTCGCCCGCGACGGGCTGTTGATCGCCGAGACGACCCCGGTGGACGTGGACGAACGCGCCCGGGTCCGCCTCACCGACGCACAGCAGGCCGTCGGCGCCCCCTTCCTGTGGGCGCGGCTCGGCACCCCGGCCCTGCTGCGGTACGCGCGGGGCTGGAAGCAGGAGGATCAGTGGGTGGCCGGCGGGCGCCGCTTCGTCGCCCTGCGCAGCCGGCGCGCCAGCAGCAGGGCCGAGCCGCCGAAGAGCACGGCGGTGATCAGCAGCCAGCGGGCCAGGAAGCCGTCCGCGGACTGGCCGGCGGCCGACCGGTAGCGCGCGGCCACCATCCCGCTGATCAGCGGGAACCACACCAGCAGGAGCAGCGCCGAGAGGGCGGCCGGGACCCGCACGTACATCGTCCACTCCCGGCGTCCGGCGGCGCCCAGCCCGCGGGCCACCGCCCGGTCGGCCAGCGCGTACAGCGGCAGCAGGACGAGGTCGTGGAGCAGGGCCGCCCCGGCCACCCACAGCGCCACGCCGAGCCAGTCGCCGGAGAGCAGCCGTACACCGGCGTAGGCGGCGAGCGCGAACGAGCAGGCCAGGAGGAGGATCTGGAGGGGACTGCCGACTGCCGGGCGCGGACTCGGACGCATCACAGGTCTCCGAAGGTCATCCGGGCCACCCACTTGGTGTTGAGGACACCGGGTGCGGCGGGCACGATCACGCGCGCCGGGTAGCCGTGGTCGGGGGACAGGTCCTCGCCGTTCACCTGGAGGGCGAGGAGCGAGCGCGGGTCGGCGACCTGGTTGGCGCGCAGGGCCGCGCGACGGAAGGCGCCGTGCCGTTGGATCGACTCGACGAGCACGTCCGGCGGGTCGCCCTCGTAGCCGACGAGCGCGGCGAGGTCGCGCAGCCGCACCCCGCGCCACCACTGGTCGGCGGTCGACCAGCCCTCGACGCAGGCGATCGGCAACGCGGCGCTGTGCAGGGACAGCCGGAGGAGTTCGGGGCGGCTGAGGCGGACCGTCCGGCCGTCGCGTCCGGTGACGACGAGGCGCCACGCCTCGTCCCCGGTCTCCTTCGCGTCGATCCCGGCGTACGCGGCCGTCTTGTTGATCTGGAAGCCGTTCGGCCCGCTGCCGGGGTCGGCTCCGCCGTGCGGGGCGAGCAGGGCCGTGCGCCGCAGCGCGCCGCCGATGCTCTGCCCGGCGGTCGTGACGAGCAGCAGCAGGGAGGCGCCGCCCACGAACCACAGCGCGCCGCGCCGCGAGACGGTGGGCGGGTCCGGCCGGGGTGCCGCCAACTCGGCTTCGTCCGGGCGCCGGCCGCGAACGGCCCGGAGCGCCGCCGGGGTCTTCAGGGCGGCATGCGCCAGGAACGCGGCGAAGAACACCCAGGCGCCGTAGAAGTGCAGGGGGTAGAACGAGCCGGGGAAGACGTAGTCGAGCTGGACGTTGAGGACGCCGGTCGTGAACTCGAACAGGCCGCCGCCGACCAGCAACAGCAGGGAGATCCGCTCCAGGGCGTGGGCGAGCGAGCGGGCCGGCGGCAGCGTGAACAGCTTGGGCACCACCGACCACAGCTTGGCGAGCAGCACTGGGATCAGGACGACGCCGAGGGTGACGTGCAGGCCCTGGGTGAGCCGGTAGAGCCAGGAGGGGTTCGTCGGCCAGGAGAAGAGATAGAAGCCGAGGATGCCCTTGTCCGGGGTCTGGTCGTTCACCGGCGCCAGGTCCGGGTTGTACGCGGCGTACGACAGCAGTCCCGTCACGAACAGCACGGTGATGCCGACGAGCAGGACCAGGCCGAGCACCGACGTGAACCAGGTGCCGCGCAGCGGGCTGCGCCAGAAGCGGGGTGAGGTGGGCAGCCGTGGGTCGTCGTGTCGCATGCTCCGACCGTAGGCCGGGGAAACCCCGCAAAAGGGTGCGCGACCCATGACGAAAGTCTGACGTCAGCCGCTTGATCCACACTCTGGCACGGTCGCCGACCTAGCGTTCCGGTGTGACCCGCGCTCCGCTCCGTGATCGGTACGCCGATCTGGTCGCCGTCCTCGGCGCCGTCCTGCTCGTGCTCGTGGCCGTACTGGTCGGCCGGCACCTCCAGGACGCCTACCGCGTCCTGTTCGTGCACTGGCCGCCGCTGTTCGCCGACTGGGACCCGCATGTGGGCCCGGGCACCCCGGCCGCCGTACTGGTCGCGGCCGCCGTGGTGGCGTACGGGCCGGGCCTGGCCGTACGGCTGCCCTGGCGCGGGCTGCTGGGCGCGGCCTGGGGTGCCTGTCTGGCCTGGACGTGGTCGCTGGCGCTGGTCGACGGCTGGCAGCGGGGCGTGGCGGGCCGGCTCACCGCCCACAACGAGTACCTCACGGTCATCGGCCGGTTCCACGACATCCCGGCGACCCTGCGCGACTTCACCCACCACATCGTCAGCGGCAGCCCGGCCCCCTGGCCGGCCCACATCGCCGGACATCCGCCGGCGGCCACCCTCACCTTCGTCCTCCTGGACCGGATCGGGCTGCGCGGCGGCGGCTGGGCGGGCGCCTGGTGCATCACCGTCGGGTCGACGGCGTGCGTCGCGGTGCTGGTCGCGGTGCGGGCGCTGGCCGACGAGCGGCTCGCCCGGCGGGCCGCGCCCTTCCTGGTCATGGCCCCGGCCGCGGTGTGGGTGGGCGCCTCGGCCGACGGCTACTTCGCGGCGGTCGCCGCCTGGGCGGTGGCCCTGCTGGCGCTCGCGGTGACCGGGCGGTCGGTGGCCTGGGCGGCGGGTGCGGGACTGCTGTACGGCCTGACCTGCTACCTCTCGTACGGCCTGACGCTCTTCGCGCTGATCGGGGCGGCCGTGCTGGTGCTCGGCCGGCGCCGGGTGCGCGCCCGGCCGGTCGTGCTCGCCCTGCTGCTCGCCGGGGCCGCGGTCGTCCCGCTCGTGTTCACGTTCGCCGGGTTCGACTGGTGGCAGGGGTACCGGCTGCTGGTCACCCGCTACTACCAGGGCATCGGCGGGACCCGGCCGTACGGCTACTGGGTGTGGGCCAACCTGGCCTGCACGGTGGTCATCACGGGCCTGGCCACGGTGGCCGGGCTGCGGCGGGCGGGGGCCGTACTGGTCCGCCGCCGCACCGCGCCCGCCGGGGAGTCCCGGCTCGCGCTCCTCGTGGGCACCGCCCTGCTGGCCCTGCTGATCGCCGACCTGTCCGGGATGAGCAAGGCGGAGACGGAGCGCATCTGGCTGCCGTTCGCGATGTGGCTGCTGCCGGCCTGCGCGTTCCTGCCCCGGCCGCGCGCCTGGCTCACGGCACAGGCAGTCCTCGCCCTGCTGCTGAACCACCTGCTGTTCACCGGCTGGTGACCCCGCCGCCGGCGGGGCGTCCGCGACGGGGGCGCAGTGGGCATCCACTGCGTGGGGGCGGAAAACCTGTGGACCGGCACATCGACGGCCGGTGCGGTGGCGGTCATGCTGGATGCGGCATCCGTGTGGCGGCCGGGAAAGGACTAATTGCAGCCGAAGGACCGCACCCACCGAGTAAACGCGTGGTGGCGCTGCAATAATCGACGAGGCGTCGCACGGGTTTTCCGGAGAGCGGATCGCTAATGCATCGGGGATATTTTTCCGCGCTCCTCGACGCTTGTCCGCGGACTCCCCTTCACCGGTTACGGAGGAGATTTCCCCGGCAGCGCACTCCTCCGCCGCAGGTCGTGAATGAATCTTCAGTCACTTCACAGCTTATGTCAAGTCCCGTATGCCATCAGGTGTTTCACCTGCCCGGCGGAGTGGATCCAGCCGTCGACCTGGAGCGCCCCGGCCCGCAAGGGGGACAACGAGTGGGTTATCCCCGTCACCCCGGCGACCTTCCGATGAAATTGGCGAGATCATTGCGTACGCAAGGACGCCACGACCGGGAGAGACTTGACAAGTCCCGGATATCACTGAGAAGAATCGAGCGGTCGAGAAATATTCTGCAATTCAACGGTGTACGCCGCCGGAGCCTGGCTGCGCCCCATCCGCAGAAGGCCCCGGTGCACGGTTCGGGCCGAGCCGTGCACCGGACACCGGAGAGGAGAGACCGATGGCAGGCGCCACCCCACGCGGTGCCACACCCGCCGCACCGGCCGGCCCGGGCAAGCCGGAGCCGACCGCACTCAGCCCCCTCTCCGCACGCCCGCACCCGGTCCCCGGCGGCCTCGCGGACGGCGGTGACACGGTGCGGCTGGCGGTCCACGCCGCCGACCCGATCACCCGGTCCGCCCTGGTGAGTTACCTCCGGCGGCAGCCCGGCCTGGCGCTGACCGGCCGGGACGCACCCGCCGACATCGTCGTCGCGGCCCTGCAGACCCCCGACGCCCACACGCTGCTGCAACTGCGCCAGGACGCCGCGGACGACGCCAGGCTCCTCGTGATCGTCGACGGCGAGTGGGCGGTCGACCCCTACGCCTCGCTGGAGGCGGGCGTGCGCGCGGTGCTGTTCCGCCCGGCGTTCACCTGGGAGCGGTTCGGCGAGGCGGTGCAGGGGGTGCTGGCCGGTCACGGCGACCTGCCGGCGGCGCTGCAGGGCCAGCTGATGGACCAGATGACCAGGACCCACCAGGAGGTGCTCGCACCCCACGGCCTGACCCCCGGCGGGCTCACCCTGCGCGAGGCGGAGGTGCTGCAACTGGTCGCCGAGGGCGATGAGTTGCAGCACATCGGAGACAAGCTCGGCTACTCGGAACGGACCATCAAGAACGTGCTCTACGGAATGATCAAGCGGCACCGGCTGCGCAACCGCGCCCACGCGGTGGCCTACGCGATCCGGAGCGGCCAGATATGACCGCCGCCCGCCGGTACCGGCCGCGGTCCCCTTACGGCACGGCGCGCGGCCCGGCCCCCCGTCGCGGTGGCGCCGGCTCGCCGAAGGGACAGGTGCGTTGAGTACCGACTCGGTGCGGCGGGGCCCGCGGGTCGAGGGGCCGGCGATGCCGGAGGGCCAGGTGGAACTGGCCGAGCCGCCCGCGCTCGGCGAACCGCCGCAGGCCGACCTCGGCTCCGCCCTGATGTACCTGCCGATGGGCCTGGGCACGGGCGCGATGATGCTGATGTTCTCCCAGGGCCGGCCCGGTCCCACGACGTATCTGATGTCGGGGCTGATGGGCGGGTCGATGGCGAGCATGACCCTGACCCAGCTGGGCCGGGCCGGCAGCGACCGGCGGCGCCGGATGCGCGCCGAGCGCCGGGACTATCTGCGTTACCTGGGGCAGAAGCGGGCCCAGGCCCGGCAGGCCGCGGCCGGGCAGCGCGCCGCTCTGCTGTGGGACAACCCGCCACCCGACGGCCTGTGGACCTGGCCGCTCGGCGACCGGCTGTGGGAACGCCGCCCCAGCCACGAGGACTTCGCCCGGGTCCGGATCGGCACCGGCACCCGGCGGGCGGCGCTGGAGTTCCTGCCGCCGCAGACCCGGCCGGTGGAGGACCTGGAGCCGCTGTCGGCGGTGTCGCTGCGCCGCTTCACCCGGGCCCACCAGCGGGTTCCGCATCTGCCCGTGCCGGTGGCGCTGCGCGCCTTCACCAGCGTGGAGTTCGCCGGTTCCGGCGTCGAGGCACTGGCCCTGATGCGGGCCATGGTGGCCCAGCTGGCGGTGCTGCACTCCCCCGACGACCTGCGGATCGCCCTGCTGGGCGGCGAGCTGGCGGCCGCCGAGTGGGAGTGGCTGAAGTGGCTGCCGCACAACGCCCATCCGGAGGAGTCGGACGCGGCGGGCCCGCTGCGGCTGGCCGCCGACGACCACGACGGGCTGCTGGAGCTGCTCGGCACCGAGGTCCGCGACCGCCCCGACCACGACCCGGACGCGTCGCCCAGCACCGCCGAGCCGTTCGTGGTGGTGATCGCCCAGGACATCAGCATCCCCGCGGCGTCCCGGCTGCTGACCTCGGGTATCCGCAACATGGTGCTGCTGGACGCGACGGGTGTCATGCCCGGCGGTGCGAAGGTGCTGCGGCTGACCGTGCACGACGGCACGGCCGAGTACCCGGCGGGCAACGACACCGCCCGGGTGACGGCCGACGCGCTGAGCGGGACGGCCGCCGAGGTGCTGGCCCGGCAGCTGGCGCCGCTGCGCACCGGCGGGGTGATCGACCTGGTGGACCGTTCGCTGGACTCGGACTTCGAACTGACCACGCTGCTGGGCGTGCGCGACCCGCACACCTTCGACGTGGCCGGGCTGTGGCGGCCGCGCCAGTTGCAGGCGGCCCGGCTGAAGGTGCCGCTCGGGGTCACCGAGGACGGCGAGGTGGTCGAGCTCGACCTGAAGGAGTCCGCGCAGGGCGGGATGGGCCCGCACGGGCTGCTGATCGGCGCCACCGGCTCCGGCAAGAGCGAACTGCTGCGCACCCTGGTGACGGGCCTGGCCGCGACCCACTCCTCGGAGGTGCTCAACCTGGTCCTGGTGGACTTCAAGGGCGGCGCCACCTTCCTGAACATGGAGCGGCTGCCGCACACCTCGGCGGTGATCACCAACCTCGCCGACGAGGTCCACCTGGTCGACCGGATGCGGGACTCCATCAACGGGGAGCTGGTCCGCCGCCAGGAGGTGCTGCGCGCGGCCGGCCACTCCTCGCTCTTCGAGTACGAGAAGGCCCGGCTGTCCGGAGCCGACCTCACCCCGCTGCCGTCGCTGCTCATCATCGTCGACGAGTTCTCCGAACTCCTCGCCAGCAAGCCCGAGTTCGTCGACCTGTTCGTGTCCATCGGGCGGCTGGGGCGCAGCCTCGGGGTGCATCTGCTGCTGGCCTCGCAGCGGCTGGACGAGAGCCGTATCCACAAGGTCGAGGGGCATCTGTCGTACCGGCTGGCGCTGCGCACGTTCTCCGCGATGGAGTCCCGCGCGGTCATCGGGGTGACCTCCGCGTACGAGCTGCCGTCGGCGCCCGGCAACGGCTATCTGAAGGTCGACATCTCCAACCTGGTCCGGTTCAAGGCCGCGTACGTCTCGGGTCCGGCACCGGCACCGGCCGCTCCCGGCGAGTCGGCGGCGCGGGCGGCCGGACCGGCGGCGGAGGTCGCGCTGTTCGGTCTCGGCCGGCTCGGCCCGGTGCGGCCGCCGGAGCCGGCCGTGGCACCGGCGCCGCCGACGGCCGACGAGGACCGGGCCGAGCACGACACCGGCGAGAGCCTGCTGGACCTGCTGGTGCGCCGACTTGAGGACAGCGGGCCGCCGGCCCGGCAGGTGTGGCTGCCGCCGCTGACCGATCCGGCCGGCCTGGACGAGCTGCTGCCCGGCATCGTCCCGGACCCGGTGCGCGGCATGACCGCCGCCGGCCATGCCGCTCCCCCGCTGACCCGCGTCCCGCTGGGCATGGTGGACCGGCCCTACGAACAGGCCAGAGAACTGCTTGTGGCCGATCTCTCCGGGCCGGACGGCCATGTCGGCCTGGTCGGCGCGCCACAGACCGGCAAGTCGACGCTGCTGCGCACCCTGATGCTGTCCCTGGCGCTCACCCACACCCCGGAGCAGGTGCAGTTCTACTGCCTGGACTTCGGCGGCGGTCTGCTCTCCACCGGCGGTCTGCCGCACGTCGGCTCGATCGCCGGGCGGGTCGACCGGGACCGGGTGCACCGCACGGTGGCCGAGCTGACCCAGCTCCTGGAGCGGCGGGAGCAGGAGTTCGCCGCCCAGGGCGTCGAGTCGATGGCCGCGTACCGGGCACGGCGCGCCGCGGGCCGGGTCGAGGACCCGTACGGCGATGTCTTCCTGGTGGTCGACGGCTGGGCGACACTGCGCTCGGAGTACGAGGACCTGGAGCCGGTCGTCACCGACCTGGCCGCGCGCGGCCTGTCCTTCGGGGTGCACGTGGTCGCCTCCGCGGTGCGCTGGTCGGAGATCCGGCCCCGGCTGCGGGACCTGCTCGGCACCAAGCTGGAACTGCGGCTCGGCGACTCGATGGAGTCCGAGGTGGGCAGCCGGACCGCCGCCGGGGTGCCGCACCGGCCGGGCCGCGGCCTGGTCTCCAGCGGCCACCACTTCCTGTCCGCGCTGCCCCGGATCGACGGCATGGCGACGGTCGACGACCTGACGGCGGCGACCAAGTCCGCGGTCGCCGAGATCGACACCTTCTGGACCGGCCGCCGGGCCCCGGAGGTACGGCTGCTGCCCGTACGGCTCCCCGCGGACCGGCTGCCCAACCCGCCGGCGGACGCCGCCGAACTGCGCCTGTGCCTCGGCGTGGACGAACTGCGCCTGGAGCCCGCCTGGCACGACTTCGGCACCGCCCCGCACCTGATGGTGCTGGGCGACAACGAGACCGGCAAGACGAACCTGCTGCGCCTCGCCATCCGGGCCGTCACCGCCCGCTACTCCCCCGACGAGGCCCGCATCCTGACCGCGGACCCCGGCCGCGGGCTGCTCCGGGACATCCCGGAGGCCTACCGGGTCGGTTACGCCGTCGACTCCGACGGACTCGGCGAACTGGCCAAGTCCGCGGCCGTGTCGGTCGGTCAGCGGCTGCCGGGGGCGGACATCAGCCCCGAGCAGCTGGCCCGCCGGGACTGGTGGCACGGGCCGCGGCTGTTCGTGGTGATGGACGACTACGACCTGTTCGGCGGCCTGCCCGGGATGCCGTCCCCGACGGCGCCGCTGGTACCGCTGCTGGCGCAGGGCCTGCACATCGGCCTGCACCTGGTGGTCGCCCGCAGCGCCTCGGGAGCCGGGCGGGCCATGATGGACCCGCTGCTGCGCCGCATGTGGGAACTGGGCAACCCGGCACTGCTGTTCTCCTACCCCAAGGAGGAGGGCAAGTTCCTCGGCGAGGCCAAGCCCCGCACCCTGCCGCCCGGCCGGGCCCAGCTGGTCACCCGCCGCTCGGTCGGACTCGTCCACACCGGCCTGGTCCCCCCGGCGTGAACCCCCCGACGCACTCCCGACACGGCCGCGCCGCGCCCGCCCTGTCCCTCCGCCGCGCGACCTGCGCACGGTCGAACGGGCCCCGGTCGGCCGGAGCCCGGTCGGCCGGAGCCCGTCCGGCCGGCTTCCGCCCGGCGGGAGCCCGTTCGACCTGTTCCCGCCCGACCGGTTCCCGTTCGGCCGGAGCCCGCCCGACCGGATCCCGCCCCCCACACCGCACAGGAACCCCATGACGACGTCAACGCCCCCGCTCCAGTCCACTCCGCCGGATGTCTGCCGGCTCACCGTGGCGGGCCCGGCCGGGCGCGCCGATCTGGCGGTGCCGCTCACCATGCCGGTCGCCGCGCTGCTGCCCGTCCTGCTGCGGCACGCCGGCCTGCCCGACGACGACAGCGGCCGGGACTGGGTGCTGCAGCGGATGGGCGACGAGCCGCTCGACCCCGACGGCACCCCGCTGACCCTGGGGCTGCGCCACGGCGAGGTGCTGTGGCTGCGGGCGGCCGAAGAGGCCCTGCCCGGGCTGCACTTCGACGACACCGCGGACGGTGTCGCCCATGTCGTCGGCGGACAGCGCGGGCGCTGGACCCCGGCCGCCACCCGGGTCCTCGCCCTGACCGGGGCCGGGCTGGTCCTGCTGGTGCTGCTCGCGGCGCTGCTGCGGCCCGGCCCCGGCACGGCGAACGCGGTCGCGGCGGGTGCCGCGGCGCTGCTGCTGGCGGCCGGCTGCGTCGCCGCGGACCGGTACGGCAGCCACCGGGCCACCGCCGTGCTGGCCGGTTCCGGCTCGCTCGTCCTCGGGGTCCTCGCGGGCCTCGCCTCCCGCCCGGCGGCGGCGGACGGCGGCTACCGTCCGGACGGCCCCGGCCTGCTGCTCGCCGCGCTCTGGGTGACGGTGCTCGCCGGACTGCTGCTGGCGCTGCGGGCGCTGCCGGACGCGCTGCCGGGCGCCGCGCTGTTCACCGCGGTGAGCGTCGCGGCGGCCTGCGGGCTGGCCGCCGCCGGCCGCTCGCCCTCACAGGCGGTCGCCGTGGTGGCCGCCGCCCTGTTCGTCCTCGGCCGGGTCGGCCCGCGTACGGCGCTGCGCCTGGCCCGGCTGCGGGCGCCCCAGCTCCCGCACAACGCGGAAGAGTTGCAGCAGGACATCGAGCCCCAGCCGGAGGCGCGGATCCGCGCCCGGACGGTGGTGGCCGGCACCCTGCTGGACACGCTCGCCGTGACCACGGCCGTGCTGTGCCTGGCGGCCTGGTGGCTGCTGGCCCACCGCTCCGACTGGATCGGCTGGGTGCTGCCGCTGGTCTTCGGTACGGCGATGGTGCTCCAGGCACGTGAGCTGACCGGCATCACCCAGCGGGCGGCGACGGCGGTGGCCGGTCTGGCCGGGCCGGTCGTGGTGCTGCTGGTCGACGTGGCACCGCAGGGCACCGGGGCGCGGATGGCGGCGGTCGCGGTGCTGCTGTCGGCCGCGGGCGGGCTGCTGATGGCCGCCGAACGGCTGCCGGGCCGCCGGCTGCTGCCGGTCTGGGGCCAGTTGGGCGACATCACCGAGTGGGTCACGGCGATCGCGCTGCTGCCGCTGCTGTTCCAGCTGCTGCACGCCTACGCGTGGTTCCGTTCGCTGGCCGGCTGAAGGAGACACAGGTGCAGACCCGACGCGACCACGTCCAGGCGTACCAGTTCGCCGTGGGCCGGCTGGCCACCTCGCTGGTCACCGGTGACCCGGGCCGCGGCACCAGCCCGACCCGGCGCGGCTCCCTCGGCACCTTCTTCGGCGTGCTCCTCGTGGTGCTGCTGTGCGCCGGCTCCGGGGTGTACGGCCTGATCTCGCCGGTGCGGAAGGACACCTGGCGGCAGCCGGGGTCGATCATCGTGGAGAAGGAGACCGGCAGCCGCTACCTGCTGGTGGACGGCACCCTGCGGCCGGTCCTCAACTACGCCTCCGCGCTGCTGCTCACCGGCTCCGCCGGGACGGTGCGCACGGTCTCCGGGGACGCGCTCGCGGCGGTGCCGCACGGCTCGCCCGTCGGCATCGCGGGCGCCCCCGACTCGCTGCCGGCGGCGGCCGACGTCCTGTCCGGCGGCTGGACCCGCTGTCTGCGGCCCGGGGCACCCGGCGGCGAGGTCCTCGACCTGGCGCCGCCCCGGAGACTGCCCGCACCGGGCTCCGCCCAGACCGTGCTGACCGGCCCCGAGGGCAAGCTGTACGTCCTGTGGCACGGCGTCAAGTACCCCGTGCCGGCGGCCGACGCCACCCTGATCGCACTCGGCCTGGACAGCGAACGCCGGATCGCCGCGCCCCGCGACTGGCTCGCCCGGGTGCCCACCGGTACGGCCCTGGCCGCACCGGCCGTACCGCACACCGGCACCCCGGCCGGCCGCGTGGCCGGTCACGCGGTGCGGGTCGGACAGCTCTTCCGCACCCCGGCGGCGGCCGGCGGCCACACCTATGTGCTGCTCGCCGACGGGATCGCCCCGGTCTCGCCGACCGAACTGGCCCTGCTGGCCGCCCGGCGCGGCGCGGCCCCGGTGCTCACCATCGACGCCACCACCCTGGCCGCCGCCACCCTCTCCCGGACCGGTCTGGCGGCCACCGCCCCGCCCGACCTGCTGCACGCGCCGACACTGCCGGCCGGCCAGGACCTGTGCCTGCGCCAGACGCCGGCCGGCCGCGACCTCACCTCCACCGTGGTGCTGGAGCACCGGGACGCCGGCGACGGCCGCTCGGTACGCGTACCGCCCGGGCACGGCCTGCTCGCCGTCGACCAGGACCAGGTCAGAGGCGGCGCCGCGGTCCCGCAGCCGTACCTGGTGGACGACCGGGGCACGCTCTTCCCGCTCGGCCGGCAGGCCGCGAGCGCGCTGCGGCTGAGCGGACCGACCACGCCCCTGCCCGCCGACGTACTGGCGCTGCTGCCCCGCGGCCCCGCCCTGGACGGCGACGCGGCCGCCGCCACCCTGAAGGAGGGGTGACCGTGGTGCATCTGGAGGCCCCGGCCGCGCTCGCCGGCCGCGGCGGACTGCGGACCCAGCGGGCCGGCGACGCCCTGCTGGTCCATCGCAAGGGCGGACCGGACCCGGCCGCGCTGGCCTTCGCCGAGACCCTCGCCGCCGACCCGCACCATCGACTCGTCGTGGTGGACCTGCCGTTCGACGCCACCGCACGCGAGTGGGAATCGGTGCCGCGGGCGCTGACGGCCGCGCCGGAGGGGGTGCGGCTGGTGTTCAGCCATGCCCTGCCGCCCGACGTACGGCGGTTCGGCCAGGCCGCCGCCGAGCGGCTCGGCGGCGTGGTGCTCGTACCGGACGGCGCGGTACGGGCGCTGCCCGAGGGCGGGCTGTTCATCGCGCCCGAGGACGGCACGGGCTGGCTGAGCCACCGGCCGCGCCACCCCGTGGGATACGACTCGCGGCGTTTTCCGAAGCCGGCCTGGGAGTACGCCGTCTCCGACCGGACCTGGCACACCGCGTCGCACGCGGTCGTGGAGCCCACCCCGAGCGGTGTCTGGCTGCGCGGCACCGGCGCGCCGGGCGGCGGCCGCCACTGGCTGGTGGACCGCGTCCCCGCCGGCACCGAGATGCTGACCGCGGTGGTGGGCAGTCCGGGCGGCCCGCCGGTGGACCTGCCGGACGCGGTGCGGGTCTGGCACAGCGTCCTGCCCTCGGCCCGCCGCCGGCTGCGCTTCCTGCAACTCGGGCCGGTGTCCCTGCCGGACGGGGTGGACTCCCTCGGCCAGGGGCTCGCCGACGGCACCGGCGAACAGGTCGTCTTCTACACCGGCCTGCCCGCCGGACAGCACCTGGGCGGGGCCCCCGACATCGAGGTGCCGAGCCACGACGGCACGGCGGCCTGGAAGCCGTTCGTCAGCGAGGTGGCGTACTTTCCGGACAACGGCCGTACGCCACCGCTGCCCGCCCTGTTCGGCGTACGCTCCCCGCTCACCGGGGCCCCCGACAGCTCGGGCGGCACGTACGCGTACGGGCCCGGGACCGTGCTGGAGGTCGTCCAGAGCGGGTTGTGGCTGCGCCCGCCGGCCGAGCCGGACAACTCCGACCGGGTCCGCCGCGTCGCCGCCGCGCCGGGACGGGCCCTGATCCTCTACGACCGGGCCACCCCCGAGTCCGGGGAACGGCTGCGCGGCCTCGCCGAGGACATGCTGAGCCAGCTCGACCCCACCCTCCGGGAGGCCTTCCGGGTGACCCCGGCGGACGAACCGGGCCCCTCGCTCGGCTGGCACGAGCAGGAGTGGTGGGTGTGGTCCCCCGGAGACGGGAACGGGGACGCCGGGCAGGCGGTGCCGGCGCCGACCGCCGACCCCGCCGCACCGCCCGCCGCACCGCCCGCCGCACCGCCGTACGCCCGGATCCGGCCGACGCCCGCACCACAGCCCCCGGCGTACCCGGCCGCGGCCGACCCCACGGCCGCGACGGTCGCGTATCCCGCCCCGCCGGAGGAGAGCCACGGCCGCGAACCGGGTCGGGCCGATCCGGCGAGCGGGACACGGGCTCAGGCGGTTCCGGCCCCGGCCGACTCCGCGAACACCGCGCGGGAGCAGCCCGCCGTTCCGCCGAATCCCGCGGGCACCGACCCGGCACAGGCCACGCCCGGCGGCCGAGCCGGGGAGACGGAGGCCGAGAAAGCTCGAGACGACCTCGGGAGCAACCGGCCGAGCCACACCGCCCCGTCAGGACCGGAACCGGTACCCGCCGCTCCGGCCGCGCCCCTGGGCGCCGCGCACGTGCCGCCGCCCGGTGTGCCCGCGGATCCCGGCGGAGCCGTACCGCCGCTGCCCGGGGCACGGGCCGGGGCGCCTCTCATTCGGCTGGAGTCGGATGTGCTGCCCCCGGGGCCGTCGGTGCCGCCTGTGCCGGCGGCCGGAGCCGGTGACCGGCACGCGGCCGGGGCGCGGGCGGCGGGCGGGGCCGGGGCCGAGGTCCGGGTGCAGCCCGTGCCCGGGGCGGCGGTGGCCGCGGTGCCGCCGGAGCGCGGGCTGGAGCGGGAACGGGCCTGGCTGCGCAAGACGTTCAGCGCCCAGTTCGGGGCGCTCGCCGGGTCGGTCGCCCGGGTGCTGTCCGAGTCGCCGGGGCTGCGTTCGTCCTCGCGCGAGGACGCGGCGGACGCGCTGACCGACCTGGTGGCGGTGCGCCTGTACCTGGGCGGCGACAGCGCCCGGGTGGACGCGGCGGTGCGCGGGGCCGCGAAGGGGCCGCACGTCCCGATGTCCCGGTGTGTGACGGCGGGCCTGCGCCGGCTGCCCTCCTACCGCGGCCCGGCGCTGCTGCACGCCCCGGCCGGCCCGGCGGAACTGGCCTGGTTCCACGAGGGCCGGGTCGCCACGGAGTGGGCGTTCTGCTCCGCGTGGACGGCGCCCTACCCGGCGCCGCCGGACAGCGTGGACTTCCTGGTGTGGTCGATGACCGCGCGCCGCACCCGGCTGGTGGACGCCGCCTTCACCGACCGGGTGCTCTTCGAGCCCGGTACCCGGTTCAAGGTGCTGCGCACCGACGGCGACGGTGACCGGCCCGCGGTGCTGCTGCGGCAGCTCTCCGCCGCCGAGACCGGGCCGGACGGCCGCGGGCCGGACGGACAAGGGCGGTTGGACGAGATCGCGTTGGAGGGGCTGGCCGCCTCGCTCGTCACGCTGCGGGAGTTCCGGGGCGGTCCGCCGCGCGGCGAGGAGCCGCGGGCCCGTCCCGTGGGGGTCCCGCCGGGACTGCTGCCGGCCCGCCCCGCCTCGTCGGAGAACAAGGGAGCACGCCAGTGACCCGGCAGATGTTGCAGGTCGCCCCGGACCGGCCCGGCGCCTACCGCTCGATCGGCGCGGCGCTGGCCGACGCCCGCGAGGGTGCGCTGATCACCGTGGCGCCCGGCCGCTACGAGGAGAGCCTGCACGTGACCAAGCCGGTCACGGTCGCCGCGCAGGACAGCGGGCAGCCGCCGCAGCTGCACGCCGCGGCGGGCAGCACGATCGTCCTGGACGCCGAGGCGGTGCAGTTGTCCGGCCTGGTGCTGACCGGGGCGGACCAGGAGGCGCCGGTGCTGGACGTGCGGCGCGGCCAGGCGGCCCTGGACGGCTGCCGGGTCGCCGGGCAGGCCTGGGCCGCGGTGCTGGCCTGGCACGAGGGTGTGCTGGCGCTGCGGGACTGCGAGCTGGCCAACGAGCGGGGCGCCGGGATCGTGGTGACCTCCGACCGGTCGAACGTGGTGGAGCGCAGCCGGGTGACCGGGGTGGGCTCGTCCGCCGTGGTGGTCGCCGAGCGCGGCCGGCTGACGGTCCGGGACTGCGTGCTGGAGGGGGCGCGGGGCAACGGCGTGTGCGCCAACGGGCAGAGCTCGCTGACGGTGGAGTCGACCCGGATCGCGGGCAGCGGGAAACCGGCCCTCGCCGTCGAGCAGCAGGCGCGGGCCGAGCTGCGCGAGGTGCAGGTCTCCGGGAGCGCCACCCTGGACGCGTACCTGACCAGCAGCGCGGAGACCGTGCTGACGGGGTGCCGGTTCACCGGTGCCGGCCAGCAGTCGGTGTACGTGGGTCCGGGGGCCGCCCCGGTGTTGCGGGACTGTGTGCTGGAGTCGCCGGGCGAGGTGGGCGTGCAGGCCGTGTCCGGGGCCCGGGTGCGGCTGGAGGAGTGCGCGGTCAGCGGTGCCGGGGTCGGGGTGGCGGTGGACGCCGAGGCGAGTGCGGAGTGTGCGGGGCTGGCCGTCCACGACGCGGCGCAGGCGGCGTTGCGGGTGGCCGGTGAGGCGCGGGTCGAGCGGCTGACGGTGAGCGGGGGCCGGGGCCACGGCGTGCTGGTCCGCGACCGGGGCCTGCTGGAGGTGCGGGACGCCGAGGTGGCGGCGGCCACCGGTGTGGTGCTGACCGAGGGGGCGCGGGCGGAGCTGTCGGCGGTACGGCTGCGGGCCACCGGCGGACCGGGCCTGTCGCTGGCGGACGCCGCACGGGTCACCCTCGCAAAGTCGGCGGTGACCGGCTGCGCGGTGCTGATCGGCTCGGGCTCCCGGCTGACCGCGCGCGACAGCGAGTTCGCGGACTCCGACGCGGACGGCATCCGCCTTCTCTCCGCCGGCGAGCTGGCCGCGACCGGCTGCCGGGTCTCCGGCGCCCGCGGTCATGGCGTGCACGTGACCGCGGGCTGCCGGGCGGAGCTGACGGGCTGCACGGTGCGGGACAACGGCGGCGACGGCGTGCGCTCGCGCAGCGACGAGCCGGTGGTGGTCATCGACTGCGACATCCGGGACAACGGCGGCCGGGCGGTGGCCGACCGAAGCGGGCCCCCCGATGCCGTGGCCGGAAAGGCGTCCCGCGACGGAGGTGACGCCCGGCCGGCCGGGCGGTCCGGCGGGGAGCGCGAGGACGGTCGTACGGACCGCACCCGCATGGTGGGACCGCTCGCCGAACTCGACGCGCTGGTCGGCCTGGAGAGCGTCAAGCGCGAGGTCACCGGCCTGATCAACCTCAACAAGATGGCCCAGCGGCGGCAGGAGATGGGACTGCCGATGCCGCCGATGAGCCGGCACCTGGTCTTCGCCGGCCCGCCCGGCACCGGCAAGACCACGGTGGCCCGGCTGTACGGGGCCGTGCTCGCCGAGCTGGGCATCCTCAGCGAGGGCCACATCGTGGAGGTGGCACGGGCCGACCTGGTGGCGCAGATCATCGGCGGCACCGCCATCAAGACCACCGAGGTCTTCAACAAGGCCCTGGGCGGTGTGCTGTTCATCGACGAGGCGTACACCCTCACCAACCAGTCCCGCGGCACCGGCCCCGACTTCGGGCAGGAGGCGGTGGAGACGCTCATGAAGCTGATGGAGGACCACCGCGACGAGATCGTGGTCATCGTGGCCGGCTACTCGGCGCAGATGGACCAGTTCCTCGCCTCCAACCCGGGGATGGCGTCCCGGTTCGCCCGCTCCGTGGAGTTCCCCAACTACAGTCCCGACGAGCTGGTCACCATCGTGCGGGGCCTGTGCGGCAAGCACTACTACGAGCTGTCGGACGGCGCGCTGACGGCCCTCGACCGGTACTTCGAGGCGGTGCCCAAGAGCGACACCTTCGGCAACGGGCGGGTGGCCCGGCAGATCTTCGAGGAGATGATCAGCCGTCAGGCGTCCCGGCTCGCCGTCGAAGCACCGCTCGACGACAACGAGTTGAGCGTCCTGGCGGCCACCGACGTACCGGCCCTGCCGGCCCGCGGCGACGAGGCGGGCGGCCGGGAGACTCCCGCGCTGCGCCGGCTCGCCTCGCTCAGCGGGCAGCAGCCGGCCCGCGACGCCCTGCTGGCACGGCTGCGGCGGCTGGCCGCGGCGTCCGGCACCGAGAAGGAGCTGCCGCGGGCGGCCGGTCTGGTGCTGGAGGGCGGGCCGGGCTCCGGGCGGGCGGCGCTGACCGCGCTGTACGCGCGCGGGCTGGCGGAGGCGGGGCTGCTGCCCACCGGTGCGGTGGTACGGCTGCCGTTGTCGCAGGTACCGGCCCGCTGGCCGGAGCAGCCCGCGGCCCGGCTGACCGCCGCGTTCGCGGAGGCCGCGGGCGGCGTGCTGCTGCTGGAGCTGGACCCCGCCTTCGAGCAGCGGCCGCCGGAGGAGCAGACGGCGGTCCTGGACGGTCTGCAGTCGGTCGCGGTCCGGCCGGCCGGCCCCGTGCCGGTGCTCAGCGGCTCGGCCGCCATGGGGCCGCTGCTGCGCGGCCGGGCCCAGTTGACGGCGGTGTTCGCCGAGTACGTGCGGATGGTGCCGTACACACCGGCGGAGCTGGTCGAGCTGGTGGCCCGGCGGCTGGCGGTCCAGGGGTTCCGGCTCGCCGAGGACGGCGCGGCGGAACTGGCCGCCGAGTTCGGCCGGCGTCCGCCCGGCGGCGAGGTCTTCGGCGCACACCGGCTGGCCGATCTGCTGGCGGTCCGCTCCGGGCGGCCGGAGATCGGTGCGCGGGAGCTGTACGACGCGGGCGTGGTCGTCGCACCGGCCCCCGAGGCGGAGCCGGAGACGATTCCGGCCGGATGAAGCGGGAACGGTCCCCCGCCGCGGAGTGCGACGGGGGACCGTGTCCGTCCTACGGGTCCTACAGGTCCTACGGGTCCTACAGGATCTACGGGATCTACGGGTCCTACCGGATCTACGGCTTCTCAGTGCACGGTGCCGGACGCCCAGACGACGGTGCCGGACGTCGCCAGGACCGTCACGTTCCCGTCGGCCTGGAGGACCAGCTCGGCGCCGTTGTTCCCGGCGGTGCCCGCGGTCCACAGGGTCTGGTCGGCGGAGCCGTACACGACGAAGTTGCCGTCGGCCTGGAACACCGCCCGGTTGCCCGCGCCCGAGGTGCCGGCGGACCACAGGACCCTGCCGTCCGTGTCGGTGATCACCAGATTGCCGCTCGCTGTCATGGCGAGCCGCACATGGTCGGTGGAGACGGACTGCCCCGCGCTCAGCACGGTGGTGGCGTTGACCACCCGGGTCTCCCACTGGTGCGGGGCCGCGGCGACGGTGGGCCGCGCACCGGCCTCCGGCTTCGCGGCGGCCTTCGGCTTCTCGACGGCTTCCGGCTTCTCGACTGCCTTCGGCTCCTCGGCGGCGTGCTTCTTCTCGGCCGGCCGAGTCTCAACTGCCCTCTTGTGAGCGGCCGTTGCCGTCCCGTGGACCGTCTGCTTCTCTGCGGTCGCACGCGGGCGGGCCGGCGTGGCGTCGGTCCGCGGCGCGGAATCCGTGGTTGCCGAGCCCGTCGTCGCCGAGTCCTCGGCCGCCTTGGAGAGATGCGGCGGCAAGCTGTCGGCCGGCTCGTCCGTCCCCGAGGCCTGGTCGTCCGGCTCCTCCAGGACCGCCTCCGCCCACGGCACGCGCGGCGTACGGCTCTCGCTGGGCGAGGTGCGGGGCGAGGCGTGCTGGTGCGGAGCCGCGCTCGGGGTGGCGGTGGCGGCCTTGTCCCGCGCCGCGTGGGGCGTGGCGTGCGGGCCCGGTGACGCGTGCGGTGTCCGGCTGCCGCTCTCGGAGGGAGCGGGCGTGCTGCCCTGGGCCGGGCTCTGCGCGCCCGGTTGCGGGGTGGCGTACGGGACCGGGCTGCTGTCGCCGTCGCTGGCGAGGTCCCCGGTGCCGGACGTGGCCACCGGTGTCACGCGGTCGAGCCCTTCCACGTCGGTGGTCTGCTTCTCGCCCTTGTGCGCCAGCGGTACGGAGACCAGGACCGCGCCCGCCACCGCCGCCGCGGCCACCAGCGGCCACGGGCCGGACTTCGGCCGGGCGCCGCGCGTGACCGGACCCGGCTGGTCCCCGCCGGGGTCGGGGCGGAAGCCGCGTGCCGTGGCGCCCGTACGGCGCAGGCGGCCGACCACGTCCGGCCGGCTCTCCGCGGGCGGCTCCTCGGCGACGGCGGTGACCGCCGCCCGTGCCGCCACGCCGGCCGCGACGGCCTGGGCGTGCGCGAGCG
Source organism: Streptomyces sp. NPDC054770 (assembly GCF_053611985.1). Lineage (NCBI taxonomy): Bacteria > Bacillati > Actinomycetota > Actinomycetes > Kitasatosporales > Streptomycetaceae > Streptomyces > Streptomyces sp. NPDC054770. The sequence continues at coordinate 44,918 of NZ_JBSHBL010000009.1, forward strand.
CGGCCGAGGCGGCCGTGCCGTCCGGGTCGCCGTCGTGCAGGGGCATGGCGGCGGCACGGCGTATCCGCCGGGTCCGCGGCGGATCGCCGGGAACCGTGCGATCCGTGCCGGGCGGCCGTGCGCCCGGCTGGTGCGTGGGGGTCATCCGTTCTCCTCGTGCTCTTCTGGTGGCGGGAGCGTTGCGGCCGGTGGTGTGAAGGTGACGGTGACGGCCGCGGGCCTCGGCCCGGGCTCGGCCACGAGCCGCAACGCGCCGCCACCGGCCGCTCCCGGCCCGTGCCCGTGGCCGTTCTCCTGCCCGGCGCCGGATCCGGTCCCGGGCTCGGTCCCCGGCTCGGGCTGTTGCTGCGCTGCCGCGGGCGCCGCCGGTTCGGGCCGTACCCGTGCGGTCTCGGTGGGCTCCTCGGCGGGCTCCGCCTGCAAGGCGAAGTCCGGCCGCAGCGGGGCGGGTTGTACGGCGGACTCGGCGGCGGGCGGCACGGCCGGGGCCTGCCAGCCGCGTGGTGCCACGGCCAGGCCGTGGACGACGGCGAGCCGGCGCATGGCGCGCAGGTCGTCGTCCGAGCCGTCGCCCTGCAAGCGGACGAGGGTGCGCTCGCGTACGTCGTCCTGGAGGGCGGCGAAGAGGCGGTCGAGGGGTTCCCAGACGGAGTCGTCGAGTGCCTCGTCCGGTACGCCGACGTCCACGGTCATGAGGTCGGGCAGGACCGGGCGGGCGGCGATGTCCTCCGGTACCGGAAGGCCGTTCGGGCCGATCCACAGCCCCGCCCTGGTGACCACGACCTCCCATTTGCGGTCCAGCATCATCGCGCCGGGTTCGAGCCCGGGGCGCAGTCCGCTGACCGGCGGCCGCCAGGTGCCCAGGCGTGGCGCGGGCGCGGTGCCGCCGTCGGCGGGCACGCAGGTGACGGTCTCCACGTAGGGCCGCCAGGAGGGCTCGCCGGTCTCGTCGGTGAGCACCACGCGCGGTGTGGCGGCCAGGCCGCGGTCGTCGGCGCGCTGCGGGTCGTCCAGCAGCAGCGGCGGTCCGGTCAGCACCTGGACGGGGATGCCGAGCAGGTCCGCGACGCGCCGGCCGACCGGGAGCAGGTCGGTGCCGCCGCCGGGGACGAGCCGTACGGTGCCGCGCACCTGGGCGGGGAGCGCCGCGATCACCTCGGCGAGGGCGTCGGCGGGGACGGTGGCGGTGCGGGAGGAGCCGACGACGAGCAGCGGTCCGGCGGCGTCGGGAGGTATCGCGTACCGCAGCGCGGAGGCGCCCTCGGGCGGGGTTCCGGTGGGCAGGACGAGCAGGCCCGCGGGGATCTGTTCCACCACGCAGCCGTCGGCGACCGCCGGGGCGGTGCGCTCCACGGCGGCCTGCCACTGCGGTTCCGGGAGCCGGGTGCCGACCCGGCGGGGCACGAGTCCGGAGGAGAAGTTCCACCAGCCGCCCGGGGTGTCGGGCACGTCGGGTGCGAAGAGGGTGCCGCCGGGGGCCACGACGACCAGGCCGCGGGGCGCGAGGACCTCGAACGGCCCCGCCTCGCTGAACGCGCGCGCGGCGGCGGGCCGGCCGGGGCGGTCGGCGGCTGCGCCGGACATCACCAGCCGCAGGACGCGCGCACCGGCCGCGTGGGCCTCGGCGAGCGCCGGGGCCAGCCGGTCGCGGAGCGCCTCGGGCGCCTCGAAGCCGGCGCCCACCAGGACGGTCACGTGGTCGGCGGGGCGTCCTCGGTGCAACTCGGCGGCGACGCCCACGAGATGGCCGGGCGACTGACCCGCCGCGTGCACGGCGAGCACGCCGTCCGCACCGGTGACCTCCAGGGCCACCTCACCGGCGTGCCGGTCGCCACGACGCCGGCCGGTACCCCGCCGGGCGGTCCGCCCGCTCATCGCCGCCTCCGGGTCGCGGGCATCACCCATGTCACCGTCACCTTTCGAACGGTAATCGAGCAGCGCCTCGTCACGACGGTCACCGGCACCGCCCCGCCCCAAGTCGAGCCGTACGGGCAGGATCACGGGTATGAAAGAACACGTCGCGCGCCCCGGCGCCACACGACTGCGGTCGTAGCGCAGCCGCATCGCGCGGGCGTGCTCCTCCGCCGGGTTCACCGGCGGGCCCGCGGTTCCGCCTGGCGTTGTCACCGCCGTCGACGCGCTCACCGACGTCCTGCACCGGCGCCGACCGCCTCGGGTCGCGTCGCTGTGCGCAAGGTGCTGAACGGCCCCCTTCCAGCGCATGCGCACGTGCGAAATCCAGGGCCAGTACGTCGAGTGCAGCCCTTCGGCGTCATCGCCGAGATCGTCGAGCGGGCGCAGCAGGCCGCCGGCAATCCCGCGGAGGCTGTCCGGCAGCATGCCGGACAGCCCTGGCCCATCGACGGCCGGGACGACGGCATGGCGCCCGGTGCACGCGGGCACTGCACCGGCGTGGGGCGTCACGCGGAGAAGCCTGCCGTCTCGGCCTGACGCAGGCCGGCCAGCAGAGCCGTGATGGGGTCCGGTCGCCCCGTGGGGGGACCGGCCGGGTACGCCGACTCCAACTCCGCGCGGAGGCGTCCCGCTGTCTCGCGATAGAAGTTGATCTTTTCGACCAGGGTCCTGCTGTCGCCGATCTTGAACTCGTAGTCGTTCAGGACATCCACGACCGCCTTGTCGAGCCGGCGGAACACGTTGCCTCCGCCCCTGCCGGGTCCGGCCACCCGGTAAGCCCTGCCGATGTTCTCCGGCAGTCCGAAGCCGGACCGTATCCGCGCTCGGATCTGCAGCAGGTGCCGCCGGTTCTCCAGCTGCGTCACCCGCGCACCACGGCGCTCTCCGCGCAGCCAGGGCCTGTGTTCACTCAAGCTGTACTCAGCCGGCTGAGGAGGGGCACCCTTCTCGGTCAGATTCTCGTAGACGTCGGAGATCTCCTCCGCGATTCGTGCGTGGTTGGCCCAGGGGGCGACGTAGTCGTCGACGAACCTTTCGAGCACGGCCCGCCGCTGCGCCGTGCTGGAGACTCTGATCTCCCGCAGTTCGCGCGGCGCGTGACTCCTGAAGAAACTCTCCACCAAGGCCGGCCCTTGCAACGTCTCGCCCGGCTCCAGCAGCGTCGGGTTCCGCCGGTGCGCGGCCACCACGTTCCGCAGGATGGCAGTCCTGGCCCGGTAATCCCTCTGGTTGAGGAAGTCGCCGTTGTCGTCGGTGAAGACCGTGAACCCCTGGAGGACGACCCTCGGCACACCGAGTTTGTCCCGCAGTTCGTCGGTGGACCGGACATCCCCCCAGGTGGACGGGCGCCCTTCGGTCTCCTTGTCGGTGTAGGTACGCAGCGAGCCCGGCAGCGCGTTGGCTCGCAACTGCTCCAGGGATTCAGGCTTGTTGATGCCGAACTGGTTCGACGCGAAATGTTTGTCGGCGTTCAGGTCGAACGGCTTCCCCGCGGTGCCGATCTCCGTCACCGCATCCCGCGAGATGCCGTTGGCGACTCTCAAGGGCACCAGGAACGAACGGATCAGGGGATCGTCGGCCCCAGGTGCCTGGCGGGCGTACTTCTCCACCCACTTGAGCTGGCGCAGGGCCTGGCCGATGCTCAGCCACAGCGTCACGTCGCCGATACCCGACGTACCCGTGTGGATCTGGATGATGCCGTCCTCGTCCTGCCCGATGTCCTTGTACGACGGGATCCGGTTGTGCGTCTGGTCGCCGAACACCGCCATGTAGATGGGCACATACGGCTGATACTCGATGATGACGACAGCGGGGACATCACGGTTGATGAGGCCCTGCCCCGGCCCTCGGGGGACCTCGTTCACACCCAGGTAACGCGCCCCGGGCACGGCGAGTGCCGGCCGGTCCGGGTCGTGCGTGTTCAGGGCGCGATGTGCGGCATTGACCACCGTGTCCGGATACTGCGATGAAAGCGTGTCGATCATCCGGCGCAACTCGAAGACCACCGTCGCCCGATCCGTCGGGCGGACGCTGCCGAGGTGGCGGCCGATGAGTCGGCCGACCGCGTCCTCGGCCTCTTCGGGGAGGCCGTTCCGGCCGGCCTCGGCAAGAGTTCTGTGCAGGTTCTTGCCGAACTCCTCCAAACCCGGTGCGGGCCTGGCGATTCCCCGTGGATCCGGCTGCCGGGGCTCCGGAGCATCCCGCCGGTTGACGCGTGACGACCTCGACGCAGAAGAACGGGACTTCCCACCACCCTGCTGGGGCGTTCCACCCGGCACCCGCGTATCCGGCCAGGACAGGGCGGGGGCATTCCTCGCCGTGGGCCGGAGCGCTTCCTGGTGGTCATGGATCCGCTTCAGGTCAGCGGTGTCCAGGTGGGGAATGACCTCTCGTGCCCGGTGCTGTGCCCCGTCGAGCATGAACTCCGTGTCGGCGATCCGCCGGCTGTGGTCCACGCCGGGCTCTGCCGCCTGCCGGGCCTCGGCGAGATCGAGATTCCCGAGGGCCTCCATCACCTCCCGCAACCGCGTGACCAGCAGCGTGTCCCGTTCCGGCGTAGGGCCGTTGTCGGGTTGCTTGCCTTTCGTGCCCGGAACCGGTGCCTCCTCCCAACGCGCCTCGGTCACCGCGGCGATCACACGGCGAAGCCCCTCGCGGTATGTCGTGTTCTCCGGCTCCCGCCCGATGCTCGGCCGGTAGTCGAGCGCGCTGTGCACGAGGCCCGATGTCAGGCCGAACGCCGAGCGCACCCACTCCGGCCGATACTGGCGGGCCTGCGCCCAGTCCGCCAGGAAATCCGGCACCGGCACATCCTCATCGCCGTCATCGCCGTCGACGACGGCGTGGTCGGCACCGTCCGTCCCTGATCCGTCCCGCACCCGCGGGAAGTCCGCGCGGTGGGCGGGTCGCAGCAGGCCGGCCAGGTGCTCGGCCAGGTCCTCCTCGGGACGGGTCCATTCGGCCGGAGGAAGGGAGGCGAGCAGGCGGCGGACATCCGCCTGCTCCAGCCCGTCGGCGAGATCGGGACCTGTCGTGCCCAGGACGGTCCGGATGCGGTTGGTGAGGGTCGTCATGTGGGGCATGCCCTCGTGCCATCGCGGGAGGGACGAATGGACGACCGAGATACGCGCGCCGATCTCGGCTCCCACCTGGTGCGGCGGACGACTGCGCTCCTGCGCCGACAGCGAGTCGTGCACCGCCGGTATGAGGGCCGGGTCGAGAGCGTCCGCTCCCAGGCCCCACTGGCGCAGTTCCTCGTCCACGGCGAACAGCAGCTCCCGCGGCAGGTCCGCAGTTCGCCTGAGAGCACCGGGTGCAGCCATGCGGGCTTCGGCCGCCGGGGCCTGATGCCGTACTTCTCCCTGCCGGAGTGGTGGCTGGGAATGCCGGGATGAGGCCGTGTGTGTGGCCGGGTCGGTTCCGGACCGGCTTTCCGTCGCCGACGCCTCCGGTGTCGGGGCGGGTCGGGCCTGGGTGGACGGGCCTGCCGCTGTGGCGGGCTCCTGTCCGGGATCCGTGGTGCGGGCGGTGGGTGTGCCGGCGGACAGGCCGGCCCTTTCGCCGCGGTTCCTGATGGCGGTCGCGATCTCTCCGGCGACCTGTCCGATCGACCTGTACCGAAGGTCGTCGGAGGAGTAGCCGTTGAGATGGGTGACGACGGTGTCCCTGTGCACGGCGCCGTGGGGCCGGCCGTGTCGGCTCAGTTCGGCGTTCACTTCGGTGAGGACTGCGCGGACCAGGTCCGGGGGGTGGATCGAGTGGCCTGCAGGGCCTGTTGAAGATGTCGGGGCGGTCCGGAGCGGTTCACGGGCTGCATGGTCGAGGGCTGCGACGGTGGCCTGGGCTGCGTCCAGCGCGGCCGCGTAGGACTCGTGCTGGGAGGGTGCGTGGGTGGGGGGCTGGTTCAGGTGTCGCCTGATGTCGTCGGTCAGGCCCGTGAGGCCGGCACGGAGGGCTGCGGTCAGGGGCCGGTGTGCGGTCGCGTCGTTGTTGGTGGCGAGGGCCACTGCCTGCCCGACGAGACGGTCGCGGTCCACCGGGCCGACGAGCGGTTGCCTCATGGGTCCCGGTGTGGGGACCATCAGTGCCTGGGCCGATTCGAGCAGTCTTCCCAGAGCGTCGATCACCGGGTCGGCGAGTATCCGGACGGCGGTCCGCGGGTGCAGGGTCCCTCCGGACCTGAGGTGATGGGCCCGGGCGTGTGCGTATTGTGCGGTCTCGGTGATCCGGCCGAGTACTGTCGAGGTCTGGCTCTCGGTCAGGACTCCTGAGCCTTCGCCGAATCGGCGGAGTTCTATCAGGCCGAGCGGCACGCGCAACTGCCCGTTGTTGGTGTCCAGTTCGGGGAACCTGCGGTCGTCCATGCCCACGGCGGCGAATTGCGTGACGTCCGCTCCCCTCAGCCGTCGTCCGACGAGGCCGGCCCGAAGGTAGTCGAGGTTGCGGATCTGCCTGCTCATGGTGGGTTCCTCCAGGACGTCGTTCATGTCCTCAAGCAGGCCTGCCCCCGGTCCCAGGAGATTACTGAGTGATTCGAGGAATGCGTCCGTGATGTCCTGCTCGTAGTCGACCATGAAGTCCGTCACGGGCAGCGGCAGGGTCTGGCGCCAGGTCGAGAAGGAGTTCCGTGATGCCGCCGAGAGCAGGTGCTTGGGCATTGCCGTGGGGTGGAACCGGGTCAGGTAGGGGTTGACCGCGACGTGGTTGAACAGCAGCCATGCGTAGCCGTGCACGTCGTCCACGCCGGCCAGGTCCCGGAAGAACGGCAGGAGGTGGATCGGGATGTCTTGTTGGAGGCGGACTGATGCGTAGAGCACGGCGACCTGGTCGGCGAAGGTGAAGCCTTCGACCATGATCGCCTGCACGGGCGGGTCCCACTGGTTGTTGTAGGTCAGTTCAAGCAGGTGTGTAAGGCCGCCGGCAGGCACTCCCACCGTGATCTGGGTGTAGGCCGGGCCGGTCGCTCCGTCGGCGAGCGGCACCAGTCCCGCGCGTGCGCCCTGGGGAGTGACGCTCCACCCGCCGTGGCCGTGCAGCAGGGACGCAAGGCTCCTGTCCTGGACGGCGGGATCCTCGGCGCGCCGCAGCAGCGCCCGGGTCTGTCGCAGAATGGCGATGGCCTGCCGGTGGTCGAGGCTCCTGGCATCCCCTTGCGGGAGCGTGGTCATCGGCGGCAGGATGACCTCGGGAATGCTGTACTGCAGGCGTTGAAGGCTGCCTCGGACCGCATCCGGCGCGCTGGTCTCCGATGCGTACAGTCTTCCGTCACCGGCACGGAAGAAGCGGCGGTGGTCCAGTTGGATCTCGGTGCCCGACTCGTGCAGGGCGAGCCGGGTGCCGTAGGTGAGCCTGGGCCCGGCGTCGATGACCAGCGGGTGCCGCAGTTCGACTTCGAGGCCTATGGCGCCGCCTTGTGGGCCGGCGGAGGGGTTGCCTGCGAGGGCGATGTTGGCGAGCGCCTCGGCCTGGGCCCGGCGGTCCTGGGCTCTGTGACGCGGCGTCAGTGAGGCATAGGCCCGCTTGATCGTGTCTTCGCTGTCCCCCCATTCTTCGGGGATGCGTCTCATGGCTGCTTGCAGCACGTCGGCCGCATGGTCCGGTTCTGCTGTTGCGAAGGCGTTCCAGGCGTCGTAGGGCGTCGTCCTCGACACAGTGACGATGTCCTCTGCCGGGTTCGTCGCGGTCGGCGTCGCGTCCTGGCCGGTGGTCCGCGGGCTGTCCGCTGTGGTGCTGAGAGCGGCATGGGCGGCGTAGGCGGCGTGCAGACGTTCGAGCAGACCGTTGTGGCGCTCCCGCACGATCCCGGCCCCCGGCGTAGGACGGCCGGTGGTGCCGTCGGCGCTCTCGCGGGCGGCGGCCTCGTGGGCGGACCGCAGCCGCCCCGCCTCCGTGAGCTGGCCGAGGGCACGCCGTTGGCGCCGGAGCACGGTCTCGGTGTCGTGGCCGACCAGAACCTCGGCGGCACCCTCGCGGTCGCGGTACTTCCGCACCGCTTCTCGTATCACGTCGGGTCGTTCGCCGGGTTCGGCCGCGGTCCATGCCCTGTGGTCCTGGACCAGGGACTCCACGAGCCGGTCGAACCGCTTCACGAGGCGCGTGGGCGCGCTGCTCTCCGCGAGAGGGCGGGGAGCCTCCGCACGGCCGTCGGCGACCGGCTCGAGAACGGGTACTTCTCCCTGAGCGGGTCCCCGCGCCTGCTCCGCCGATGTCTGCTGACGGTCTGTCGTGGGCCCGGCAGTGGACAGTCGCTGCGGCCCGGCGTCCGGCTCGGCCTGCGGCGGGCGAGCCTTCTCGCCCGGCACGGACTGCGACTGCGGTCCACCGGGCACTGGCTCCAGCCGCTGCGTGTCCCGGGCGTCGGAGGCGGCCAGGTCGCGGTGCAGCCCGCCGACCGCGTCGTCTCCGCCTTCGGGGACGAACAGGCGGTCCAGGTACGCCGCGACTGAGGCTTCCGGGCCGCCGCCCGTGACCGGAAGCATTCCCGTCAGGCCGTCCGGCACGTGCACGCGCAGTTCCCGCCCGTCCGGGCCGCGCATGACGACGTCGACGTCGAAGCGGTAGTAGGCGTAGGACCGGGTGCCGGCACGGTTGTGCTCCAGCGTCTCCGAGACGCCGCCGTCGATCCCGTTGCCCCGCTCCACGCCGGCTTCGTAGATCGCCCGCCCCATCAGGGCGGTGTCGCCGCCCCCGCTGCCCCCGCCTTCGGGAATGAGGCCGGCGTACGCGCCCCCGTCCCGTTCGACTCCGACGTGCTCGCTGTCGTTGCCCGGCTGGTAGCGGCGGGCCTTGAAGGGCACGTCCTGGTGGTCGGGGTGCAGCCGCTGCGCGGAGGTCGGCTCGAATCCGACGGTGACCGTCCGGCCCGCCACGTCGACCTGGTAGTCGTGGGCGAGGAGGTGCGAGATCCGGGCGCGGACGGCGGACCTGGCGGTCTCGTGGTGGTAGCGGAGCCCGTGCCGGGTGAGGAGGCCGACAGCCGGGACGTCACGCGTGCGGACGGCTGCCAGGTCGGGGAGTTTCCGGCTCGGTGTGCCGACCACCTTGGCCCACTCGCGCACGGCCCGGGTGGCCGGCACGTCCCAGGGGTGGAGTTCCTCGAGGAGGTCCGCGACCTGGCGGGGCGTCAGGCCGTGCCGGGCCGTCCTGTCGTCGCGGCCGCTCCAGCGCGGGGCCTCGGCGGGCGTCCGGACGAGCGGAGGTCCGACGGTGGTCCCGTCCACGGCGACCGTCAGATGGGACGGGACCAGCAGCCGTACCTCGCCGCCGAGCGGGATGCCGGCACTGCTGTGCTCCCAGCTCCACGGCTGGTGGCGGTACCAGGCGTTCTCCACCAGGTGCCGGGCGCCGAACGGACGCGCCACCAGTCCGGCGGCGCCCACCAGTGTCCGGCCGACGGAGCTCAGGATCTCCGGCATCTGTGTGGTGACGCCCATCCGCACCCGGAACCCCAGCCGGTGGGTGAACTCCTCCGAGTCGTCCCGGGTGTCCGCCCGGTAGATGTCGACGTCCTTCTGTACGGCCGTGACCGTGCGGATGTCCCGGCCGGCCAGCCCTGCGGTGAAACCCAGGGCTCCGTAGGCCTGCTGGTCGTTCTCCAGGACCCGCTCGCCCCCGCGTGCCTCGATCTCCACACCGAATCCGTGGGAGGTGCCCCGGCCCCGGACGTTCGTCTCGTCGGTGACGGACTCGCCGCGCAGGGTGAGCCTGACCCCGTCGCGGTGGCGGTGGGCGTGGGCGGCCGCCAGGTCCGTCACCTCGACGTTGACCCACAGGTAGTGGCTGGTGCCGGCGAAACCCGAGAGTACGGACGACTCCGCGGCGTCGACGGGGAACCAGCGTTGCACTCCGCCGTCGGTGAGCGCCGGCCACTGCGTCGCGAGCGACTCGGAGCGGAACGCCGCCTGGAGGGAACGCCACAGCGAGGTCCCCTTGTCGGCCGCGCCGGCCCGCAGCACACCCCGGTCGCCGAGGCGGTCGACGATGTACGGCAGGACGGAGTCCGCGTCGAGCAGCTCCGGATGGGACGCGGCGGGCATGAGCCGGCCGCCGAGGTAGCCTCGCGTGACCCCGCCGGCGGGACCGGGCCCGGCGACGGCGGTGTCCTCGGCCGGGGGGTGCGCTGCGGTAGCCGGTCCGGAAGCCGCCGCGGGCAGGATGTCCTCGACCCGGCGCGGCGGGGCCAGCAGGTCCATCCCGTCGGTGACCCGCAGGTACCGGGTCAGTGTCTGCGGGTCCCGCCCCGGCTTCCACCGGGTCACCGTCACCTCGTAGACGGCGTCCGCCCGGAAGGCCACCGAGTCGGCGTAGGTCGCCCGGGTGACCTCGATCGCGCCCCGGTCCCGCTCGCGTGCCCTGCTGTACGGCTGCCAGCCGACCTCCGCGTGCGCGGACGCGACGACCCGCCCGCCGGGGCGGCGGGCGTCGAGGTGCTCCTCGCCGTGGGCGTCGGCGAGTTCGGCGTCGTTGCCGAGGTCGGAACCGAACCGGATCTGCGGCCCGAGCCCGGCCTGGAAGCTCAGCGCAACTCCGAGGCTGCGCCGCTCGGTGTGCCGGGAGGCCGCCTGCGCGTACTGCTCGATCTCGGTGGGACCGGCACCGGCCGGCTCCGGAGCGTGGCGGGGCCGGTAGCCGCGCAGCCGCAGCTTCATGGTCGAGTGCCAGCCGTTCAGGTCCGGCAACGGCACGACCCGGCCGGTCGGTTCGGCGAGCTGGCCGAAGTACGCCGCCAGGTCGCCGGGCCGGGTCGCCGCCGACAGGGCCTCGGGCAGCAGCTGTTCCCGTCCGGGACGGCTGCGCGGCAGCCCGTGCACCCGGGAGAACAGGTCTGCGGCCAGGGCGTCGAGGGAGGGGCTGTGCAGGAACGCCGGGTACAGGCCCGCGGATCCCCGGCCGAGGTCGAACCGGGCCTCCTGCTCGCCCGGCCAGCGCCTCAGGAACGAGACGTCGCCGGCGCCCAGCAGTTCCTCGCGCGCGGGATGCTCTCTGGGGACGTGTTCCTGCGGAACCACGATCTGCGCCAGCAGTCCCGGCTCGTCGATCCACCAACGCGCGGCTTCCCGCGACCGGTTCTCGGGTACGAGGGACAACTCGTAGACGACGTCGTAGCGGTGCTCGTCGACGTTGTCGACGTTCTCCATGCGCCGGTAGCTCTTGGCGACGTCCGTGAAGCCCTCGGCACGGCCCAGGTCGGCACGGAGCCGGAAGCGCAGCGCGCCGAGCTGGAGCCGCACCGCGGAGCTGACCTTGAACCGTACGGCCGTGCCGAGGCCGCCGGAGACCGTGCGTGCGGTGTCGGCGTGCGTGGCCAGCGTCTCGCCGACGGCCGCCCGGTTGTTGACGGTCATCGGGTAGGACGCCGTGCCCCGGTGACCGAGCAGATGGGCCCGGACGGACAGCCTCAGCCGGTGGTCGCCTACGCGGATCGTGTGCGTAACTCCGGCCAGCAGGTTGTGCAGTTCGCCCTCCAGCGCAGGCTGGCCGAAGTACGACGACAGCTGGCGGTCGACGAGAGCCCAGGGGACGCCGCGGTCCCGGCCGGCCACGTCCCGCACCGCCGACCGGAAGTGCTCCTCGACCAGCGCGGCGCCGGGCAGGGCGGCGGCCACCGCGTAGCCGAGGCCGCGACGCCGGGCCAGTGCCGGCGGTTCGGCGGTCGGCAGCCTCCTGGCCCGGTCCACCAGTTCCGCGGCCGGGGCGTCCAGACGTGCGGGGCGTACCTCGGTGCGCCGGGGGGCGATCCCCGCCTCCCGGAGCAGCGCCCGCACATACGGCTGCGCGGCGACCGGGCCGCGCTCCACGACCGGTCCCGCGTCCCGCAGGGCGGGGCTGCGTACCTCGCCGAGGACGTGCTCCTCGAACTCCCGGGCGCCCGCGCCGTCGCGCCACGGCACGCTGATGTCCGCGTCGGTGACCGCGTCGACCGTGCTCAGCCGCGGGTGGCTACGGCTCGTCCACTCCAGGGAGACCCGCACCCGCGCGCGGTAGCGGGCCTGCATCGTGTCGGTGTTGAGGATGGCGTGGGAGAGGGGCTGCGAGGTGAGCGTATGCCCCCACTTCCGCCCCGTGCCGAGGCCGAGACCCGCCAACGGCGCGAAGGCGCGCACCCGTTCGGACAGGGTCGGCACGTTCAGTCCGCTGACGTTGGCGAGCACGCTGTAGGTGATCGCGCTCTTGCCGCCGTGCCCGTCGAGCCGGCCGAGGCCGACTCCGAGGTCCTGCCGGGTCCTGGCCGGGGCGAAGCCGATCAGCTGGAGACCGGCGATGTCGGTACGGAGCCGGAAGTGGCCGTCGAAGCCGTCCAGGCCGGGCAGGTCGAGGCCCCTGACGATGGGGTTGCTCAGGTCACCGCTGGTGAACGACCACCGGCTGCGGTTGAGCAGCGTGGACTCGTTCAGCAGCTTGGCCGCCTCGCGGACCACCTCGGCGGTGATCCGCGGGGCCACGTCCTGAGCGCGCAGAGCGCGCTGCAACGCGGCGACGACGGGACCCGTGTCGAGGGCGTTGACCACCTCGCCGGCCGGCCTGGGCAACGGGCCGCGTTCTGCCTGCGGGGAGCTCGCCGACACCGTCGCGTCGGCCGGAGTCGCGAGTGGCTCCCCGGTCAGGGCGACCACGGGTTCGTCGGGCTGTGAGTAGGCGTCCGGGAACTCCACGGTCATTGCGCGGGGCACGGAGTACCGGCTCTCCGAGTCACTCCGCTTCCCGTCGACGAAGATCTGCACCCGGAGATCCGCGTCGAACGCGTTGATGTCCGCCACGAATATCTTGCGCCCGCTGACGACGTCCTGCTTGACCTTGGTGTTGGCGATCCGTGCCGCCTGCCCGGCGATCACCGGCGTACCCACGAACGCCGATGCCACCGCCGTCTTGAGGTTCAGGGCGGTGAACAGCAGCGTGTCCGCGGTCCGGGTGGTCGTCCGGCTCTCGGAGTTCTGGACGAAGGTGGCGGCGTACCGCACCTTGTAGTCCCGCACCTGATCCGCCGCGGGCGGCGCCTCGGCCGGCCTGAAGTTGTGCAGCACCGGCCGCAGCCACACCACCCGTCCGTCCAGCGGCACCATCCGCCCGCCGGCCAGGAGGGAGTGCCATGCGGCGGGGCCCTGTGCGGTGAGCAGTTCGGCGAGGTGCGGTTCGACGGCCCGCGCCAGGTCCCGGTCGGCGAGCTCCGCCGCGATCGCGCGGGCATGGCCGCCCGCCTCGTCGCGCGACCAGCCGACGGCACCACGGAGAGTGTGCACGCCGAGCATGCCGTGGTCGGCGTACCAGGGAGGCCGTTTCACGGGCTCGGTGCCGTCGTTGTTCTCCACTTCCGAACCGGGAACGTCCTCGAGACCAGGACGATCTGACAGTCCGTGATCATCCGTCACAGTTCGAGGAGGGCTGCCGAGTAGCCGGTCCACCGGCGGGGCGGCATCACTGGTTCGTAGGTCAAGGGCGGTGGGCCGGGACGTGTTCGCGGCGCTGCCTGCCCACGCCGATGTGTCCCCGTCGGTTGTCCTTGCGCCACTCTCCGTTGCTGCGGCTGTGGGGGCGGTTCCGAGGTCCGTGGACGGTGGTGGCTGGGGCGGGCGTGCCTCCTCGGGTGGCACGGCCCCGGCCAGGTTGTCGGGCCCGGCCGGGTCATGGATGGTGACGTCCGGTGACCGGAAGTCCAGGAATGCCTGCGGCCGGGAGACGTGTGGCACCGGCTCGGGTACAGGTCCTGGTGTCACGGCGGGCGCCGTGTCTGTCCGCGCGGTTCCGGCCGTACTGCCTGACGGATCCGGCGGGCCGAGCATGTCGGCGCCGGCTGTCCGCGCGCCCGCGCGCAGGCCGGGAGCTTCGCCGCGGCCGGCGATGATGCCGGCGATCTCCGCGCCGATGCGATTGGCCGGTCGGTGTCGCAGGCCGTCGGCGGAGTACTTGTTGAGGTGGGCGATCACGGTGTCGCGGGATGCTTCGCCATGCGGCCAGTTCCAGTGGCGAAGTGCGGTGTTCACCTCGGTGTGGACCGCATCGACCACGTTCTGGGGATGGACCGAGTGGGCAACCCCAGGGGGGCCGACGGGCGGGCGGCTCCCGCCCTGGGGGACAACTCGGTGCTCAGGGTGCTGCCGCCGACCGACGATCGCACCGTCGATCGCGGTGCCGGCGGCTCGGACGGCATGCAGCGCGGTCTCGTACTGCTGCCGCGCGGCGGGATCGGACGGCGCCCGTCGCAGCGCCTGTTGCAGCGTCCCGGCCAGCAGCTCAATGCGTTCCCGGAGTGGCGAAGACGGGCTGCTCCCCCCCACCGGAGGGTGGCCTGTTGCAAGAGCCGTCGCGAGGTCGGCGATCTGGGCGCGGTCGTCCAGCGTGAGAAGTGGGCGTCTGCCCGCCCCCGGCCCAGGCACGTTCACTGTTCGGACGGAGGAGAACAGCTGTTGCACGGCGTTGATCACCGGATCGGTGAGTACGCGCGCGGCATCCTCAGGGCGCAGTGTCCTTCCCGTTCCGCTGCCTTCGGCCCGGTCGTACGCGTCTTGCGCCGATCGGGCGATCGCGTGAAGCGCCTCCACCGTTCCTTCGGTGGTCAGCGCGCCCCCCTTCGGGCCGAAGCGCCGAAGTTCGACAAGGCCGAGCGGAATACCCAGACGGCCGTTATTGGTATCGAGATCGAGATAGTCCACCATTTTGACCGTGTCGAACTGCGAGACCCTGCCCCTGAGTCCGGCGACAAGGTATTCTCTATTGGTTCCCCGCCAGCTCGTATGGGGCAGCGCGATCTGCTCGTCCAGCACGCCCGCGGTGTCGTCCGGGCCTTGTTGTTCCGGGCGTCGCAGAAGCGCCCGCAGCCCTCCAGCGAAGAGACTTACAAAATTTGCCTCATTATCTTCAAGAAATAATTTAGCCTGATCGGGCAGAGTATTGCGCCATACCCAGAAAGGAGTCCGAGATGCGGCCGGAAGCATGTTTTTGATCAGGTAATCGACACCCGGGAAGAAACGCGAACGGGCCGGGTTCGCAGCCACGTGATTGAACAGCAGCCAGGTATAACCGTGCAGTTCTTCCACGCCGGCCAACCCCCTGAGAAAGGGAATGAACCGCGGATGAACGGGCTGGCCCAGCGCACGCTCGACGTACCGCGAGGCGACACTGTCGGCGACGTCACGGCCGGTAAACATCAAGTGGGCCAGTTCAGGGGATCCCAGGTTCGTGAGAACAAAATCAAGCATATGGGTGAGGCCACCGACCGGAACACCCACCGTGAATTGGGTACCGAATGTGCGCGGCTTACCAAAAGCCAGGTTCGCGGGCGGCACACTCCTGAAATCTCGCCCCGTCTCCGTGACCGTCCACCCCAGCTCACGCCGGAAAATGGAACCAAAGTCCATCCCGCCCTGTACCGTACGGGCGGACTCCAACAGATCTCTTGTCTGGCGCAGGAATTCGAGACCGCTCTGCAGATCGGATCCTCTGGTATCACCCTGCCGCAGGGCGGTCATAGGTGGCAGAACAATCTCGGGAATCCCAAGTTTCTCCGCCCGGGGCTGGCCTCCTACCTGTGCCGCCATGACACGCGTTGGGTACAGCCGCCCGTCGGACCCATGCCAGAATGTCCAGCCGTCCAGGCTGATGGTGGCACCCGAGACATGCTCGGCGAGCACCGCTCCGAAATCAATCCCCGGAGTGGAACCGCGCAGAGGGAATGCGTGTTCGACCTCCATTCCGACGGCGCCGCCTCGCGGACCGGCGTAGGCCCGGCCCGCGAGGACGATATTGGCCAGCATGTCGGCCTGGGCCGTCTGCGTCCGTGCTTTTTGATCCGGCATCAACGAGGCGAAGGCCCGTTTGATCGCGTCATCACTTTCCCCCCATTCATCCGGGATACGCCCCCGGACCGCTTCCAACACGGCGTTCGCGTTGTCCGGGTCCGCGGCTTCAAAGGCGTTCCACGCGTCGTACGGCGTCGTCTTCGACAGAGCCTGGCCACTACCGGAAGCCGAGGAGGAATCCTGGGCGGCCGATTCCGCGGCGGACGGTACCCCCGGAGCCCGTACAGGCGGTCGGGGCAACGCGCGGGTGCCGGCCGACAGCTCCGGGACTTCGGTGACTCCTGGCATACCTTGCTGCGCGATGCCGCGGGCGGCCTGCTCGGCCTGAGCGCGTCCTCCGTTCCGCAGGGCCTCGAAGACGGTCAGCAGAGCGACGCGCTGTTGTACGCGTGACTGTTCGGCACGGCCGTCCGTGCCGATGACGGGGAGGAAGTGTGCGTGGGACTGGAGAATGCCCGAGGCCTCGGTCAGAGCGGCGCGAGCGGCATCGTCCATGTCGGCCGTATCGATGCCGGTCAGGTCCGTGCCGGCGAGGTCCGCGTTGGCCAGGTCCACATCGGCCAGGTCCGCGTCGGCCGAGGCGTCGACCGTGGCAGGGGCCTTCTCCACGGAGCGCGGTGTGCTCTGGAGGCCGGATGGTCCGGCAGCGGATTCGGGGAGGACGTGGCCGGCTCCGGGCGGGTGCGCCGACGGCCCGGCCGCACGCCCCGCACCGTAGGGTCCGCCGGAATAGCGTGTCCCGCTGCCGGTTGCGCGGTACCCGCCCGTCCCACCCCGGCGGGTTTCGGTCCGCGGAGTGCCGGAGGGTGCGGGCATAGAAGCTGTGGTGTCGCCGGGTTCACCGAGTCGAAGCCGACTTGTCCGCGCCGCGAGCTGGTCCATGGTGTTGTCCATGCGGGGACCGGTGGCAGGCCTCGGACCGCCGGTGTTCGCGGGAGCTGTCGTTCGGAACAGGTCCAGCAACTGAACCGTCTGCTCCACCGTCCGCCCCAGCAGTTCGTGCTGTTCCGGATCCGCCCGCGCGTACCAGCCGGTGATGCGCCGAGCCAGAGAGCCTACTCGGCCACGGGCTTGCTCCGCCGCCGCCTGATGTCGCCCGGACGGATGAGGGCTGCCGGCCGCCGCACCGACGCCCCTGGCGATGACGTTGACGTCGTCAGCGGTCAGGAAGAGGCCGTCATTGACGTTCTGGGGGAAGGCTGTCTCCAGCGTCGCCACCGCATCGAGGAAATCCCGGAACGCGGCCGCGACGGGGTGCCCGTTGGCCATCAGGCGGCCGACCCAGTCGATCGTGCGCTGCGGAACCGCTTGTTGCCGGCGGCGAGCAGACGCCTCGTACATGGCCCTTTCCGTCGTCGCAAGCGTGTCGAACCAGCTTCGGACCTCGTCGGGCGTCGAGAGGAGCGATCCATAGTGCCGCATCTCCACCAGGACGAGCGGTACCCGCAAACCGCCCCCGTTGTCGTCCAGCCCGTCGAAATCGGTGTGCATCCCGAGCATGAAGGCCTGGTCCGTGCCGTCGACCGGTGGTGCCTCACGCAGCCCGGCGTCCAGGTACTCGCCGATGCTCGGGCTGTCCTCTGCCGGACGTACGCTCGGCAGGTGGAAGAGGGTTTCCGGGGGACCGTCGGTCAAGCGGCGGAACTCTGTTGCGTGCTCGTGGTCCACGCGGAGAGCACGCCGGAAGTACGCCCCTATGCGGTCCTTGATGTGATGGGCGTTGCTGTGGAGGAACTGCCGGAGGTGCGGTGGAAGACTTCCTCTGATGCCCGCAAGTGAGGTGCGGGAAGCCACCGCCGTGAGGTTCTTCCCCATGGGCACGTTCTTGTTCGTACTGTGGTGTGCGAGCGCGTACCAGGAGCCCACGGCGGCGGCCTGGGTGAACATGAGTGCGAGGAAGCCGCGTACCGTACTGATGTCGTCGTGCTCAGCCAGCAGTTCCGCCGCGTGCGCGGGAAGTCGGCGCCCGGACAGGGCCGGCATGAACTGCGTGGCATAGAGCGCGGCGATCTCGTTGCCGAGCATCAGTCCGTTGTCGATGTACTGCCTGACCCGGAACAGGTGTCGCGGTGCGGACTCGCGTGCGTGGATCAGGAGTTCGTAGAGTGAGGATACGGGGATCCCCACGGTGAAGTGCATTCCGTAGAAGTCGACCCCGTACCTCGACCTGACATGGCGGAGCGGCAACGAGGCGACTTCTCTCGGGTAGGTGAAATCGCTCCCGGAGAAGGCCTCGCCGAGAGTCCGGCCGTTGTTCGAGACCAGCAGGTTGCGCAGAGCATCGAACTCACGGAAGAACTGTTCCGGAGTAGGTCGGCCACGGTCACCGTCCAGGACCGCGAGCGGCTTGCTCACCACCTCCAGGAACGCCTGGTCCCTGGTGACGCCGTCCAGGACCACAACCAAGGCGCGGCCGCTCACGACCGGTGTGTAACCCCCGAGGAGTTCGCTGTCGGCATTGTCGGGCACGTTCACACGCACCCAGACCGCTTCGGCTTCCATGCCGACGGCGCCGCCTCGCGGACCGGCGTAGGCCCGGCCCGCGAGGACGATATTGGCCAGCAAGTCGGCCTGGCCCAGCCGCGTCTGCGCCTTCTGGTTCGGCGTCAGCGAGGCGTAGGCCCGCTTGATCGCGTCCTCGCTGTCCCCCCATTCGTCCGGGATACGCTCCTGGGCCGCCGCCAGCACGGCGTTCGCGTTGTCCGGGTTCGCGGCTTCAAAGGCGTTCCACGCGTCGTACGGCGTCGTCTTCGACAGAGCCTGGCCACTGCCGGAAGCCGAGGAGGAACCCTGTGCGGCCGATTCCGCGGCGGACGATACCCCCGGAGCCCCTACAGGCGGTCGGGGCAACGCACGGGTGCCGACCGACAATTCCGGGACCTCGGTGACTCCTGGCATGCCTTGCTGCGCGATACCGCGGGCGGCCTGCTCGGCCTGGGCACGTCCTCCGTTCCGCAGGGCCTCGAAGACGGTCAGCAGAGCGACGCGCTGTTCTGCGCGTGTGTGTTCGGCAGCGTCATCGGCACCGATGACGGGGGGGAAGTGTGCGTGGGACTGGAGGATGCCGGAGGCCTCGGTCAGAGCGGCGCGAGCGGCATCGTCCATGCCGGCCGTATCGATGCCGGTCAGGTCCGTGACAGGTGGTTCTGTGCCGCCCAGGTCCGCATCGGTCGGAACGTCGACCGTGGCGCGGGTCTTCTCCGCGGCACGCGGTGTGGTCTGGAGGCCGGATGGTCCGGCAGCGGTTTCGAGGAGGACGTCCCCGGCTCCGGACGGGTACGTCGACGGCTCGATGGCACCCCCCGCACCGTAGTGTCCGCCGGTTCCGTAGGACCGGCTCTGCGGCTGACTGGGCTGCCTCGTGCCGGCAGAGCGGCTGGGCAGCGGTGCTTGGACGGTGAGTTCACCGGGTGATCGGCTGTGGGTGACCGTCCGGGCGAACGATTGGCCGATGGCTTGCAGGGGCTGCGCGACCAGGTGCGGCGGCAGTGTACGCAGGTATTCGCGTATCGCTTCCGCATTCACGCCGGCTGGCAAGCCGGGCTGCCCCAAGGCCCTGCTGACCTCCAGTTGCACGGACTGCACTAGTTCGTCCGGTACGCGGCCGATGAATTCCGCTTCCGGGAAGAGCCTGCGAGCGGTTTGATACCCGTCGGCCGGCAGCTCGGCGTCCTGGCGAGCGACCCACCGGACGCCGGCCGTGGCACCGCCGAGTGATCGGTGGAACAGTCCAAGGGCCTGTGTCCAGAACGGAATCCGGTAGGCCGGCGGCAGGTCACCAGCTCTGCGGCTCACCGGGCGCAGGAGCAGTCCACCCGGTCGGTTGCTCATTTCGGCGTGCAGATCGGCCACAGTCTGGCGCAGCGCTGTCGTCAGCAGGTCCGGGGCCACTGCATGCGGGGTCACCGATCCGGAGGAGTAGCCCGCATTCCAACTATCCCGCGTCTGCACCGTGATTGCTTCGGGCGGGACAGCGCCGAGCCGGAAACGATCGCCGGGCAGGTTCTGGTTCTCCGCCGCGGTGCCCACAACGCCGAGCCGCTCCGCGAGGCGGGCGAAGGTGAGCTTGTTGGGGCCGGTACGGTGCACAACCTCGATCGATGGTTGGTGCAGTCCGTTGTAAGGGGTGTTGTCCTGTCCGATGGCGTCGTCGGTCACTCCGTGCCGGTCGAGATTCGGGAAAGCACGGCGCAACAACTGCGGCAGGTTCAGCCGATAGTTCTCTCCAAGGATGTCCAAGTAGTAGCGGGTGGCGTCGTTTCGGGCGACCGCGACGATGGCGGCGTTGTTCGGGGTGCGAGTGTCCCGCCCTGATGCGTCGTTGGCATCTCGGGGGATGTTGGCGCGCATCACGGCGAAGCCGTCCCGGCGTCGGGCGACTTGTTGCACGAGCCGGCGCAGATCGTGGATGAGGTTGTCACCGTCGGTGTAAACGCCGCCGAAACGGTGCAGGATCCCCACCCGGGCGATGTCGCTGGCGACCGCGTACGACTTCCCACCACGGGCCCGTTCGGTCAGGACCTCGACCTGTAGGGCCATCGGTGTGTCACGGTTGAACACCTCGTCGATGCTGATGAGCCGGATGTTGTCGGTCGCCAGTGCCCAGTCGAGCATCTCCCCAATCTTGCGCTGCCGGTCTGTCGCCGTGCCGGAACGGAACGTCCGGGCCTGGACCACAGTGACCTCGGCTCGGCTGACGTCCGTCCACAGCACGAAGTCGAACCCCGGGTTGCGGCGCGCGCCTTCGGTGATGTTGCGCCGGAAGTCGGTGCGTGCGCCGTTGGGTCCGTCGTCGTGCAGTGGCGTGCCGAACCAGATGCTGTGCACCTGGTGGGGGATCTTCTGGCGCTTGACACCGAAGCCGGAACCGCGGCCCGTGACCGCGCCGGATGTCGTGCTCTGCGGGTCCGACGGCAGCGCATGAGGGGACAGCACAGCTGCGGAGAGCTGCCGGGGTCGCGCGAGGTCGAGCCTTCGGAAGAACGCGGCTCGCTGCTCGGCCTGCAGCTCGTCGAAGTTGTACGCGTGGCCGCCCGGACGCAGGAACTCCGGTGCCGGTGGCACCGCTCGTATGCCGAACGGATCAGGGCCCATCGCGTCCACCCTGTCCACGCGCATGGTGACACTCAACTCCCGGACCGCTGCCGCGACTTGCTCCTGCGGCGAGGGCGCCGTCGTGGCGTGGACGCTCGCCGCCCCGGCGGCGGCCGGGGTCGAGCGGACAGCGCGCTGCCCACGCGGGGCAGGGACAGCAGCGCCCGGCCCGCGAACAAGGTCCTCCCTGAACTGGCCTCTGTTGACTGAGCCTCCCGGCAGACGCACGGGCCTGTTGTGGTTGGCGATGGTCCAGGCGATCCTCTCGCCGCGCTGGCCAAGGGGCTGGTGGAGCCGCTCCGCGGTGGATTGCGTATTGAGGTGCTCGACCAGGGTGGGCAGGTCGAGGGCTGCGCCAGGCCACTTCAGCCGTCGTAGCTCGGTGTTCGCCGCGGCGAGGAGCCAGGGGAGCGAGTCGGGGGTGAAGGCCGGATCGAACGCCTCCCGCGCGGGCACGTCGGTGTCCTGAGCCGCCGTCCATGCCTGGTTGTGGTCCGTCACCTCCCTCAGCCAGGCCGTGGCCTGGGAACCGTCCTCCTGCACAGGGGATTTGAAGGGTTCCAGGCCGTACACGCCGTCGGTGCGGACCCTGGTCTCCGGCTCGCCGAGCGCGTCGTCCGGGACGAAGAACGTGCCCTCGCCGTCCCTGTCCGCGACGCCGGACCGGCTGTCGGTGTCCGTGGTGCCGTCCGACAGCTCCGGGAGGGCGTCGGTGGCGGGCCGCGCCGGGATGAGGGCGGCTGCGAGTTGGGGCAACAGGGCCTGGGTGGAGGTGTTGACGCGCCAACTGCCGGTGGCCGGGTCGGTGGTGACGTGGATGAGGGCGCCGTGGCCGGGGGGCACGAAGTGGACCGACGCGCTGGTCGCCGCTCCAGCTGCCAGGTGCGGAAGGACGGGGGCGAAACCGTCGTCGATGACTCCACGTACATACGTACGCAGGGAGTCACGGACCGACGGGGCCTGGTGGGTGAGGTCGGGAAGCTCCACCATCAGCTCGACGTGGGTGAGTGGACTGCCGTCGTCGGTGACGGTGTGGTCGACCAGGAAAGGGCGGCCGGTCACGGCCGCGAGCGACCGCTGCTCGAAGGTCGGCCACGCGACCGGGACCACTTGGGAGGCGGTGGGTGACGCCGCGGTCTCCGCCGGGTCGAGGACGAAGTCGTTCATCAGCCCGATGTGGACGCCCAGGCGGTCGGCGTAGTACTGGGGTTCGGCGTTCGAGGGCCAGCTGTGCGTGTCCGCCGCCTGGCCGGGGCCCGCCAGGTCGACGGTCAGGTGCGGGTTCTGGTCCAGGGGCACCTGCTGCACGGTGACGTGCAGGCGTCCGCCGTGGGCGTACGGGCCCACGCTGTTGAACCGGCGGGCGACGCCGTTGCGCACCCGCTCCAGCGCGGTAGCGGCGTCCGTTGCGGTCGTGCGGTCGGAGAACGCGATCCTGACCTTGAGCTCGTGCAGCGGGGTCCCGTCGTGCGGTTCGGTGCTCCTGGCGTCGAACCGCGGACCTTCGTGGAAGAGCCGGCGCGGCTGTGCGTGCTGCAGGGGTGCCGGAACCCCACTCGGCTCGCTCCGGAG
The DNA here is from genome assembly GCF_053611985.1 of Streptomyces sp. NPDC054770. NCBI lineage: Bacteria > Bacillati > Actinomycetota > Actinomycetes > Kitasatosporales > Streptomycetaceae > Streptomyces > Streptomyces sp. NPDC054770. The sequence goes on from NZ_JBSHBL010000009.1 coordinate 67,291, forward strand.
CTGAAGCAGCTCCTCGCCGCCCATGGACAGGGTGTCGGTGTGCCCGGGGCGCTCGGCGGCGCGAGGGGCGGGCGCCGGGTGGTGGGTGGCGGGGGCGGGGGCGTCCGCCAGGACGTGCTCCCCCGGGGCGGCTGTGTCCGGCGTGGAATCCCGCACGGGTCCGGCGGGGGCGTCGGCTCCAGTCGATGGTTCCGCGACGGCCGCATGGCCCGCCGAGCGTTCCGCCGCGGTCTGCGGCGCCGTGGCAGGCTGCGGTGGCGGCGGCGTTCGCTCGTCGGTGCCGTCGGACAGCGCGGCGGTTTCCGGCCTGCTCGGCCCCGCCCCGTCGGCGGACTTTGCGCCCTCGGTCACGGTGATGCCCTCGCTGCCCTCCCCGAGCCTGCCCACGCCGCCCGCCGTGGCGTCCGCGGCGGCGTCGGTGTGTCCGTCGGCGGGCCGGGCCGTACCGCTTTCCCCAGCCGGGTGGGGTGCCGGGGCGGGCGGCACGTCAGGTTCGCGGGGGGCGAGGGGGGTGGCCGCGTGGGCGGTCAGGGTCTCTTCGAAGAGGTTCTCGTGGCGGGCCTCGTGGGCGAGCCAGGCGGTGATGTCGTGGGCCGCCGGCGACCAGGCCCTGTCGTACGCGGCGACGGTCTCCCCGCGGAAGGCCTTGCCGAGGCTGTCGAGGGTGGTGTCCCGGACGGAGTGCCGGTGGCTGAAGCGGCTGTCGGGGTGGCCGACGAGGGTGTGGAAGTCCTTGCCGGCGTCGGAGAGTACGTGTTCCAGGTCCGTCTCGTGCGTGAACCTGGCCGGGAGCGTGTCCCGCAGCCTGGGCAGGGCGTCGTCGAAGGGCCGGGGCCCGGGGGCCCGGAGGCCGTCCTCGCCGGGGGCGGGGCTGCGGAAGTCGGGGCGGCCGAGGTGGCCGAACCAGTGGTCCTCGACGGCCTGTTCCGCGGCCTTCGTCCACTCCTCGTGGACCCGGTCGCGCTGGGTCTCGCTGAGCGGGGTGAGGGTGTGGGAGCGCTGGAAGTCGGTGTGGGCCTGCTCGAAGGCGCGCTCCGCCTCGGCCATCCGGAGGTGGCGGTACTCGGCGTACGCCAGCCGCGCGGCGATCGCCTCCTCCGTGGTGGCCTGCTCGACATGCCTCTCCCAGGCCGCGGCAGGGTCCCCCGCCGGCCCGTCCGGGTCGGCGTGGATGCGCGCGAACGCCGACCGCAGGTCATTGCCGAACGACTCGCGGGCCCAGTCGCGCGCCTCCTGCAGTGCGTACTGGCCCCGCAGGTCGTCCTCCGGCACCGCCAGTTCGCGGTCCAGGACGCTCAGGGCACCGCCCGCCGACCGCTCGCGCTCGCTCAGTTCCCGCACCTGCCGGTCGAGAGTCGTACGCAGTTCCCGCACGCTGTCGTCGGCGAAGGGGTCGGCCGCCCTGCTCCGCCCGGCCGCCGGCGAGCCCGTCTCCGCCCCGCCGGAGCCGCTCCTGCCGAGCGCGGTGTCCACCGCCCTCGCGGTCTCCTGGCGGATCCGTTCGGTGAACGCCGTGTCCACGGCGCGGGCGTGGCCGAGCATGGCCCGTAGCCGGACATCGGCCAGGGTGGCGGGCACGTCGTCCGGTAGCGGATGCCGCAGCCGGTCGGCCAGGGCGGCCGGGTCACGGTGCAGGGCGCCGGCCACGTCGTCGCCGCCTTCGGGAAGGTACCGTCCGCCGAACACGTCCTGCCGGCGGAAGTCCCGCACCGCCCCGTCGAACTCCCCCGCGAACAGGTCCAGGGCGCGCCGGCGGGTCGCGATCCGCTCGGCGTGCACGGGTGCCTGCTCGCGCAGCGCGCCGTGCACCGCCTGCCACCGCGCCTGGGACACCACGCCGCCGCCCGCCTCCTTCGCGAGCAGCAGGTAGGCGTCGTGCAGTTGCTCCCGGTACGACTCCTCGACGACCGTGAGCGGAGTACCGGAGGCCGCCGGATGTCCGTCCTCGGTCCGCACGGTCTCCAGATGGCGGCCGGCGAACAGGTCCGCCGCCGTGTACCGCTCGACGGCCCGGCCCACTTCGCCGGGGAGGTCCTTCGAGACCCGTTCGAACCCGGCCTCCAGGTCGAGCCGCGTGTTCAGCTCACTGTCACGTTCCGCCCGGAATCCCCGCCAGTACGTGTCGCGCGCCGTGGCGTGGGCGATGCCTGCCGTCGGCACCGGTGGGGTCGCGTCCGTGGACGGGTGGATGGCCGGGGCCCGGTCGTGGTCCGGCGGGGCCGTGAACCTGGTGGTGAAGCCGGGCAGTTCTCCGGACGTGGGCCTGGGCGGACGGTTTCCGGGACCCGCCACGTCCGTGGTCCGGCTGCCCGGGGCGGGTGGTGTGCCTCCCGGGTCGTGCGGCGGGGTAGCGGCCGCCGTCTCTTCGCGGCCGCTTCGCCCTGCGTCCAGATCGGCGCGGAGCCGGGCGGTGAGGTCGGCGCGCCGGGTGAGCCAGGAGACGGTGGCCCCGTCCAGTGCACCGGTACCCGGGGAGGTGTCCGCGGTGTCCGCCCTGCCCGGTTCCGACGCGGTGGTGTCCGCGAGCGGGGAGCGGCCGGGGACGACGGTGTCGAACAGGTCAGCCACGCGCGTGCGATGCGCGTCGATGCTGCGCTGGGCCAGGGCGGGCGGAATGCCGTCGTTCTCCCTCGTGACGGCCCGGGCCTCGGTGACGGCGCCACCGACCGCCGCGTCACGGGCGGCCGCCCTGGCCACGTGGTACTGCGCCTCACGCAGGTACGTTCCGCCGGGGCTCGCCTCACCGGCGGACGGCGTGGCGGTGAGCGCGTCGGGGCGCTCAGCGTGCGACTGGACGGCGCCGGTCAGGGACACCGCGGCCGCGGACTCCTTGTCCGGGCCTACCTCCAGAGGGTGGTCCCGCAACCCGAAGGTGTCGGTGAAACGGGAGCCGAGGGCGGGCAGAATCCGGTGCCACGATTCCCCGGCGGGACTCTGCACGGCCACGACGGCGGCACGTGCGGCCTGCTCCCGGCCGAGCTGGCCGTCCACCCGGGAAGGCAACTCCGTCACCCGCGCCGCGACCCGCTCCTGCCACACGGCCTCGGGCCGCCGCTCCATGACCGCCGGACCGGACGCCGGGTGCGGGCCGGACGGCGAGGGCGGTGTGGATTCCGGGTGCGTGGTGGATTCCGGGTGCATGGTCGGTGCCGTGTCCGCCGTCGCTGCCGGGTGCACGGTCGCTCCGGCGTCCGCCATCGACGCCGGATGTGCCACCGACCCCGTATCCGCTGCCGATGCCGGTGCCGCGTGCGCCGTCGTCGCCGTCTCAGCCGTCGATCCCGCGTCCGCCCGCGGCCCCGAACCGGCCGTCGATCCCGGATCCGCCGTCGTTACCGTGGCCGGGTCGGAGCCCGTACGCGAACCGAGGTCGAGCGCGTCCGGGCGGGGCTCGGCGGACGTGCCGGCTTCGGTACCGGCCGTGACGGGCCTCGTGCCGGCCGTGGCGGGGCCTGCCGCGTCGGCGGTCCGATGGTCCGGTGCCGACGCCGTGCGCTCCGGGCCGCCGGCCGTGAGATGGGTGCCGGTGACCGGATGCTCCGGCGTGACGTCCCGGGCCGAGCCGGACGTTGCCGTCCCGGTCTCCACGTGCGTGGCCGCTCCGGTCGTCCCGCCGCTGCCGGTGAGGACCGTGTCCGCGGTGGGCCGCACCGCCTCGGCCGGCGTGGTGCGGTCGGCCACGCTCAGGCGGCCGAAGACGGCGTCGTGGTCGGCCCGCGTCTGCGCCGACCACTCCTGGCGCAACGACTCCCGCCCGGCCGGCGACAGGACACCCTCGGCCCCCGCGCCGTGACCTGCGGTGGGTACGGCGTCCTCGAAAGCGCGCCCGGCTGCCACCTGCCGCATGTCGGCGGCCACCGCGCGGTCCAGCAGGCCGTGCACGGCCGCCGGTTCGGCCAATTGACGGGCCTGCCCGGTGGACCCCTCGCGCACGGCGGGCGACGTCTGCGACGCCGTCCGGATGTCCGCGGTGACGGCCTGCCATGCGGCCCGGTGCACGCGTACGGCGGCGCCCGGCTCGGTCAGCAGGTGCTCCCGCGCTTCGGCGTCGGGGAGCGCGCGGGCCCAGGTGGTGAAGTGGGTGTCGAACGGCTCCCGAGCCTCCGCGACGGCCCGCTCGACCACCGCCCCACGGCTCGACGGCGAGGTCCCGGCCGACACGGCCGACACCCGCTCACCGGCACCGGCACCCGCACCCGCACCCGCACCCGCACCCGCCGTGGTGCCCCCGGTCTCCGCGACACCTTCGGCGAAGGCCCCCGCCCTGTCGGGCGTTTCGGCGACCACGTGGGCCGCGGCGGTGCCCGGTGTGTCGGCGGTGGCACCAGACGCGGAACCCGGCTCGGTGCCCTCCCACTGCCCGCGCAGCCAAGCCCCGTCGGTGGCCTGCTCGGGCGTCGGTACTCCGAAACCGGCGCCCGCCCCGTCGCCGTCCGCGGGCGGGACGGACAGGTCCCCCGCGCCGGGCAGGTCGGGCAGGTCGGGCAGGTCGAAATGGCCCGGGAGTTCGATGTCCCCCGCGCCCTCCCCGGTCTTGGCCTTGCGCCCTCCGTACAGTCCGCCTACCGCGCCGGAGACGGCGGCCAGGCCGGCGGTGAGACCGGCGCCGTCGAACCCGTTGATGCCGTCCATCGTCAGGGTCGTGGCCACCCCGGTCGCCGCACCCGCGGTCAGCTGCCCGGCCAGCGAGGCCGCGAACTTCGGCGCGACCAGCCGGCCGACCTCGTTGAAGACGCCGGCGAACGCGCCGCCGATCGCCCCGCCCTCCGCCGCCTGGAGCGTGTTGCGCAGGTCCCAGTGCGTGCGGTCGCCCTTCAGGAACTGGACGACCTGTACCGCCGCGTCCGAGCCCACCATGAACGCGGTGCCGATCGCCGCGTTCCGCAGGGCGGCCAGCAGGATCTGCCGGCAGATCGCCTGTACGCCCTTGACGACGGCGCCGGCCGCCTCCGGCAGACCCCAGGCGAACAGCTCCGTCAGCGCGTACGCCAGCCAGATGATCTGCAGCAGCAGCGAGTACTTCGTGTACTCCATCTGTACGGCGGTCTCCCGGGCCAGCTCGCCCAGTCCCTTGGTCGACGAGGCCACGTTGGGCAGCACCGTCGCCATGTTCCGCGTGTACTGCTGGTACTCGTCGTGCAGTTGGCCGCCGACCGCGGCGAGCACGCCTGCCGTCGCCGGGTCCAGCACGCCCACCAGCCGGGACAGGTGCTGTGCGGCGGCGTCCACCGCGTCGCCGAGCCCGCGCAGCCGGTCCTCGTCCCCCTTCGGGAAGTCCTGACCCACCGCGATCTTGGCCACCCAGTCCAGCTCGGGCGGAATCTTCAGGCTCATTCGTGCGGACCGGATCCCGACGCCGGGCGGTGTTCCGGGGTACCGCTGCCGCGCCGCAGTCCCTCGGCCGCCTCCGTGGTGACGTCCCCGATCTTGCCGAGGTTCACGTTCATGGCATCGGTGCCGTCCATGAATTCCAGGCTCACCCCGTGCACCCCGTGCACGACGTCGGTGAGCCTTCGGAGCGCGGGGACGAACTGTGCCTCGAACTGCTTGCCGAGGGCGTCGGAACCCCAGATCTCGGGATCCAGCGGCAGGCTCTCGAAATTCCCGGCGGCCTTGCCCAGGTCGTTCGTGAATCCTTCGTAATACGGCAGCTGCTTGCCGATCTCGTCGGTGTCCGCACCGAATCGCTCACCCATACCGAATCCCTCTCCGCTCGGCGAAACACATATGACACACCGTCAGGAGTCGTCCCGCCGGCTCTCGAAGAGGCCGTGCTTGAGGAAGTCCCGCATGGCCTCCTGCGACTCCGGTTCGGCGGGCAGCAACTGCCCGATGTCCGCGGTGCCGGACAGCAGCGCCGACGGCGACAGGCCCAGCGGCACATGGTCGAAGACCATGGAGTCGATCTCGGCGAGTGCCGCGGCCCGTGCCTCGGCGATGGTGGTCTTGAGGACGTCGGCCAGTTCCTTGGGCGTCATCCGCCGGAACGCGCCGGTCGGGAAGTCGATGTCGACCAGCTCGCCGCGGGCGCTGACGGTCGCCTTCACCACCCGCCGCGGCGCCGTCGCGGTGCCGGTGACCCGGTTGATACGGTGCCGGACCGAGTCGGCCTCGTCCCGTCGTGCGCGGTAGTCCGCCAGCAACTGCTCGATCTCCTGCTCGTACCCGGACAACGCCCGTCCTCCGTCCCGCGTGGTTCTGTCAGGGGCACCGCTCCCCGCGGCCGTACCCGCGTCCAGTCAGCCCCGGCCCGGGCCGCGACTTCCAGTTCCTTCCGGGCGCTCGTCCCGTTCGTACTCCCGGATGTGTCCGTACGGCCTTGTCGCGGGGCCGTCACAGGAAGCCGTCGTCGGTGTCGTCCGGGGCTCCCCAGACCCCGTTGTCCTGCACCAGGAGGTCGGCGGCGCTGACGGCGGCCGGCTTCCGCTCGTCGTCCTCGCCCTCCCCGCCGTCCTCCCCGTCCTGTTCGTCGAGTTCCGGGTCGTAGGGGACGTCCGCGCACATCAGGCCGCCCACGGGCGGGCCGAAGCCCTCCGGGGTGCCCGGCCCCGAGGGGTGCCGGCGGCTGGGCTGCCAGGTGACCAGGCCGGACGACGGCGCCGTCGCGTCGCTTCGCGCGCCCGTCGCGCCCGCATCCCCCGTCCAGGTCTCCTCGTCCTCCCGGGAGAACCGCGCGGCCGGCCCGTCGGCCTCCTCCTCGACGGCGGTGCTCAGCAGCAGCGGAACGAAGGAGCCGTCCGTACGGTCCCAGGCGGCGAAGTCCTCCTCGGCCTCCGTGGCCGCCGCTGCCAGGGCCTCCTCGGCGGGGGCCTCCTCGGCAGGACCGGGTGCCGGGGGCTCCGTGTCCGGCGCGGCCTCTTCCCGGGTCCGGCCGGTGCGGCCGCTCAGCGCGACCGCGGCCACCAGCGCGGCCTCACCCAGCAGCGCCGCCTCGCGGGACGGTGGTTCCGGCGGCGCGCCGAGCGAGGGTTCGTCCGTCGCCGGGTCTGCCCACGCGGCCCACTCGGTCTCCTCGGCCGACAGACCGGCGGTCTCCGATGCCCGTCCCGACTCCGGCTCCGGCTCCGCGCCCCGGCGCCCGTCCGCCTGAGCCGGCAGGCTCAGCGCGGCGCCGCCCGCCGCGACCGCTCCACCGGTCTCCTCCACGGAACCCGCCGGCAGACCGCCGTCCTCCTCCCACGGACCACTGCTCCCGTCGAGGAGGCCGGAGGAGTCGCTCGGCTCCGCGGTCCCGGAAGCGGCCCCCGCCGCCCCCGGCGCGCCCATGCCCGAGGGCAGGAACGGCATCCCAGAGCCCGCCCCGGCGGTGCCCGCCGCCGGCTCCTCCGCGGCCGGGAAGGCGCCGACGCCGTCCGGGAGCGCCGACGCCGTCGCCGTCGGTGTCGACGTCGGCAGGTCCAGGCCGGCCGTCCCGGGCAGCGCCGCGGTACCCGCGGTCGGCACGTCGACGGAGTCATCCGTACCCGACGTGCCCGTCCACGGCTCCGCCACATCGTCGAGGAGACCGGAGGAGTCGCTCGGCTCCGCGGTCCCGGAAGCGGCCCCCGCCCCCGGCGCGCCCATGCCCGAGGGCAGGAAGGGCATCCCCGTGCCCGTGCCCGCGCCCTGCCCGGCGGCACCCGGCGGCAGTTCCTCGCCGCCCGGGAACGCCGTCGGTGTCGAGGTCGGCAGATCCAGGCTGCCGGTTCCGGGGAGCGCCGCCGTGTCCGCCGTGGGCATGTCGACGGGATCCGTGCCCGTCGAACCCGTCCACGGCTCCGCGGCACCGTCGAGGAGGCCGGAGGAGTCGCTCGGCTCCGTGAGCCCGGAAGCCGCTCCGGCAGCTCCGGGCGCCCCCATGCCGGAGGGCAGGAAGGGCATCCCGGTGCCGGTGCCGGTGCCGGTGCCCGCGCCCGAGGTCGCGTCCGGCACCGCCACATCGGTGGCTCCGGGGAACGCCGCCGGAGTGGTCGTCGGCAGGTTCGCGCTGCCGTCGGCCGTGGGACCGGACGACTCCAGGCCGAGGCCGCCCGGGAACGCCGACGGGGTGTCCAGCCCGCCGGTGCCGGGGAGGCCCGCGGAGCCGGAGCCGGTGCCGATGCCGGTGCCGGTGCCGGTGTCGGTGCCGGTGCCGGTGCCGGTGCCGGTGCCGCCGAGGCCGGTGTCGCCGGGGAAGGCGGCGGGCAGTTCGTCGTCGGTGAAGGCGGAACCGCTGTCGGCGAGGCCGGGGTTGGCCGACGCGGAGTCCCCCGTGCCGGTGTTGCCGGAGAACCCGGGCAGCGGGAGCGCGGTCGCCGTCTGGGGGTCGAAGCCGCCGGTACCCGTCCCCGTACCCGTACCGGTGTCCCCGGGAAAGCCCGTGACGTCACCGCCCAGTCCGGCCGGGTCCACCCCCGAGCCCACCGCCGGGTCCACCCCGGTACCCGTGTCACCGGGGAACGGGGAGGCGTCGCCGGAGAGCCCGTCGATACCCGCACCCGCACCCGTGCCGGTACCGGTGTCCCCCGGGAAGGCGGAGACGTCACCGGGCAGTCCGTCGGTACCGATGCCGGTGTCCGCGCCGGTGCCGGTGCCGGTGTCCGTGCCGGTGTCGCCGGGGAAGGCGGACGGCGTGGCCAGGAGGTTGTCCGGCGACAGGCCGTCCGCGGTCGGCGCTCCCCCGCCGCCGTCGGCGGCGCCGCCGGTGTCGAGCGCGCCCGAGAAGGGCGTGGCGGCACCGTCGCCGCCGAGCCCCGCGGCACCGTCCGCCGCAGGGTTCGGGTCGAGACCCGCACCGGAGCCGGTGTCGAGCCCCGCGCCGGTGTCCGGGTCCAGGCCGCTGCCGGTGTCCGGGGTGGAGAGGCCGTCCGGCACCGAGGTGTCGGGCAGGGGGTCCGTGGCAGGCGCACCGTTGGCCGGACTGCCGATCGGCGAGGGCGACTTGATGTTGTCGATGGTGACCCGGTAGTTGCCGGCAAGGCTCTTGAGCACCTTGCGCATGTCGTTGGTCATCATCTCGACGAGCTGCGGCTTCTGGCTGATCGGGATGAGACCGTTGCTCATCGGCTTGACGCCCATCTGCTGCGCCTGGTTGGCGTACCAGGCGTCGATCTCCCCGATCAGGCGCTGCGCGTTGGCCAGGTTCACCGCGTTGTCGGCCACCTGCTGGGGGACGTTGTGCGCGCCGGTGGCGCCGCCAGCCAGGGCCTCCACGTTGGCCTGCACCTGCTTGGAGAACCCGTCGATCATGTCCACGAAGGCGTCGGCGGCGGCGCCCTGCCAGGGTCCGTTGTCCCCCGCGAGTGCCTTGGACTGGGCGGTCAGCGACTGGGCGACGGTGTCGAGGACGCCCTGCACCTCGGCCAGGATGTCGGCCGCGTCCTGCAGCGACTGCGGGGAGGCCACCGCGGCGGCGTGGTCCTCGTTGGCCTGGCTGTGGACGCCAGCCGACATACCGACGATGGCGGCCTGGATCTGCTTCCAGTCCCAGTTGTCGTAGTCCGACGTGGAGCCGGGGTCGCTGCCGCTGTCCCCGTAGACGGCGCCGTCGCTGCCCTGGGTGAACCCGCCGCCGTTGTACTTGTCGTTGTTGTCGGGCATGGCGTTCCCGTCTTGTCAGGCCCTGCCGTGGGCGGGAGGGGAGGGCCCGCCCACGGTGGGTCAGCTGCCCTTGGTGCCGTCGGGGCTGTTCGATCCGCTGCCGGACGACCCGCTCGACGTGCCACTGGATGGGGTGGTCGATCCGCCGTCGTCCTTGGCCAGCGCGTCGAAGTCGGCCTGCGCCGGCTGCATGGCCTTCGTCAGGGCGCTCACGTCGACGAGGGACGCGTCATGGACCTTGCTGTACTGGCCGGCGATGTCCCGGACGCCCTTGGCGATGTCCGTCAGACCCTCGGTGAGGTCGTGCAGGACGGCCATCAGGCTCTTCTTCAGCCCGTCGTCCCCGTTGGGTCCGTTCAGGTCCTTCCGGATGACGTTGCCGTCGTAGAAGGCGCCGGCGTGCACGTCGATGCCGCCGAGGCGGTCCAGGGCCTTCTGGACCGGGTCGACCAGCTGATCCATGTTGGAGGCGAAGACCTCCATCGGCTGGGTGTCGACCTGGGTCTTGCTGCCGCTGCCGCTGCCGGAGGGCACGGCCGGCGGCTGGAACTTCCCGGCGTCGGGGTTCACCGTGCCGTGGCCGGGATCGATCTGGGTCGGCCCGGAGTACGGGTCGGGCGTGGTCTTGACCGGGGGCGTGCCGGGCGCCGGATGCCCCGGGTTGGCGGGATCCATGCTCAGTTCCCCCAGATCTGCACGCCCTTGCGCTCTCCGTCGCTGTAGTAACCGTTGATGTTGCCGAGCGTGGTGGTGGCGTTGCCGGCCAGCCGGGTCATCTCCGCGGCGGCGGCGTCCCACTGCGCCTTGACCTCGGTGTAGACGTTGCGCGCGTCGCTGGTCCACTCGCTCAGCGAGCTCTGGGCCTGCTGCTCCAGGTCGGAGAGGGTCTGGTTGATCTTCTGGGTGATGGCGCTCATCTCACCCACGATGGTGTCCACCTGCTGCATGTCGACGCTGTAGGTAGGCATGGTGGTGTGCTCCTTGTCTCGGAAGTCCGCGGTCAGATCTGGAAGTTGGGCAGACCGTTGCCCATGGCGCTGCGGACCCCCGTGGCGCTGTCCAGGGTGGTGCCGTGCACGCCGTCGTACACGCTGGTGTTCGCGACCAGCTGGTCCAGCATCTTCTGGAGCGCGGCGTTGACCTTGCTGAAGTCGGCCAGCCACTCCTGCATGGCCTGCTGGAAGACGTTCGACGCGTCGCCGCTCCAGCTGCCCACCAGACTGGAGATCTGCCCGTCCATCTGGCTGTAGGCACTGGTCGTGTGCCCCAGGGCGTCCTGGAAGGCTCCCCGGGCGGTGATCATTCCCTGAATATCAACCTGGGTGGAGGCCACGCCTCCTCCTTTCGGTAGGCCGTCGCGACGACCACCGACACGCACGCGCACGGGGTCGCCGACTGATCCGACTCCCATGGTGGGCAACGGCTGCGGACGGCAGCCCGCCGAACCCGGGCGGCTGCCCGGCTGCTTGGCAGATCTGCCTGTCCGTGCCCGGATCCGACGCCCGGGCCGGGCAAGGGCTCCGGCGTCGGACACGGTCGGCCGCTCAGCCGGAAGTGCTGCGGGCGGCCGCGCGCCGGGCGTCGGCGGCGGCCGGTTGCCGTTCGTCGTCGGCGGTCGCCGTGAGCGGGACCCCGGCCGCCGCGGTGAGTTGGCGGAGCAGGTGCGCCAGCGCTTCCCCGTCGGCCGTCTCGTCGAACAGGCGGGTCTGGTCGGCGCTGACGCGGTGCGCGGCGCGGCGGTGGAGGTCCTCGCCGCGCGGGGTGAGGTGGAGCAGGACACGGCGGCGGTCGTGGGGGTCGGGGCGGCGGTGGACCAGGTTGTCGGCGACCATGCGGTCGACGAGCTTGGTCAGGCTGGGTGCCGGCATCAGGGCGTGGTCGGCGATCTCGGACATCGGGTGTCCCCGGCCGTCCCCGACGAGCGACAGGACGCGCCACTCCTCGACCGTGCAGTCCTCCTCGGCCAGTACCGCGGCCAGCCGCCGCACGACCCGCCGCTCGGCATGGCTGAGGAGGTGGGCGAGGTCCGGCGAGGAGGGTACGGACGGCATTGCCGGTGTCCTTCCGGTAGGTCTACTGTGCGCGCAGAATACGAGCCTCCGCGAGGGCGCCGGGGCCCGGGACCGGAATCCGCGTTCCCCATGCCCGCACGGAGGTGGCCGATGCGTCCGGCGCCGCCGAGTGGCGTACCCGGCACGCTGCTGCTCGCCCTGGTCGTGCCGTTGCAGGGGCCGGCCGGGGTCTTCGGGCCGTCCTGCGAGTCGGCCGCGCGGCTGGCGGTGGAGGAACTGAACGCCGTCGGCGGGGTGCTGGGCCGGGAGGTGCGGCTGGTCACGGTGGACGGCGGGGCGCCGCCGGCCCGGGTGGCGGCCGAGGTCGGGGCGCTGGTCTCGCTGGGCGCCGTGGACGGGGTGGTGGGCTGGCACACCTCGGCGGTACGGCAGGCGCTGCTGCCCCGGGTCGCGGGCCGGGTGCCGTACGTCTACACCGCGCAGTACGAGGGTGGCGAGCGGACTCCCGGCGTGTTCCTGACCGGTGAGACCGACGTGGCCCAACTGCGGCCCGCGATGCGGCTGCTGGCGGAGTCGGCCGGGGTGCGGCGCTGGTGCACGGTGGGCAACGACTACGTGTGGCCCCGGGTGACCGCCCGTACGGCGCGGGCGTATGCGCGGGAGTGCGGCGGGCGGGTGCGGGACGAGGTGTTCGTGCCGCTGGGCACGGACGGGTTCGGGCCGGTGCTGCGCCGGATCGAGCGGTGTGAGGCGGACGCGGTGCTGATGCTGCTGGTGGGGGCGGACGCGGCCCGCTTCAACCGGGCGTTCGCCGGCTACGGGCTGCACCAGCGGTGCCTGCGGCTCAGCACGCACATGGACGAGAACATCCTGCTGGCCACCGGCGCGGACGGCACCGACGGGCTGTGGGCGGCGGCCGGCTTCTTCGAGACCCTCGCGACCGCCGAGAGCCTCGACTTCGGCGCCCGGCACGCGGCCCGGTTCGGTGTGCACGCCCCGGTGATGGGGAGCCTGGGCGAGTCGTGCTTCGAGGGGGTGCGGCTGCTGGCGGCCCTGGCCGAGCGGGCCCGGTCGCTGGACGTGCGGGCGATGTGCGCGGTCGGGGACGCGGTGTCGTACGAGGGCCCGCGGGGCGTGGTGCGGCTGCGCGACAACCATCTCGCCCAACGGCTGTACCTGGCACGGGCGGACGCCTTCGACTTCCATGTCGTCGCCCAACTCTGAGGTCAGTCCCGGCGCTTGCCGATACTTCCCCCGGGAAGTATCAAGCTTTGTCTTTTAAAGCAGGTGAAACGTTCGGGAAACAGCGCACCGCGACTCTTCCGTGCAAACGACCGGGGACGAGAGAGGAACGAGTCGTGACGGAGATCGTCGGCAAAGAGGCGCCGCCGGCCGTGGCGGACGGTGGGACGGCCGGTGCGGGAACGGACGGCCCGGGGGCGGACGGCAAACGGACGTACAACGACTGGGCGCAGAACGACACGCTGGAGGACTACTCGCTGCGGTACGCGCCGAAGTCCTTCCGGCGCTGGACCCCCTACGTGGTGGCGACCACCGCGCTGGGCGGCATCGCCTATCTCGCGGACTTCGCGATCGGCGGTTCGATCGCCATCTCCAACGGCTTCTCCAGCGCGATGGTGGCGATCCTGACCGCGGCCGTGGTCATCTTCCTCACCGGCATCCCGATCTCGTACTACTCGGCCAAGTACTCCATCGACATGGACCTGTTGACCCGGGGCGCGGGCTTCGGCTACCTCGGCTCCACGCTGACCTCGGTCATCTACGCCAGCTTCACCTTCATCTTCTTCGCCCTCGAAGGCTCGATCATGGCGCAGGCCCTGGAGCTGGGCCTGCACATCCCGCTCGCCGTCGGCTACCTGATCTGCTCGGTCATCATCCTGCCACTGGTGATCTACGGCATGACCGCGCTGTCGAAGATGCAGGTGTGGACGCAGCCGGTGTGGCTGGTGCTGATGGTGGCGCCGTTCGTGTCCATCGCGATCCAGGAGCCGGGCAAGTTCTCGGAGTTCACGCACTTCGCGGGCAACTCGCCGACCGGGTCGAGCATCAGCATGCTCGGGGTGGGCGCGGGCGCGGGTGTGGCGCTGTCACTGATCGCACAGATCGGCGAGCAGGTCGACTACCTGCGGTTCATGCCGGACAAGACGCCCGAGAACAGCAGGAAGTGGTGGGGTGCGGTGCTCTCCGCCGGTCCGGGGTGGGTGGTGCTCGGGGCCGCCAAGCAGATCGGCGGCGCCTTCCTCGCCTTCTACATCGCCGGCAGTGTGGGCCTGGCCAAGGCGAACGAGCCGATCCAGCAGTACGTGTCCGGCTTCAGGACGTTCGCCGCGCCCGTCGCGCTGGGTCTCGCCACGTTCTTCGTGATCCTCTCCCAGATAAAGATCAACTCGACGAACGCGTACTCCGGTTCGCTGTCCTGGTCGAACTTCTTCTCCCGGCTGACGCACCGTCACCCCGGGCGCGTGGTCTACATCTTCCTCAACGTCGGCATCGCGCTGGCCCTGATGGAGGGCGGCGTCTTCGGCTTCCTCAACACCGTCCTCGGCTTCTACTCCAACGTGGCGATCGCCTGGATCGGCGCGGTCGTCGCCGACCTGGTCATCAACAAGCCGCTGAAGCTCAGCCCGTCGTACATCGAGTTCAAGCGCGCCCATCTGCACAACTTCAACCCGGTCGGCTTCGGTTCGATGCTGATCGCGTCGGCTGTCTCGATCGCCGCGTACTTCAACGCGTTCGGGGAGTACGGCAAGGCGTACTCCCCGTTCATCGCGCTGTTCCTGGCGATGGTGCTGTCGCCGCTGTTCGCGGTGCTGACCAAGGGGAAGTACTACATCGCCCGCGTCGACGACCTGGCCGAACCGCTGCTCGGCCCGGACGGGCTGCCGTCGGCGGCCACGCTGACCTGCACGGTGTGCGCGACCGACTTCGAGCGGCCGGACGTGGCGGGCTGCCCGTTCCACTCGGGCGCGATCTGCTCGCTGTGCTGCAGCCTGGAGAAGGACTGCCACGACTCCTGCAAGACCGGCCCGGTCGCGCTCGCCATGCCGACGGTACGGTCCGCGGACTGACCGAGGCCCGCCGCCACAGCCACTACCGCTCCGGCTCGCGCCCTGTCGCGCGGGCCGGAGCTCCCGTTCGCAGGCCGTCCATGACGAGCCTGATCTGGCGGTCGGCCTGGCCCTTCCAGTCGCCGGCCACGTCCAGCCGCAGCAGGCCTCCCATGACCCGGACCACGTCGGCCGTCTCCATGTCGGACCGCAGCGTCCCGGCGGCGACGCCCGCGGTGAAGAGCGTGTCGATGGTGTCGTAGACCTTCGAGTACGACTCCTCCGCGCCGCCCGAGCGCAGCGCCTCGGACATGTGCTGCTTCGTGACGAGCAGGCCCGCCAGCCGGCCCATGAACTCGCTCAGCGCCCGGTCCGGCGGCAGGGTCGCGAGAAGGTCCGCCGCGTCGGCGCACAGCTGGTCCACCTCGTGCTCGTAGGCCGCGAGGACCAGGGACTCCCGGGTCGGGAAGTGCCGGTAGAGGGTGCCGATGCCGACCCCGGCCGCCTTGGCGATGCTGTCCAGCGGCACGTCCTTGCCGGTGCGCGTGAACTCCGCCAGGGCCGCCGCCACCAGCTTCTCGCGGTTGCGGCGGGCGTGGGCGCGCACGGGCCGTGCGGGTCCCTGTTCGTTCATGCCGTACTCCCCTCCAGGCCGGTCACCGTACCGGGCATTCTGCCCACTTGCTTACCGGAGGATCCTCCATTAACGTCATTGCTACCGGAGGATCCTCCGGTATCCCCATCGTACGCACCGCGCACATCGAACGGAGTCATTTCCATGAACACGGTTTCTCTCGGTGACCTCACCACCTCCGCCCAGGGGCTCGGCTGCATGGGCATGAGCGAGGGATACGGCCCGACCAGCTGGGACGACGCGATCGCCACCATCCACCGGGCCCTCGACCTGGGTGTCACCCTCATCGACACCGCCGACGCCTACGCCTTCGGGCACAACGAGGTGCTGGTGGGCCGGGCCATCGCGGGCCGGCGGGACGAGGTCCGGCTCGCCACGAAGACCGGTATCGACCGCATGGGCGGCGACACCTGGGCACTGCGCGGCGACCCGGGCTACATCAGGCGCGCCTGCGATGCCTCCCTGCTGCGGCTGGGCGTCGACCACATCGACCTCTACTACCTGCACCGGCCGCCGCAGAACGCCGAGATCGAGGAGTCCGTCGGCGCCATGGCGGAGCTGGTGAAGGAGGGCAAGATCCGGCACATCGGCCTGTCCGAGGTGAACGGCGAACTGCTGCGCCGCGCCCACGCCGTGCACCCGGTCACGGCGGTGCAGAGCGAGTACTCGATCTGGTCCCGGGACGTGGAGACGACCGTCGGGGACGCCCTGCGCGAGCTGGGCGTGGCCCTGGTGGCGTACTCGCCGCTCGGCCGCGGCTTCCTGACCGGCACGGTCGACGTGACCGCGCTGCCGGCCGGCGACGCGCGGCGGCGGCTGCCCCGGTTCCGGACGACGGACAACGACGTGATCGCGGACACCGTCCGCGCCCTGGCGGAGGCGAAGGGCGTGGCGCCGGCGCAGCTGGCCCTGGCCTGGGTGCAGGCCAGGGGCGCGCACCTCGGGGTTCCCGTGGTGCCGATCCCGGGCACGAAGCGCGTGAAGTGGCTGGAGCAGAACGTGGCCGCCGCGGGCATCGAGCTGACCGCCGACGAGACCGCCGCGCTGGACGGGCTGGCCGCGCGGACGGTGGGCGGCCGCTACTGAACGACGACGCCCCCCGAACCGGGGCGAAGCCGCCCGCGCCGGGGACGCGGTGACTGTGACCGCCCTCACATGATCCGGGTCGAACTTCCCCTTCTCCGCCCCGTCCTGCCGGTGTCCCAAGAACCCGCAGTACAGGGAGAAGAACATGACCACGCCCCTGACCGATCCCCTGGCCGGTCCCTTGGCCACCGGAACGCACACCGTCGAGGTCGACGGCCTCGTGCAGCGGTACCACGTGCACGGCACGGGGCCGGTGTGCGTCGCGCACTCCGGTGGCCCGGGCATCGACTGGGAGTACCTGCGCATGCCCGAGCTGGAGCGGCACCTGACGGTCGTCTACCCGGAGCCGGTCGGCAGCGGGGCCTCGGACCGGCTGCCGTCCCACCCCAACGGCTACACCCGGGCCCGCTACAGCCGGTTCCTCGGCGCGCTCCTCGACCACCTCGGCGTTCCCGAGGTGCACCTGCTGGGCCACTCGCACGGCGGCTTCGTCGCCCAGTACCACGCCCTGCACCACCCGGAGCGGCTCGCCGGGGTGATCCTGTACGACAGCCTGCCGGTGACCGGTCCCGAGCACGGCGCCGAGACCGTGCGCCAGGTGGAGGCGTTCGCCGAGCGGCACGCCGGCCACCCCGGGCTCCCCGAGGTCCTGGCCGCCTTCCGGGCCATCCCCGCCGCCACCGACGACGCGGCGCAATCCGCTGTCGCCCAGGGGCTGTTCCCCGCCTACTTCGCCGACTACTGGGGCCGGGAGCAAGGGTTCGGGCCGGTCCGGGCCGCCGTGCGGGCCACCTACATCTCCGGTCTGGACGAGGACCTGTCCCCGATCCTCATCGACGACCGCGCCGACCTCGGCAAACTCACCGTGCCCACCCTCGTGCTCGTCGGCCGCCACGACTTCATCTGCGGCGTGCGCTGGGCCGAGGAACTGCACACCCTGGTCCCCGGCTCGGAGCTGGTGATCCTGGAGAACAGCGGGCACTTCGGCCACCTGGAGGAACCCGCGGCCTTCGCGGAGACGGTGACCCGGTTCGTGACGACCGGCCGTTAGGCGATCCGGCTCCCCGAGAGAACGACCCGAAAGAGAATCAGACCCATGACCACATTCGTTCAGCCGGCCGTCGCCGAACAGTCCGAGGCCGAAGCGCTCTTCCGCTTCCAGACCGGGGCGCCCGACTCCGTCCGCACCGCGCTCGGCATGAGTGCCGCACGCATCGGCGGCGGAGTGGTGCTGTCGATGACCGACGACGTCACCCGCTTCTGGAGCAAGGCCCTCGGCTTCGGGGTCAGTACCCCCGTCACCGCGGACGTCATCAGGGAGGTGTGCGACTTCTACCGCGCGGCGGGCACCCCGCAGGCCGTCCTCCAGATCGCCCCGGCCTTCCTGCCCGAGGACTGGGCGGACATCTGCGAGCGGGAGGGCATCACCGCGTCCGACTCGTCCTGGGTGAAGCTCGTCTGCCCGGTCGAGGAGGCCGTCGCCCGCGCCGACGCGCCCGGCCGCTCCCCCGACGGGATCCTCGTCGCCCCCGTGGCGGCCGAACAGGCCAACGTCTGGGGCGAGGTGATGATGACGGCGTTCGGGATGCCGGTCGAGCCGTACGCGCGGATGGCGGCCGGCAGCGCGGGGCAGTCCGGCTGGCATCCCTACGCGGCCTGGCTGGAGGGGGAGTTGGTCGGCACGGGCACGATGTACGTCCGCGGCGAGACGGCCCAGTTCTTCGCCGGTGCCGTCCTGCCGCACGCCCGTGCGCGCGGCGGCCAGAGCGCGCTGCTGGCCGCCCGCGCCCGCAGGGCACAGGAGCTGGGGTGCCGGACGCTCGTCGCCGAGACCGGCGTCGAGGCCCCCGGAACCCACAACTCCTCCCTGCACAACATGTTCCGCCTCGGCTTCGAGCCTGCCTACGAACGCCGCAACTGGAGCTGGCAGCCGGCCGCCTGACCCGGCGGCACCGCGCCGGACGACGCGTCCCGCCCGCTCGACGCGTGCCGCTCAGACGACGCGTGCCGCCGCTTCGGCGGCGGCACGCTGCGCGGCCGTACGGTCGGTGCGGACCGTCTCGCCGTCCGCCACCACCTGCTCGCCCGCGACCCAGACGTCCCGGACCGCGCGGGAGCCGGCCGCCCACATGAGGTTGGCGAGCAGCCGCTCGTCCTCGACGTCCACACCGGTCGCGAACTGCGGTCCGTCGACCGAGACATGGACCATGTCCGCCCAGTTGCCCGGGCGCAGGGCTCCGATGTCGGTCCGGCCGAGGGCCGCGGCGCCCACCGAGGTCGCCATGAGGAAGGCGTCGGCGGCGGTGAGCGCCAGCGGGTCGCCGGTGCCGAGGCGGCTGAACATCATCGCGAGCCGCGCCTCCTCCCACAGGTCGAGGTCGTCGTTGCTCGCGGGCCCGTCGGTGCCGAGGCCCACGGTGACGGACGCGGCGCGCAGGGCGTGCACGGGGGAGGTGCCGGAGGCGAGTTTGGCGTTGGAGCCCGGGCAGTGGGCGACCCCGGCGCCCGATTCCGCGAACAGCCGGATGTCGGTGCCGGACAGGTGCACGGCGTGGGCCGCGAGCAGCCGCCCGTCCAGGAGCCCGGTGTCGTGCAGGAGCCGGGGGACTGAGCCGTGCCGGGCCCGCAGTTCGGCGTCCTCGGCCTGGGTCTCCGCGACGTGGATGTGGACCAGGGCGCCCCGCGGGCCCGCCTCCTCGGCCGTCGCCCGCAGGGCCTCGGGCGGCAGGGTGTAGGCGGAGTGCGGGCCGTAGCAGAGTTCGATGCGCTCGCCCGGGCCGAAGCGCAGGCCGTCGGCGTCGATCCACTTGCCGATCCCGTCGACGGCACTGCGCCAGCCGTCGCCGGGCCGGTCGAAGTAGGCGGGCGCGAGCAGGACCCGGCTCCCGGCCGCCAGCGCCGCGTCGGCCACCGCCTCGGCGTGCGCGTACATCTCGGCGCTGGTGGTCACGCCGTAGCGCAGCATCTCGACACAGCCGAGGAGCATGCCGGCATGGGCGTCCCGGGACGTCATGCGTGCCTCGGCCGGCCACACCGCGTCCTGCAGCCAGGCCAGCAGCGGCAGGTCGCCGCCGAGGCCCCGCAGCAGGGTCATCGGGGAGTGCGCGTGGGTGTTGACGAGTCCCGGGGCGAGGATGCCGGTCAGGGCGGTGCGCGGGTGGGCGTCCGGGACCGGGGGCGCGTCGGCGGCCGGACCGCAGTAGGCGATACGGCCGTCGGGGCCGACGTCGACCGCCGCGTCCCGGAGCACGGAACAGGACGGGTCGGCGGGCAGGACGACAGGGGCGAGGAAACGTCGCGAAACAGCCATGAGGGGGGAATGTCCAATGCGTGGTGGGGCGTTCGGTGGCACGCGGCAGCGCACCGCGCTGCGCGGACAAGACGCCGACGCCGCCCACAAGTTCGCCCGCGCCGCTGTGAGACCGCTCACGTCGGCGAAGGCGCCGGGCGCGAACCGGGCCGGATCCTGAGGCAGTTGGCCACCACACTCCACAAGGAGCGCGGCAGCGCGCCCGCGAACGGCCGGCGGGGCCGGGCCGGGCCGGGCGTCGTACTTGTCGCGCAGGTCGCGCGCTCCTGCGGCTTCGGCAGTCACGCGTCGGTCGCGACCGCGTTGCGGGCGGAGTTCGGGGCACCCCCGAGCGAGGCCCGGCGGCGGGGCGCCGGCTGAAGCAGCGGCGCGGGTTGTCGACCGGCGTGCTGGTCAACCGGGCGTCAGTGACGCCGGGCGGGTCACGGCGTCGTCGGTGCGCTGCTGCTCGTCCCAGGTCTGCGGGAGGCTCTGCCGGAACTCCTCGCCGAGCACGAAGACGTGCTCGGCCGGGCCGGGCAGCCGGTGGTCACGGGGTGTTGTCGCCTTCCTGCACATGACCTGGGAGGACCGGCCTTCCCAGCGCCGGGGCGGCACCGTCGTCCCCGTCCACGCACGGTTCTTTCGCCTCGGCGTACTCCGCGGACATGAGCGGCAGGGAGAGATGGGCCAGGTCGCCGGGCGGGGGTGTGCGCAGCGACCACAGAGGGGCGGGGGTGCCGTCGGCGACCGCGGCCGGGGCGTCGGTCAGGTTCATGCGCTCGCGCAGGCGGCCGTAGAAGTCCATCGGTGCGAACCGGACCACCCGCAGCCTGGCCGGGGCGGCATACACGCCGATCCAGTCCCCCGGCTCCAGTACGCCGCGCACCTGGCCGTCGACGCTGACCGCGGCCTGCCCCGAGCGTTCCAGGACGCGCAGGCCGACCGCCTCGTTCGGGGCCGTGACGACCGAGCGGTTGAACGCCATGTGCGGGGCGACCGGGGTGAAGACGAGGGCGTCCGCGCAGGGCGAGACGACGGGTCCGCCGGCGGCGAAGCTGTAGGCGGTCGAGCCGGTCGGCGTCGCCACCAGCAGGGCGTCCGCGGAGTAGGAGGCCAGCAGCCGGCCGGAGACGTAGACGCCGACGGAGACCTGGCGGTCCCGGGACAGCTTCTCCAGGACCACGTCGTTGACGGCGGTGACGTGCAGCGGGATGCCCCAGTCGGTGTCCTGCTCGCAGTCGGTGCGGACCTGGGGCGGCGGCAGCAGCGGCCCGCGGCCGTACTGCATCAGCCGCTCCATGTCGGCCGGCATCTCCAGGCGCCGGGAGGCGCGCATGGTGAGCAGCAGTCTGCTGTCGACGGTGTACCGGTCCTCGCGGATCGCGTCCAGCGCCTCCCGCACCGAGCAGACCGGCACCTCGGTCAGGAAGCCGACCCGGCCCAGGTCGACGCCGAGGACCAGCGCGTCGTTGCGGGCGGCGAGCCGGGCGCCGCGCAGGAAGGTGCCGTCGCCGCCGAGGGTGACGATCAGGTCGGGGTCGCCCGCGGCCGCGACCTCCTCGCCGGAGCTGTGCCGGCCGCCGTCGTGCCATACGTCGATGTCCGTGCACCGCACGCCGTGCTCCGCCGCCCACGCCCGTACCGCACGGGCCGCGTCCACCGCCTCGGTACGCCCGCCGTGCACCACCAGTCCGAGCCCGTTCACCGTCATCTCCGCCTCCAGGACACCCTTGCCGGCCGCTGCTCCCACGCTGTCACGGGCGGGGCGGATCTGTCGGGCGGAGCGGGATCACAGACCGAGGGAGATGGCCAGCCGGGTGAGCTCGGCGGTGGTGTTGATGTCGAGCTTGGCGCGGATGCGGCGCAGGTAGGCGTCGACCGTGTGCCGGGAGAGCCCCATCTGCCGGGCCGCCTGGAGGTAGGTGCAGCCCGCGGCGATGTGCTTCAGCGTCTCCCGCTCACGCGGGGCCAGCGCGACGGCGGCGGTCTCGGTGTGCTGGGTGAGTGCGGTGAAGCTCATGAGGGAGTCCTTCGCAGGCGATCGGTCGGTATGGGCCAGGTGAAGATTGACCAATAGGGGCGATTTGTCCGTTTACAAAACCCTGACAACCCGACGTCATCACCCTGTCCGCCGACTGTCACAGGCGCGTCACAGGAACCGTCGGCGGGCGTGGCGCCGGGAGCCCGGGGTGGCAGCGGCGGCGGATTGGTGCTCCGTGGCGGCCGGGACCATCCTGGGGGGAGAGCCGGCCGTGCAGGTTCCGCGAAGGATGAGCGGCGATGGAACGACGTCCCACCCCTCCCAGCCACCCGGCGCAGACCCACGCCGTACCGCAGGGGACCCGGACGGCCGCGGTCACGGTCGACGAGCGGGGCGTGGTGACCGGGTGGAGCGACGGGGCCCGGCTGCTGCTGGGCTACCCGCCCGCCGAGATCCTGGGGCGGCGGGCAGCCGTACTGCTCGCCGGACCGGACCGGGACGAATGGCGGGAGGCGGCCGCCGGACCTCGGTGGAGCGGGACCGCAGCGCTGCGGCACCGGGACGGGCACCGGCTGGACCGCGACGTCCTGGTCCACCGCAGGCCCTCCGGCGAGCGGCCGGGCGGCACCGAGTGGCTGGTGGTGTCCGCCGTCACCGGCCCGGCGGCGGCCGGCCAGGCACTCGGCGAATGGGCCTTCCAGCAGTCGCCGTGCGTCTCCGCCGTCTTCGACGAGGGGCTGCGGCTGGCCCGGGCCAGTACCGCGACGCAGCGCACGCTGCACCTGGCGGAGGGGATGATGCGCGGGCTGCGGCTGACGGACATCGTGCCGTACGAGGGCAGCGCCGAGGCCGAGTCGAGGATGCGGCAGGTCCTGGACGGCGCCGGGCCCCAGGAGATCCGTCTCCATCTGGACCCGGCCGACCCGGAGCGGGCGTGGCACGCCTGGCTCATGCCGCTGACGGACTCGGGCGGCCGGGTGCGCGCGGTGGCCCTGACCGCCCACGCCGACGCGTCCCGGCAGCTGGTGCGGCGCCGGATGCTGCTGCTGAGCGACGCCGGGGTGCGCATCGGCACCAGCTCCGACGTGCAGCGCACCGCGCGGGAGCTGGCCGAGGTCGCCGTCCCCGCCTTCGCCGACGTCTGCGCCGTGGACCTGCTGGACGCTCCGGGGCACGGCGCACCGCCGCCCGACGGCGTCGTCCTGCGCCGGGCCGCCGCGCACTCGGTGCCCGACGGGCCGCCGCTCCCCCGGCCCTCGGGCGACGTGCTGCGCTGCCCGCCGTGGTCGCCGTCGGGCCGGTGCCTGGCCGAGGGGCGGGGCACGGTCTACCCGGGCGGCGACGAGGTGGTGAGCCGCTGGGCGCGGGAGGATCCGCGGGCCGCCGCATGGGTCCGGGAGAGCGGGGCGCACTCGCTGATGGCGGTGCCGCTCAGGACCGGCGACCTCACGTTCGGCGTGGCGCTCTTCGCCCGGAACGGGCGGACGGAGCCGTTCGACGCGGACGACCTGTGGCTGGCCGAACAGCTCGCGACCCGCACGGCCACGAGCATCCAGGGCGCCGCCCACGCCCAGCGGCAGCACACCACGACGATGACGCTGCAACGCAGCCTGCTCCCCCAGACCCTGCCCCGGCAGGCGGCCCTGGACATCGCCACCCGCTACCTGCCCTCGGTCAGCCAGGCCGGGGTGGGCGGCGACTGGTTCGACGTCATCCCGCTGTCCGGGACCCGGGTCGCACTCGTCGTCGGCGATGTCGTCGGCCACGGCATGCGGGCCGCCGCCACCATGGGCCGGGTCCGCACCGCCGTCCGCACCCTGGCCGACGTCGACCTGCCGCCCGACGAACTCCTCAGCCACCTCGACGACCTGGTCGTCCACCTCTCCGCCGAGGAGGCCGGCGACGACGACGCCTCCGACACCGCCGGCGGTGTCGGCACGACCTGTCTGTACGGCGTGTACGACCCGGTCACCCGGCGGCTCTGCGTCGCCCGGGCCGGCCACCCGCCGCCCGCCGTGGTCACCGCGGGCACCGTCCGCTTCCTCGACGTCCCGGCCGGACCGCCGCTCGGCCTCGGCGGGCTGCCCTTCGAGTCGTACGAGACGGAGCTTCCCGAGGGCAGCCTGGTCGCCCTCTACACCAACGGTCTGCTCGAACCGCGCGATCACGACATCGACGACGCGCTCGACACGATGTTCGCCGCGCTGGCCCGCCCCGCCCGGAGCCTGGACACCGTCTGCGACCGGGTCCTGACGTCCATGCTCACCCACCGCCCCGACGACGACATCGCCCTGCTCGTGGCCCGCACCCGGGCCCTGCACGCCGACCGGGTCGCCTCCTGGGAGCTGCCCTTCGACCTCGCCGCCGTCGCCGAGGCCCGCAAGCTGGCCACCGAGCAGCTGGCCGAGTGGCGGCTGGAGGAGGCCGCGTTCATCACCGAGCTCATCGTCAGCGAGATGGTCACCAACGCGTTCCGGTACGGCCGCCCGCCGGTCCGGCTCCGCCTGATCCACGACGAGCACACCCTGACCTGCGAGGTCTTCGACTCCAGCAACACCGCCCCGCACATGCGACGGGCCCACACCTACGACGAGGGGGGACGCGGGCTCCTCCTGGTCGGCCAGCTGACCCAGCGCTGGGGCACCCGGCACGCCGGCACCGGCAAGACCGTCTGGGCCGAGCAGTACCTCGCCGAGCACTGAAGCGCCGAAGCACTGACGGGCTGCCGGGCTGACAGGCCGACGAGTCGGGTCGGCCTCGGCGGCTTATCGGCGGAACACCGGGCGGGCCCAGGCCGGCGGGTGCGAGCTGCGGGCGGCGTCCCGGCCGACGGTCGGGGGGCCGTCGGCGGACCGGTCCGCGGCCGACTCCTCCACCGGCTCCTCCACCGGACCGGCGCCGCCCGCGGCCGACCGCAGCGCGCCCACGAACTCCAGGCAGGTGCCGTACCGGTCCTCGGGAACCTTGGCCAGGGCCGTGGCGAACACGTCGTCGAAGGCCGGCGGCAGCCCCGCCCGCACCTCGCTCAGCGCGGGCGGCCGGTCGTACTGGTGGGCCCACAGCAGTGCGATGTCCTCGTCCCGGACGAACGGCGGACCGCCGGCCAGCATCTCGAAGACCACGCAGGCGAGACTGTAGAGATCGCAGCGGCCGTCCACCGGGCGCCCCGAGATCTGCTCCGGCGCCACGTAGTCCAGCGTGCCGACGAACTCGCCGACCGTCGTGAACCCGGTCAGCGACAGCGACTTCTTGGTGAGCCCGAAGTCCGTGAGATAGACGTGCTCCGGGTGGTCGCTGTCCGTGCCCTGCGCCACCAGCACGTTGCCGGGCTTCACGTCCCGGTGCACCAGGTCGTGCTCGTGGGCCGCGTCGAGCGCGGAGGCGACCTGGGCCGCGATCCGCAGCGCCGCGTCCACCGGCAGCACGCCTTCCTTGTCCAGCAGCGCGCGCAGGTCGGGACCCGACACGTAACGCATCGCGATGTACAGCACGCCGTCCGTCTCGCCGGCCTCGAAGATCGGCACGATGTGGGGGTGGTCGAGGGCGGCCGCGACCCGTGACTCATGGGTGAAACGACGGCGGAAGGTGTCGTTGCGGGCCATCTCCGGGGCCAGCAGCTTCAGGGCGACGGTCCGGTCCAGGCGCAGGTCCGTGGCGCGGTAGACGACGGCCATGCCGCCGCGCCCGATCTCACCCTGGACCTCGTAGCCCGCGATGCGCGTCGCCATCACCCGAATCGTATCCAGGATTGCGGTACCCGCGCGAAACGGCGGCGGCCGAACGCCCCGGTCAGAAGGGCGCCGCCTGCCAGCCGGTCCAGCGCGACACGGTCACGAGGACGACCGCACCGTCCGGGGGCCGCTCCCGGTACTGCGGGTACTTCGCGCACAGCGGCTCGACGAGGGCCGCGGCGGCGGGCACCACCGTCGCGTGGCCGTCCGCCCGGACCCACCACAGACGGTCCCAGTCCTCGTCGTACGCGTCCGCGAGCAGGCACACCGACGGCTGCGCGGCGATGTTGCGCAGCCGCTTGAGGCGGGGTGTGGTCTTGGGCTTGTGGTCCACGGCGGTGACGATCCCGTCCGCGCCGTACCGCGCGAAGACGACCGGCACCAGGTGGGGGCGCCCGTTCCCGTCCACGGTCGCGAGCCGGGCCACCCGCGCCGCGGCGAACCGCCGCCGCGCCTCGTCCTCGGCCAGTTCCGGCACCGGGCCGCCTCCCCCGTCAGGTCCCGCGCAACGCGTCGAGCACGTCGGCGTCCGTGAGCTGCCCGAAGTCGTCGTACCACTGGCCCACCGAGCTGAAGAGGGCCGGCCGGAGCGGGCAGACGACGAGGTCGGCCTCGGCGGCGAGCGCGTCCAGGGAGTCGGGCGCGCCGACCGGGACGGCCAGCACGGTCCGGGCAGGGCCCCGGCCGCGTACGTGGCGCAGGGCGGCACGGGCGGTGGAGCCGGTGGCCAGGCCGTCGTCGACGACGATCACGGTACGGCCGCGCAGTTCGGGCGCCGGGCGGCCCTCCCGGTAGCGGCGCTCGCGGCGGCGCAGTTCCTGCCGCTCCCGCTCCACCACGGGGGCCAGGGACGCCGCGCTCAGGCCCAGGTGGGCCAGGGTCTCCGGGTCGAGGAGCGGCGGGTCGTCCCCGGCGATCGCGCCGACGCCGAACTCCTCGTGGTGCGGGGCGCCGATCTTGCGTACGACGAGCACGTCGAGCGGGGCCGAGAGCTCCCGCGCGACCTCCGCGGCGACGGTCGCGCCGCCCCGGGGCAGGGCCAGCACGATCGGGTCCGGCAGGGCACCCTCGTCGCGCAACCTGCCCAGCGCGGCGGCGAGTTCACGGCCGCCGTGCGCACGGTCCCGGTAGCGCATGGGACGTCCTCTCCGAGCGAGGTCGGGTCCCCTT
This sequence comes from Streptomyces sp. NPDC054770, assembly GCF_053611985.1. Lineage (NCBI taxonomy): Bacteria > Bacillati > Actinomycetota > Actinomycetes > Kitasatosporales > Streptomycetaceae > Streptomyces > Streptomyces sp. NPDC054770. Next base: position 93,823 of record NZ_JBSHBL010000009.1, read on the forward strand.
CCTCCATGCTCACACCCGGAGGTGACGGAGGCCGAGCCCACTCGGAATAAATTCGCACACGCATTCTATACACTGTGTGTATAGTCCCGGCATGCCACTGTGGAGCAAGCTTCCGAGCACGAAGAGGGAAAGACGGCTGTTCGGGTTCCCGATCGCCGCGGCCGTTTCCCTGGCGCTGGCCCTGTCGGGCTGCGCGCAGGTCGACACGACCTCCCCCGCCGACGTACGCAACCACGCCACGGCCACGAGCCGGGCCCGGTTCGGGACCGTCGACTGCCGCGAGGCCAAGTGCATCGCCCTCACCTTCGACGCGGGGCCCAGTGAGAACTCGGCCCGGCTGCTCGACATCCTCAAGGAGAAGCACGTCCCGGCGACCTTCTTCCTGCTGGGCAAGCGGCACATCGAGAAGTACCCGCAACTGGTGAAGCGGATGGCGGCGGAGGGCCACGAGGTCGCCAGCCACACCTGGGACCACAAGATCCTCACGCGGATATCGGACCGGCAGATACGCGAGGAGCTCACCCGCACCGACGACGCGATCGAGCACCTCACCGGGCACAAGCCCACGCTGATGCGCCCGCCGCAGGGCCGCACCGACGCGAACGTGCACCGGATCTGCCGGCAGCTGGGCCTGTCCGAGGTGCTGTGGAGCGTGACCGCGAAGGACTACCTGACCACCGACTCGGCACTGATCGAGAAGCGGGTCCTGGACCAGGCCTCCCGGGACGGGATCATCCTGCTCCACGACCTCTACAAGGGCACTGTGCCCGCCGTCCCCGGCATCATCGACGCCCTCAAGGAACGCGGCTACGTGTTCGTGACGGTCCCCCAACTGCTCGCCCCCGGCAAGCCCGTGCCGGGCGAGGTGTACCGGCCCTAGATCCTAGGACGGCCCCCAGGCGAGGGGGAGTTCCTCCGGTGAGCGGTGGATCATCGTCGGGCGCGTGGTGACCGGACGGTCCTCCGCGAGCCGCAGCTCCGGGAGTCGGCGCGTCAGCTCCGCCACGGTGATGCGGAGTTGCTCGCGGGCCAGCTGGGCGCCGACGCAGGCGTGGGCGCCGAAGCCGAAGGCGAGGTGGCGAGCGGGGGCGGACCGGGTGATGTCGAACGTGTCGGGGCGGGGGTGACGCGAGGGATCACGGTTGGCCGCGCCGAAGGCGACGAACAGCTCGGCGCCGGCCGGGAGTTCGGTGCCGGCGAGGGTGGCCGGGCGGGTGGTGACCCGGCGGAAGCCCTGGAGCGCGCCGTCATAGCGGGCCGCCTCCTCCACGGCCGCCGGGATCAGGTCCGGTTGCCGGCAGAGCAGCTCCCACTGGTCCCGGTGGCTCAGCAGGTGCAGGACCGTGGTGCCGATCAGCGCGGTGGTGGTCAGGTGCCCGGCGATCAGCAGGTTCTGGAGGTGGGCGACCGCCTCGTGCCGCTGCTCCAGGGGGAGTTCGGCGTGCCCGGGTTCGCTCACCGAGGCGACGATCTCCGTGGCCAGGTCCTCGCGGGGATGTGTGTACCGGTCGCGGACACAGCGGTCGAGGACATGCTGCATGGCGACGACGTCCTCCGCCGCGGCGATCTGCCCGGCCTCCGGCAGCGGCCGGAACAGCAACTCCTCGGCGCGGCGCCCGCCGTGCACGACGACGGGCACGTCGGCGGGGTCGAGCCCGACGATCCGTCCGATGACCTCGCCGGGCAGCCGCGCGGCGTAGGCCGACATCAGCTCCACCCGGCCGGCCGTCACGAACCCGTCGACGAGGGCGGCGGCGCGCTCACGGGCGTACGGTACGGCCGCCGCGATCCGGGCCGGTGCCAGTGCGCGCAGCAGCGGCGCGCGCAACTGCCGGTGCCGTTCGCCGTCCGCGGTGACCACGACCGGCCGGCCGCCGAAGCCGCCGCCGAGCACGGCGAGCGTGGCGGGCGACGGCATGACGTCCGGCCGTAACGCATTCGCCGACGAGAACTCCTCCGGGCGGCGCAGCACTTCACGGACGTCGGCGTCCCGGGCCACCAGCCAGGCGTCCAGCTCGGGCACCCGCACGAGCCCTTCCGCCGCCCGTGCCCGCGTGTAGAGCGGGTAGGGCTCGCTCATCAGATCGTCGAGTCCGTCCCGGCTGTCCCAGCTGTCCTGGCTGTCGTGCAGATCGTGTTCCACGAGACGCCCCCCGGGACGACAACGACGACGGTACGGACCGCGCTCATGGTGCCGTACCGCCGTGCGCTCCCGACAGAGCCGGGTCAGAAGACGACCCACCATCCTTCGCGGGCCGCCTGTTCGGCCGTGTACGAGACGCCGTGCGCCTTGAGCCCGGCGGCGTCGAGGAGGGTGATCTCGCCGCCGTGGTTGCCCAGTCGGGCGCCGCCGGAGAGCGGCACGGTGCGGGCGGCGCCGGCGGCGAGCGGGCCGGCCGGTACCGGGGAGGCCTGGCCGATGCGGTCGAGGAGGCGCCAGCCGGTGAGGTCGACCGGGGCGGGCGAGGCGTTGAGGAGGGTGACCGTCTCCGCCTCGGGGGCGGGGCCGGCCGGGTTGACCAGCGCGGCGACGATCCGGACCGGCTGGTCGCCGGGGGCGGGACGGGAGGAGTCGACGTCGGGGAGGGTGTGGCCGGTGACGTCGTCGGTGTGCCAGGCCTGGCTCTGGAAGGCGAGGAAGATCCCGACCCAGCGCGCCGCCGCGCCCTGGCCGTCGGCCGGGAGACGGATGAGCAGTCCGCCGTCCTGCCAGACCCCGTCGTCGGCGCTGAAGCGGCCGCTGTTGCCCTGGTTCATATGGATGTCGTGGACGCCGTTGCCCGGCAGGAAGCCGAACACCTTGTCCTTGACGCCGGTCTCGGGCCCCCACCGCTCGCCGAAGAGGTACAGCCGGGCATCGGAGTCGTCGACGGCGCGCCGGACGTAGTGGTCGAGCAGGTCGGCCAGGTCGTTGTCCGGTCCGGAGCGGTCCGCCGGGAGGACCCGCATCTTCGCCGGGTCGAAGAGGTTGCCGCGGACGAAGTCGAGGTTGGGGCCGCCGGGGCCGGGCGGCAGGGTGTGCCAGCCGCCCGTCAGGCCGTCCAGGCGGGCGGTGAGGGGGTGCCGGAAGTCGTCGTCGACGAGGTATAGCAGTTCGGCGGGCTTCTCCTGCGAGAGGACGTTGACCGCGGCCCGGTAGTGGATGCCGGACTCGTCCGTGAGGTGGATCTGGTAGTGCGGGCTGTCGGCGGCGCCCTCGCGCCGGGTGTCGACGGCCCGGCCGACCAGTACGCCATAGGTCTTCAACGGCATGATGACCAACTCCCCGTGAAGGCGGGCGGTTTGCCCGCCATGGCGGGAATCGTACGGGGCCCGGAGGGGCCTCGGCCGGGGTTGGGCGAATCTGTCGGTCCTGTGAACACCCGGTGCAGGACCCGCGGAGGGTGGCCGCTTCCCTACCATCGTGCCGTGGTCAACTTCCTTCTCCAGCGGACGGCTCCGCTGCCGATCGACGAGGCGTGGCGCCGGCTCACGGACTGGTCGCGGCACGCCGACGTGGTCCCGCTGACCCGGATCACCGTGCTCACCGATCCCCCGACCCACGAGGGCACGGTCTTCGTGGCCCGTTCCGGGTTCGGGCCGCTCTCGTTCGACGATCCCATGGAGGTGACCGTCTGGGAGCCTCCGCGGGACGACGGCTCCGGCCGGTGCCGTCTGGTCAAGCACGGCCGGGTGGTGCGCGGCTGGGCCGAGATCGAGGTGCACCCGGGGCCCGGCGGCCGTACCCGGGTGGTCTGGCACGAGGAACTGCGGATCCGGTGGCTGCCGTCGGTCTTCGACCCGCTGGTGCGCCGGACGTCCCGGGCCGTGTTCGGACGGGCCGTCAACTCACTGCTCCGGCGGCCCTGACGGGTCGCCGTGCGGCCGGCGGCCCGCCCCTTGGCAGACCCCGGCCGCACGTTGGACAGTGGCCGTCCGGCGCCGCACGGCCGCCGGGGGTCGATGTGACCGGGAGGCTCGGAGGTGGCGTTCTTCTCGCCCGGGGAAGTGAAGCTGTTACGGGAGGCCGGGCACCCGCGCGGCTGGGCCCGCGGCGAAGTGCTGATGCGGGAGGGCGAGGCGGCCCATTCCGTCGTCCTGCTCACCGACGGCCTGGTCAAGGTGACGGTCGACTCGGCCAACGGCTACACCAGTCTGCTGGCCCTGCGCGGCCCCGGTGAACTCCTCGGCGAGTTCTCCAGCATCGACGGCCGGCCCCGGGGCGCCACGGTCACCGCGATGCGCCGCACGGCAGGCCTGGTCGTGGCCTCGGACGCCTTCGTACGGCTCCTGGAACGCGACCCCGGTCTCTGCCTGTCGGTACTGCGCAGTGTCGTGGGCCGGATCCGGGACTCCGACGGGCTGCGCGCCGAACAGGGCGCCCGCACCACCCGCGCCCGGGTCGCCGGACTGCTGGTGCGGCTCGCCGTCGAGTACGGCTCGGCCGCCCCCGAGACCCTGCCGGGCGCCGTCGCCGTGCAGGTCAACCAGCGTGAACTGGCCGCCGCCAGCGGGGCGTCCAGGGAGTCGGTGGTGCGCTGTCTGCGGGCGATGCAGCAGGAGGGCCTGGTGGCCACCCGGCGCGGGCGGACCGTCGTACTCGACCTGGCGGGACTGCGGCGCTGGGCCGAGGAGTGAGCCGGCACGCCTGCCTCACGCGTGCAGGCCGCCTGCATGAGAACGGAACTCCCGGCGCCGAATGCGTCATCTGACGCTGTACGGCGGCCGTGAAGGCGCTTCCATCGTCCCCTGGCGCCCGGACCGGTACGGCCAAGATCGGGGGAACGGACCGGGCGCTCCGGGGGAGCACGCCGGAATGGCCGTCAGGGGGAGCTAGGCCACCGACCCGATCCGCCGCGCCGGGGCCTGCGAAGACGTCACGTCGTGGTGGATCGGGGTGTGCGCGCCCGTCAGGGAGACCCCGCTGCCTCCCCTGCGGTTCGCGACGATCTCGGCCGCGATCGACAGCGCGGTCTCCTCCGGCGTACGGGCGCCCAGGTCGAGGCCGATGGGCGACCGCAGGCGGGCCAGCTCCAGCTCCGTGACGCCGACCTCGCGCAGCCGCTCGTTGCGGTCCAGGTGGGTGCGGCGAGAGCCCATCGCGCCGACGTAGGACACCGGGAGGCGCAGGGCGAGCCGGAGCAGCGGGACGTCGAACTTGGCGTCGTGGGTGAGGACGCACAGGACGGTACGGCCGTCGACGTGCGTGCGCTCCAGGTACCGGTGCGGCCACTCGACGACGATCTCGTCGGCCTCCGGGAAGCGGGTCCGCGTCGCGAAGACGGGGCGCGCGTCGCACACCGTCACCTGGTAGCCGAGGAACTTGCCGACCCGCACCAGCGCGGACGCGAAGTCGATCGCACCGAAGACGATCATCCGGGGCGGCGGGACGGACGACTCGACCAGCACGGTGAGCGGTGCTCCGCACCGAGAGCCCTGCTCTCCGATCTCCAGGGTGCCGGTGCGGCCCGCGTCCAGGAAGGCGGCCGCCTCGGCGGCGACCGTACGGTCCAGCTCGGGATGGGCGCCGAAACCGCCCTCGTGGGAGCCGTCGCCGTCCACCAGGAGGGCGCGGCCCAGCAGTTCCGCCGGCCCGGTGACGACCCGCGCGAGGGCCGCCGCCGCCCCGCGCACGGCCGCGGCCAGCGCGGCCGCGACCACCGGCCGGGCGGGATCGGCCGCCCGTACCGGGGTGACGAGGATGTCGATGACACCGCCACAGGTCAGGCCGACGGCGAAGGCGTCCTCGTCGCTGTACCCGAAGCGCTCCAGAACGGTCTCCCCGTCCTGGAGCGCCTGCCGGCACAGCTCGTACACGGCACCCTCCACACACCCGCCGGAGACCGAGCCGACGGCGGTCCCCTCGGCATCCACCGCGAGAGCGGCCCCGGGCTGACGCGGCGCACTCCCACCGACCGCCACCACCGTGGCCACGGCGAAGTCCCGCCCATCAGCGACCCACCGGTTCAGCTCCTCGGCGATGTCGAGCATCTCTCGGTCTCCTTCTCACAAGGTCAGGGATGGCGCGCCCCGAAGGGGCGCGGGGCTGTATCAATCTGCGGCTCCGCCGCGTGGGCGCGACCAGCCCGAACGGACCCGCACCCGACCACGGGCCCGTTCACGGCTCTCCGAGCGGAGCGTCCTAGTGGACGCCCAGCCAGCTCTCAATGGGATTGAGTGCGAAATAGACCAGGAAGATCCCTGTCAGGCCCCACATGAATGCCCCGATCTCCCGTGCCCTGCCCTGAGCTGCCTTGATGGCGGTGTAGGAGATGACGCCGGCGGCCACACCGGTGGTGATGGTGTAGGTGAAGGGCATCAGGACGACCGTCAGGAACACCGGAATGGCGGTGGCCCGGTCGGCCCAGTCCACGTGCCGGGCGTTCATCAGCATCATCGCGCCGATGACCACCAGGGCGGCCGAGGCGACCTCCTGCGGCACGATCGCGGTGAGCGGGGTGAAGAACAGGCAGGCCGCGAAGAAGAGTCCGGTCACGACCGAGGCGAGGCCCGTGCGCGCGCCCTCGCCGACACCCGTCGCCGACTCGATGAACACCGTCTGGCCGGAGCCGCCCGCGACCCCGCCGATCGCGCCGCCCGCGCCGTCGATGAACAGCGCCTTGGACAGCCCCGGCATCCGGCCCCGGTCGTCGGCCAGCTTCGCCTCGGTGCCGACGCCGATGATGGTGGCCATCGCGTCGAAGAACCCGGCGAGCACGAGAGTGAAGACGATCATCGCCACCGTCATCGCCCCGACCTTGCCCCAGCCGCCGAACTCGACGTGCCCGAAGAGCGAGAAGTCCGGCATGGAGACGGCGGAGCCGTGCAGTTCGGGGGCGGCGCCGCTGGCCCACTGCCTGGGGTCGACGACCCCGAGCCCGTTCAGCACGGCCGCGACGACCGTGCCGCTGATGATGCCGATCAGGATGGCGCCGGGGACGTTCCGGGCCTGGAGCATGAAGATCAGCAGCAGGGTGCCGGCGAAGAGCAGCACCGGCCAGCCGGCCAGTTCGCCCGCGGGGCCGAGGGTGACCGGGGTGGCCTTGCCCTGGTGCACGAAGCCGGACTTGTAGAAGCCGATGAGGGCGATGAACAGGCCGATGCCCATGGTGATGCCGTGTTTGAGCGCGAGCGGGATCGCGTTCATGATCATCTCGCGCAGGCCGGTGACGACCAGGAGCATGATGACGACGCCGTACATCACGCACATGCCCATCGCCTGCGGCCAGGTCATCTGCGGGGCGACCTGCGAGGAGAGCACGCCGGAGACGGAGAGGCCGGCCGCGAGCGCGAGCGGCACCTTGCCGACGAATCCCATCAGGAGCGTGGTGAAGGCCGCCGCGAACGCGGTCGCGGTGATCAGCGCCTTCTGGCCGAGGGTGTCCCCGGCCGCGTCCTTGCCGGACAGGATCAGGGGGTTGAGCAGGAGGATGTACGCCATCGCCATGAAGGTGGTGACGCCGCCGCGCACTTCACGCGCGACGCTCGATCCTCGCCGGGATATGTGAAAGTACCGGTCGAGCCAGGAACGTCCGGCCGGGACGCGGGTGCCTTCGCCCGCGTCGTCGGCCGTCGCCCTGGGTTCCAGTGACTGCTGGGTCATGGTGCCGTCTCCCAAGGTTCACAGGGGCCCCCTACGCATGCCGGTTGCCTCGGCGACGCGCGGGATTTGGGAAGTGCATGACCCGGGGGACGGCCCGGAGGTGCACGCTTTGGTGGCCGGCGCCGGGGAGTTGAGCGGTTGCCCGGCGCCGGGGTGCCGTTGGGCGGTGTTATGCGTTGCCCGTCAGGTGTTCCGGGCGTACCGGTGTGCGGTTGAGCTCCAGCCCGGTCGCGTTCCGGATCGCCGCGAGGACGGCCGGGGTCGAGGACAGGGTCGGGGCCTCGCCGATGCCGCGCAGCCCGTACGGGGCGTGGTCGTCGGCGAGTTCGAGGACGTCGACCGGGATGGTCGGCGTGTCGAGGATGGTCGGGATCAGGTAGTCCGTGAAGGACGGGTTCCTGACCTTCGCGGTCTTCGGGTCGACGATGATCTCCTCCATCACCGCGATGCCCAGGCCCTGGGTCGTACCGCCCTGGATCTGGCCGACGACGGAGAGCGGGTTGAGCGCCTTGCCGACGTCCTGCGCGCAGGCCAGCTCGATCACCTTGACCAGGCCCAGTTCGGTGTCGACCTCGACGACCGCGCGGTGCGCGGCGAAGCTGTACTGGACGTGGCCGTTGCCCTGCCCGGTGTGCAGATCGAAGGGCACTGTCGCGCGGTGCCGCCACTCCGCCTCGATCTCCACAGCCTCGTCGCCGAGGACGTCCGCGAGGTCGGCGAGCACCTCGCCGCCGTCGGTGACGACCTTGCCGCCCTCCAGGAGCAGTTCGGCGGTGGCCCAGGCCGGGTGGTAGGTGCCGAACTTGCGCCGGCCCAGCTCCAGGACCTTCTCGCGGACCAGCTCGCAGGAGTTCTTCACGGCGCCGCCGGTGACGTACGTCTGCCGGGAGGCCGAGGTCGAACCGGCCGAGCCCACCTGGGTGTTGGCCGGGTGGATGGTCACCTGTGCCACGCCGAGCTCGGTGCGCGCGATCTGCGCGTGGACGGTCACACCGCCCTGCCCGACCTCCGCCATCGCGGTGTGCACGACGGCGACGGGCTCACCGCCGACGACCTCCATCCGCACGCGCGCGGTCGAGTAGTCGTCGAAGCCCTCGGAGAAGCCGACGTTCTTGATGCCGACCGCGTAGCCGATACCGCGGACGACGCCTTCGCCGTGGGTGGTGTTGGACAGACCGCCGGGCAGCTGCCGTACGTCCGCGCCCTCGCTGCTCTCCCACTGGCGCTCGGGCGGCAGTGGCATCGCGCTGACCCGGCGCAGGAGTTCAGCGACGGGGGCGGGCGAGTCCACCGGCTGGCCGGTCGGCATGATCGTGCCCTGCTCCATGGCGTTCAGCTTCCTGAACTCCACCGGGTCCATGCCGAGTTGCTTGGCGACCTTGTCCATCTGGGCCTCGTAGGCGAAGCACGCCTGGACCGCGCCGAAGCCGCGCATGGCGCCGCAGGGCGGGTTGTTGGTGTAGAGGGCGATGGCCTCGATCTCGACGTCGTCGACGACGTACGGGCCGATACCGAGCGAGGAGGCGTTGCCGACGACGGCCGGGGAGGCGGAGGCGTAGGCACCGCCGTCGAGCACGATCCGGCACTTGACGTGCGTCAACTTGCCTTCGCTCGTTGCCCCGTGCTCGTAGTAGAGGCGGGCCGGGTGGCGGTGGACGTGGCCGAAGAAGGACTCGAAGCGGTTGTAGACGATCTTCACCGGCTTGCCGGTGCGCAGGGCCAGCAGGCAGGCGTGGATCTGCATCGACAGGTCCTCGCGGCCGCCGAACGCACCGCCGACGCCGGACAGCGTCATCCGCACCTTGTCCTCGGGCAGGCCGAGGACGGGCGCGATCTGGCGCAGGTCGCTGTGCAGCCACTGGGTGGCGATGTAGAGGTGGACGCCGCCGTCCTCCTCGGGGACGGCGAGCCCGGACTCGGGGCCGAGGAAGGCCTGGTCCTGCATGCCGAAGTAGTACTCGCCCTTGACGATGACGTCGGCCCTCTTGGCGGCCTCGTCGGCGTTGCCGCGGATGATCGGCTGACGGTGCACGATGTTGGGGTGCGGGACGTGGCCGACGTGGTGGTCGTCGCGGCCCTCGTGGACCAGCACGGCGCCGGGCGCGGTCGCGGAGGCCTCGTCGGTGATGACGGGCAGCTCGCGGTACTCGACCTTGATCTTGGCGGCCGCGCGGCGGGCGGTCTCCGGGTGGTCGGCGGCGACGATCGCGACCGGCTCGCCGTGGTGGCGCACCTTGCCGTGCGCGAGGACCGGGGTGTCCTGGATCTCCAGGCCGTAGTTCTTCACCTCGGTGGGCAGGTCGTCGTACGTCATGACGGCGTAGACGCCGGGCTGGGCGAGGGCCTCGCTGGTGTCGATGGAGACGATCTCGGCGTGCGCGACCGTGGAACGGAGGATCTGGCCCCAGAGCATGTCCTCGTGCCACATGTCGGACGAGTACGCGAACTCGCCGGTGACCTTGAGGGTGCCGTCCGGGCGGAGCGTGGACTCGCCGATGCCGCCCTTGGTCTGGGAACCCTGGGTGACCTTGGTCGGAGTGCCGAGAGGGGCGCTGTTGGTGGGCATGTCGCTCAGACCGCCTCTCCCTGCCGGGCGGCCGCGAGGCGGACCGCGTCCATGATCTTCTCGTAGCCGGTGCAGCGGCACAGGTTGCCGGAGAGCGCCTCGCGGATGTCCGCGTCGGATGGGCTGGGGTTGCGCTCCAGCATCTCGTCGGCGGCGACCAGCAGACCGGGGGTGCAGAAACCGCACTGGACGGCGCCGGCGTCGATGAAGGCCTGCTGGATGGGGGAGAGGGGGGTGCGTTCGCCGGTCTGGGAGTCGGAGGGGGGCTTGGGCTGCCAGTTCTTTGAAGTGTCACGCGTGACATGTGACATAGCACTGGCATCGGCCGCCCCACAGGCCCGCCGCTCCGCGAACTCCGCCAGCCCCTCGACCGTGACGACCTCCCGCCCCTCCACCTGCCCCGCCGCGACCAGGCACGAGCACACCGGTACGCCGTCCAGCCGGACGGTGCACGACCCGCACTCCCCCTGCTCGCAGGCGTTCTTGGAACCGGGCAGGCCAAGGCGCTCCCGCAGCACGTACAGCAGGGACTCGCCCTCCCACACATCGTCGGCTTCCTGCGGGCGTCCGTTGACGGTGAAGTTGACGCGCATCAGGCGACACTCCCCTTCTGATGAGTGGTGCCGCGGTACGACTCCCAGGTCCAGGTGAGCGTCCGGCGGGCCATCACGCCGACCGCGTGGCGGCGGTAGCTGGCGGTGCCCCGGACGTCGTCGATCGGGTTGCAGGCGGCGGCGCACAGGTCCGCGAACTGCTTGGCGACCGACGGTGTGATGATCTTTCCGTTGTCCCAGAAGCCGCCCTCGTCGAGCGCCGCGTTCAGGAAGTCCTCGGCGACCTTGGCGCGCACCGGCGTCGGGGCGGCGGAACCGATGCCGGTACGGACCGTCCGCGTCTCGGGGTGCAGGGCGAGTCCGAAGGCGCACACGGCGATCACCATGGCGTTGCGCGTGCCGACCTTCGAGTACTGCTGCGGGCCGTCGGCCTTCTTCACGTGCACCGCGCGGATCAGTTCGTCGGGCGCTAGGGCGTTGCGCTTGACGCCGGTGTAGAAGTCGTCGATGGGGATGAGCCGGGTGCCGCGTACCGACTCGGCCTCGACCTCGGCGCCGGCCGCGAGCAGCGCGGGGTGGGCGTCGCCGGCCGGGGAGGCGGTGCCGAGGTTGCCGCCGACGCCCCCGCGGTTGCGGATCTGCGGGGAGGCGACGGTGTGCGAGGCGAGGGCCAGGCCCGGCAGTTCGGTGCGCAGGTTCTCCATGATCAGGGTGTACGGGACGGAGGCGCCGAGCCGTACGCTCTTCTCGCCGGTCTCCCATTCGTAGAGATCGCCGATGCGGTTGAGATCGAGGAGGTACTCGGGCCGGCGGTGGTCGAAGTTGATCTCGACCATCACATCGGTGCCACCCGCGATCGGCACTGCGGTGGGGTGCTCGGCCTTCGCGGCGAGCGCCTCCTCCCAGCTGGCGGGGCGAAGGAAGTCCATGACCGGCTCTCTTCTCCGTCTCGTGAGTCTCGTGAGTCGTGCGGATTGAGCCAATCCGTGTGCGGCGGGCCCGGCTCGTTCATGTCCTGTTAACGCGGAATGACGTCAGTACACCGCCCCTTACTCCGGCGGGGTCAGTCACTGAAACCATGAAGGAGTTGGCTGGCCAGCACGGGCATCTTGTAGATTCGTATGAACGGGGGTCATCAGTAACCTCCTGGTCTTCCTGTGGAAACGCAGGAAACGCCCTGGCCGCCGTCGGTTGCGGTCCGGCGACCCTTGGTGACGGCCCGCGGACCCGCCCGTCCGGGTGCCTCACCCGTGACCCTTCATGATTCATCGTAGATTTCGAGACACAGAACGGCGGCGACGAGATGCGGCTGCGCGCACTGCTGGACACCGATGCGCTGGGCCTGCGGCTGCTCGGCGGCGAGGACGAGCTGGACCGTACCGTGCGCGGGGTCATGACCACCGACCTGCGCGACCCGAGCCGCTACCTCTCCGGCGGTGAGCTGGTGCTGACGGGCCTGGCCTGGCGCCGGGACGGGGCGGACTCCGAGCCGTTCGTACGACTCCTGGTGCAGGCCGGGGTGGTCGCGCTGGCGGCCGGTGAGGCGGAGCTGGGCGATGTCCCGGAGGATCTGGTGGTGGCCTGCGCCCGCCATCGTCTCCCGCTCTTCGCGGTCCACGAGTCGGTGGCCTTCGCGACGATCACCGAGCATGTCGTACGGCAGGTCAGCGGTGAGCGGGCCGGGGATCTGGCGGCCGTCGTGGACCGGCACCGGCGGATGATGACCTCGGGCCCGGCGGGCGGCGGCCCGGACGTGGTCCTGGACCTGCTCGGCTCCGACCTCGACCTGCGGGCCTGGGTGCTCTCCCCGGCCGGCCGCCTGATCGCGGGTTCCAAGGTGTCGGGGCCCGCGCTGCCCGCCGAGGCCTGCGCCGGGCTGGCCGCCGAGCACCTGGCCGCCACCCGTACCGGCCGCCGCGGCCCGTACCGCGTGCTGCTCGACGGCACGACCTACTCGCTCTTCCCGATCCGTTCCAGCGGCCGCTCCCCGCAGGGCGCCCGGGACGTACGCGAGACGGTGCTGTCGGACTGGCTGCTGGCCGTCGAGGCGGACGCGGGCGACTGGCCCGAGGAGCGGCTGGACCTGCTCCAGGGCGTCACCCAGCTGATCGCCGTCGAACGCGACCGCCGGGACGCGGCCCGTACGGTGCGGCGCAGGCTGGCGCAGGAGGTCCTGGAGCTGGTCCAGACGGGCGCGGCCCCGGCCGAGATCGCCGCCCGCCTGCGGGTGGCCGCCCCGGTCCTGCTGCCCGGTCTCGGCGCGGCCCCGCACTGGCAGGTGGTCGTCGCCCGTGTCGAGTGGGACGGCGGCGAGGTGGAGGGCGGCCCGGTGGCCCAGTCCCTCCTGGAGGAGATCCTGGTCGATCCGCTGGCGACCGGCCCGGAGCCTTCCGACCGGATAGCGGTGGCCCACACCGGTGACGAGGCGATCGCCCTGGTCCCGCTGCCCGCCGTCACCGCCGAGCACGACGGCTCCGAGTCCGGCATCCACGCCGAGGCTCTCCTGGAGTCGGTGCGGGGTCCGTTGTCGGCGGGCCTCGACGACGACGGCCGGATCACTCTCGGCGTCAGCGCGGCCGTGCACTCGGCGGAGGGGCTGCGCGGGGCCCTGGAGGAGGCCCGGCACGCCCGCCGGGTGGCCGCCGCCCGCACCGGCCGGGTCTGCGCGGCCGGCCATCAGGAGCTGGCCTCGCACGTCCTGCTGCTCCCCTTCGTCCCCGACGACGTCCGCCGCGCCTTCACCGCGCGGCTGCTGGACCCGCTGCGGGACTACGACCGCCGCCACCGCGCCGAACTGATCCCCACCCTCGAGGCTTTCCTCGACTGCGACGGCTCCTGGACCCGCTGCGCCACCCGTCTCCACCTGCACGTCAACACGCTGCGCTATCGCGTGGGGAGGATCGAGCAGTTGACGGGCCGGGACCTGTCCCGGCTGGAGGACAAGCTCGATTTCTTCTTGGCGTTGCGGATGAGCTGAGGTCACGCGGGCGTGCGACCGGCTCGCGCCAAGTGCCGTCGCCGTCCCACGACTTTGTGAAATTATTCACCCACCCTCTTGGCCCCGCGCGGCGATCGGTGCTGGAATGCGGCCACCACTTCACTGCTCGACGGCGCGCTAGGGGAGGGCAACGTGGCGTACTCCGCCATGTCTGGGAACGGAACGACCGCTGGTGACGATCCGCTCCAGACCGCGGTGTGGCGGCTGCGCTCGCGGGCCTGCTGGGCCGACGCGGCGGCTCTGCTGCCGTCGGACACCCCGGCGTCCTCGCTGCAGCGGGCGGGGCTGATGGTCGAGCGGTGTCTGTACACCGAGCGGGGCTGGGAGGAGGCCGAGGACGCGCTGCGGACGGCGGAGGCGGTGGCCCGGGCCGACGAGGAGCGGGGGGCTGCCGCCTGCGAGCGCGGGCAACTCGCCTACGCGGCCACGCTGCACGGCGTCCGGGACCGGGCCGACGAGGCGCGGGCGGCGCTCGGTCGGGCGGCCGCGCTGATCCCTCCGGGGGCGCCGGGCCGGGCTCTCCTCGACTTCCGCCGGGGTCTGCTGGCGGAGAACCTCACCCGCTCCCCGCAGGCGGCCCGCGCCGCGTACCGCCGGGCCCACGCCGCGGCCACCGCCCACGCCGACCCGCTGTTGCTCTCCTTCACCTGGCGCCATCTGGCCGGACTGGCGCTGCGGGACGGGGAGTTGGCGGAGGCACGGCATGGTTTCGCGGAGTCGCTGCGGATCCGGGAGGAACTGGGCTACCTGGTGGGTACGGCCCCGGCTCTCGCCTCCCTCGCCGACACGGAGTCCGAGCCGGAGGCGTCCCGCCTGCGGGAGGAGGCAGGCCGCCTGTTCCGCCTCCTGGGCGGCGTCCCGACGTGGCTGGCGAAGCAGTTGACACCGCCCGCGCCGGGGGCGGCGACCGCCTGAGAAGCACCTCAGAGAAAACTGAGAGTTTACTGTGCCAGGCTGGCGCGCCCCGACCTCCTCAGGAGCGCTTCGCCATGAGCACCATCAACGGCCTGCCGGCCCATGTCCTGCTGGTCCACATCGTCGTCGTCCTGGTTCCACTGACCGCTCTCGCCCTGGTGGCGGCCGCGCTGTGGCCGCGGGCCGCTCGTCGGCTGGGCGTGCTGCTGCCCGCGCTCGCCCTGGTCGCCCTGGTCAGCGTGCCGCTGACGACCCAGGCCGGTGAGTGGCTGGAGCGGCACGTCACCGAGGACACCCTGGTCCGCCGGCACACCGAACTGGGTGACGGGCTGCTGCCGTGGGCGCTGGGCCTGTTCGTGCTGGCCACGGTCGTGTGGTGGGCGACGCGGCGCGGCGGGGCGGAGCAGGCTCCCGGCAAGGGCGGCCGCTGGTCGGCCCTCCCGGTGCGGATCGTGGTGGGCGTGCTGTCGGTTGCCGTGGCGGCCGGCGCGGTCGTCGACGTGTACCGCATAGGCGACTCGGGTGCGAAGGCCGCGTGGCACGACGCGTACCAGAAGACGGCGCAGGGCAGCTGAGGGGGCTGGGGCCGCGGGTGGTGACGCTTACCGGCACTTGCCGGGTGCCGCCCGCGGCTGGATGAAAGACACGGCTGGGCAGCGCGCCCCAAGGGGGCGCGGGGAACTGCGCGATCAGCCACGACGCGCCCGCGCCCGGCCCCCGGCCGCCACCTCTACGGCGCGACTCCGCGCAAACCGCCCCGCTCCTCAGCCCGCGGCGGCGAAATGTCCGGCCACCAACCGCCGCACGGCGTCCAGCTCCCCCGCGATCAACGCCTCCAGCAGCGCCGCATGCTCCGCCGCGTCCGCCATCAGGTCGGCGCGGGCCCCGCGCAGCGGAACCGCGCGGCGGTGCAGGTCCTCCGCGATCTGGACCAGCTGCTCGTTGCCCGCCAGGGCCAGCACCGCCCGGTGGAAGGCCTGGTCGGCCTCCGCGTACGTCACCCGGCACCCGGTCGCCGCCGCCCGCACCGACTCCTCGGCGAGCGGCCGCAGCGCGGCCCACCGTTCGCCGGGCACGCTGCGCGCCAGCCGCATCATCACCGGCACCTCGATCAGCGCCCGCACCTCGGCCAGTTCCGCCAGCTCGCGCGCGCCCCGCTGCACGACCCGGAAGCCGCGGTTGGGTACGACCTCGACCGCGCCCTCCTGGGCCAGCTGCTGCATCGCCTCGCGCACCGGCGTCGCGGAGACCCCGAACCGCTCGCCCAGCGCCGGCGCCGAGTACACCTCGCCGGGTGCCAGCTCCCCGCCGACCAGCGCCGTGCGCAACGCGTCGAGGATCTGCCCGCGCACGGACGCCCGCTGCACGGCGGGCCTCGGCTGCGGGATCGGCCGCTCGCTGTGCGTGTGCTCGCCGCGCGCGGCCGGCGTGCCGGCGGGGAATCCGGGCGCCTCCCGCGCCGCCTCCTCGGACCGCGACTGCGCCGGCACCCTGGCCGTCTCGGCGGGAGCCGCGTGCGCGCGCTGGTTCACGGGTCCTCCTCCGGCTCGTCGGCACTCGGGTCATTAACGACGGGTTGTTACTTGTCCGTCAAGCACCTTAGGCGCACAAGGCGCTGGTTCAAATTTCCGAACGGGTGGGTAAGGTAAGGCTTACTTATCTGGCAGTCGACCTCACTCGATCGGCGGTAGTCCATGATCTCCCCCGTCTCCGCCGCCTACGCACGCCTCACCGAGGTCTGCCCGGACCTGGTGGTCACGGAGCTGGGCCCGGACGACGCGGCACCCCGGGGCGGCGGCTGGGTGGGCGCCGCCGAGCTGGCGGCCGGCGGTCCGGGCCTGGACGCCTTCCTGGCCTGGGACGAGGACCAGATCCTGCGGGACGAGGGGAAGCCGGGCCGCCCGGACGTGGTCGCGACCTTCGGCCTGCACCGCTACGGCTGGGCCGCCTGCCTCCTGATCACCCTGCCCTGGTTCCTGGCCCGCCGGGTCCCCCGCCTCCCCGCGACCGCGGTGTCGTACGACCGTACGGCGGGCCGGATGGCCGTGCGCGTCGCCTCTTTCGCCTGCCTTCCGGGCGACCCGGCGGCGGCGCTGCCCGGCGCGGTCGTCGTCGGCGGCGAGGAGGCGCTGCGGGCCGAGGTGCGGGCGGCCGTGGCCGAGCACCTGGAGCCGGTCCTCGGCGGCTTCGGACCGCGGATGCGGCGGCGCGGGCGGGCCCTGTGGGGCATGGCGACCGACGAGGTCGTCGAGGGGCTCTGGTACGTCGCCGGTCTGCTCGGGGACGAGACGCGGGCCGTACGCGAACTCGAACAGCTGCTGCCGGGCGCGACCAAGCCGTACGTCGGCTCGGCCGCCTTCCGGGTGCTGACCGGTCCGGCCGGGGAGCCGCTGCCCACCCGGGACCGGGCGAGCTGCTGCATGTACTACACCCTGCGCCCCGAGGACACCTGCGCCACCTGCCCGCGTACCTGCGACGACGACCGGATCGCCAAACTCGCGGCGGCCGCGGCGGCCTGAGCCACCCTCAGGCCGCGCGCGGGCCGGCCGGGGCTCCGACCCCCGGGACGCGGCACCGCCCGGCATCCACTAAGATCGCCGGTGGCAGGAGCACTTCTGCGGGGACAGGGAATTCACAACTTCCTCACTTGCCGCAGGAACTTTCCGAGGAACCACCCGTATGGGTAGTCTTACTCGAACTCAACTCCCGCCCCTCATGCGGCAGTTCGAGCAGAATGCCGCCCTGGGGCATCCCCTTGCACTTCCTTGGCGGCCTCTTGCCCCGAAACCCCCTGAGGGCCAGTGGGATTGGGCCACTATGGCGGGCGATACGCCCTATCCCAATGCAAGGGACCCCTAGATGAGACTGACCGACATATCGCTGAACTGGCTGCTTCCCGGCGCCGTACTGCTCCTGGGCATGCTGGTCGCGGTGGCGGTGCTCGCGCGCTCCAAGCGGTCCGGCGGGGAGCACGCGAAGGACGACTCGTGGGAGCGCAGCGAGGAGCGCCGCCGGCGCAAGGAAGCCATATACGGCACCGTCTCCTACGCGCTCCTGTTCGCCTCCGCGTCGGTCGCGGCGGCCCTGTCGTTCCGCGGGCTGGTCGGCTTCGGCCAGCAGAACCTCGGCCTCTCCGACGGCTGGGAGTACCTCGTGCCGTTCGGTCTGGACGGCGCGGCGATGTTCTCCTCCGTCCTCGCGGTGCGCGAGGCGAGCCACGGTGACGCGGCCCTCGGCTCCCGGATACTCGTATGGACGTTCGCGGGCGCCGCGGCCTGGTTCAACTGGGTGCACGCGCCCAGGGGTGTCGACCACGCGGGCGCTCCCCAGTTCTTCGCCGGCATGTCGCTGTCCGCCGCCGTCCTCTTCGACCGTGCGCTGAAGCAGACCCGCAAGGCCGCCCTGCGTGAGCAGGGCCTGGTGCCGCGTCCGCTGCCGCAGATCCGCATCGTCCGCTGGCTGCGGGCCCCCCGTGAGACCTACAAGGCCTGGTCGCTGATGCTCCTGGAGGGCGTGCGCAGCCTGGACGAGGCGGTCGACGAGGTGCGCGAGGACAAGCGGCAGAAGGAGACGAACCGGCTGCGCCGCCGCGAGCAGGACCGTCTGGAGCGGGCCCAGCTCAAGGCCATAAGCCGGGGCCACCGCGGCTTCGTCGGCCGCGGCCGGCAGGACGAGGTGCAGCACCAGGTGGAGCGCGCCTCCCAGCCCACTGCGGAGCCTGCCATATCGGCGCCGGAGCAGCTGCCCGTACGCCAGCGGCCCTCCCTTCAGCCCGTCCGCAAAGGGTCTGACCCGATCACGGTCGACCTGACCGCGGAGGACGACACAATGGCGCTCCCGCGCCTCGACTCCCTGGAGCGCAAGCTCAAGGACCTGGAGCAGCAGTTCGGCTGATCACCGGCCGGCCGTACGGTACTTCGGGACGGGGGCGTGACCATCAGGGTCACGCCCCCGTCCCGTTGTGCGTACTACGGCCGTGGCCTCGCTAAGCGGCCTCCGCGTCCAGTTCGAACCACACCGACTTCCCGACCTCGTGTGCCTGGACGCCCCACGCGTCGGCGAAGGCGTCGACCAGCACCAGGCCCCGGCCGTGGGTGCCGTCGTCGGTGTCCGGGGCGCAGATCCGCGGCCTGCGGGACACGAAGTCCCGTACCTCCACCCGCAGTTGGCCCGGCTCCACGACCGCTGTCAGTACCGCCTCGCGGTCCGTGTGGACGAGCGCATTGGTGACGAGCTCGCTGGTGAGCAGTTCCGCTATCTCGGAGCGGCCGGGACGCCCCCAGTGCCGCAGCAGTTCGCGCAGTTCCCTGCGTGTCTCGGGCACCGCCCGCAGGTCGGACCGCCCCAGTCGGCGTCTGAACTGCGGCGGGTGTCCCCGTTCCGTCGTGTCGGTCTCTTCCCCCGCCGTCTGCGCCGAGGAGGCCCCGATGGCCACGGGACCGCCCCCTCGTGCCTGACTGTTCATGACCCCCGCCCGCACGCTGTTGCCGGATCCCCTCCTGATCGAACACGTTCACGGGATCCATGCCCGCTCGGGCACGGGCCAGTCATGTCACGCCGATGACGACCGGGTGTTCGGCCAAGTCCCGGGTCCGCTCCGGCCCGTACGTCTCCGTCCGGACCGTCCCGTACGCGCCAAGGGTGCCGCGGACCCGGCGTGATTCAGCCCCGTACGCAACCCCCCGAGCTGTTTCACGCGGTCCGCGGCACCGGCGAACCTGGCCGAAAGCCGACCTTCCGGCTACTTGCCCCCGAGGCCCTTGGTGCCGATGTTGACGATCTTG
Source organism: Streptomyces sp. NPDC054770 (assembly GCF_053611985.1). Lineage (NCBI taxonomy): Bacteria > Bacillati > Actinomycetota > Actinomycetes > Kitasatosporales > Streptomycetaceae > Streptomyces > Streptomyces sp. NPDC054770. Next base: position 113,222 of record NZ_JBSHBL010000009.1, read on the forward strand.
TGGGTGTCGCGGGTCATGTCGACGACCAGCTTCGTGGTCGTGTTGCGGCTCCAGGTGAGCGTGACGACGGCCTCCGTGTACTTACCGGTGCCGGTCTCCGTGACCTTCCACTTGAGCGGGGTGTTCTGGGCACGCAGCACCCCGTCCGCGTGCTCGCGGTTCTCCCAGGCCTTCAGCTTCTTCAGGTAGGTCGGGGCGATGTAGTAGGCACGCAGCGCGGTGGGCAGGTTGCCGCTGCCGTCCGGGTCGCTCTCGGCGTCGATGTAGGCGCCGTAGAAGTCGGCGATCCGGCTGATGTTGTCGGCAGGGTTGCCGCTGACGGTACGCGGTGCGCCGGCCGAGGCCTGGGCGGTGGCGCCGAGCCCGAGGGCCACGGCGAGGACGCCGGCGGTGAGGACGGCGCGGGTCTTGCTGCTCATGTCTGTTCCCCGTTTTCCGAGTCTGGTGTCTTGCTGTCCGGTGTCTTGCTGTTCTGTGTCCTGCTGTCCTGCTGTCCTGCTGTCCTGCTGTCCTGCTGTCCTGCTGTCTCTTGCTGTTCTGTGTCAGGGGCCGCCCTCCCCTCCCCCGAGGGAGAGGGCGGCCCCGGTCCTCGCGTGGGTCAGTGGAGCTTGTTCACGGCCGTGGTGGTGGTCTTCTTGAAGGCCTTCACGGGCGCGTCCGCGAAGTCGCCCAGCTGCCCCCAGTCCACGACGGTGACGGTGCGGCCCTCCCGGCCGATGGAGACGAGCCGGATGTCACTGGCGCCCCAGGACGTCACGGTGTGCAGGGCGTAGACATGGGCGCCGTCCCCCACCGGCAGGGTGCCGTGGTCCTGGAACGTGGCCTGCGTCGCCGGATCGTCCATCTCGATCCGGTCCGCGCAGGACACGATGTCCTCGTCGAGCTTCGCGAACCGGCCCTTCGCCACCCTGACGCTGGGCAGCTCGGCACTGATCTGACGGGCACTCGTGTCGAGGTCGGTCCGGAACTCCCGGTACCAGGAGTCCTGGCCGCCGCCGAGCGCGACGCCCACGCAGGTGTCCTGCCTGACCTCGTCCGGTATGCCGGCGGTGACTTTGCCGGCCGTCCAGGACGAGCCGGCCCGCGGTGGCAGGTCGGCCGCGGTGAGGAAGCCGGGCGCCTTGGGTGCGGCCGCCGCGGGAGCGGCGAGCGCGGTGCCGGCGACGAGTGCGGCGCCGGCGAATGCGGTGAGCGCGCCTGCTCGGGTGCGCTTGGACATGACTGATCCCCCGTGGGTCGGTGCATGGGTGCGGGATGCCGCCGACGGCGCCGGATGGTCGGTCCGGCCCTGGTCGGTGCGACACCAGAAGCATCGGCCGTCACCTCGCCGAACGGCAACGGTCACCGTCCGTTTCGCCGGCCTGGAACCATCCCAGCCCTGCTGACGTGCAGGTATATGAGTGCCTGGGATACGGACGAGCGGGGGAAGGTGCCGGTGCGCGACGACGTCGAGGAGTTCGCGGCGCTGCTGCGGGAGTTGAAGGACCGTACGGACCGGAGCTACGGCTCCCTGGCCCGCCGCCTGAACATGAACACCTCCACCCTGCATCGCTACTGCGCGGGCGAGGCGGTACCGCTGGACTTCGCTCCGGTGGAACGGCTTGCCGCGTTCTGCGGGGCGGCACCGGAGGAACGGCTCGCTCTGCACGAGCACTGGCTGCGAGCGGTGGCAGCACGCCAGCGACCGCGCACCGGGGAGGGCGCCGGACCCGCGACGGCGGAAGAGCGGATCCCGCAGATCCCGCAGGAGCCGCAAGCCGCCGCCGAGCCGTTAGCGGAAGCGGCGCCAGCAGCGGAAGCGGCCCCTGTAACGGAAGCGGCCCCCGGCGCCCGCCCCTGGTACCGGCGGCGGCGCACGCTGGTCGCCTCGGCCGTGGTCACCGTGGTGCTGGCGACGCTGGGCAGCCTGGCCGCGCTCCCGGACGACCGGCCGGACGCCGGCAGCGCGGTCCGGGACACCGGCTCCTCCACCAGGACCGCCGCCGGCGACGCCGAGCACCGCGGCGCCGCCGCCACCGGCCCGGCGCCGAACCGCACCTCGGGCACCCCGTCCCCCTCGTCCCCCTCCTCCTCGGGCGGCGCCGGGACCTCCTCCCCCGCCGGCCACAACACACCCGGCACCCCGGCCCCGACCGCCGTCCCCCTCACCTGGACGGCGAACTCCCAGCTCTGGGAGCTGGGCTGCGACCACGACTACGTCATCGACAAGCAGCCCGCCCAGGTCCCCCCGCCGCCCGCGCCGCAGGACGCCGGCACCTGGGCGGCCACCCAGAGCGCGGTGCACGGCGGCAACACGATCGTGGACGTCTCCGTGCAGGGCCGGTCGTCCACCGCCGTCGTCCTGGAGGACCTGCGGGTGCGTGTCGTCGGCCGTACGGCTCCCGCGCCCGGCATCGCCTACTCCATGGCCGACGGCTGCGGCGGCGGGCTCACCCCGCGCTACTTCGACGTGAACCTGGACAAGGACCGCCCCATCGCCCGCCCGGTGGCCGGTGAGGGCCCCGACGGGAAGACCGTCTCGACCATGCACCTGCCCTACCGGGTCTCCGCCACCGACCCCGAGGTGCTGCGCGTCAAGGCGAGCACCGCAGGCTGCGACTGCCGCTGGTACCTCGAACTCGACTGGTCGTCACAGGGCCGCAGCGGCACGGTCCGGATCGACGACCACGGCCGCCCGTTCCGCACCAGCTCCATCAAGGGCCTGCCGCACTACTGGTACGGCTTCGTGGACGGCGTCCGCCAGTGGGTGCCCACCGACTGAGCAATGCCCCTTGTCACGGCCGCGGCACGTTGCGCAGATTCGAGCGGGCCATCTGGACCATCCGGCCCACACCGCCGTCGAGGACCATCTTGGACGCGGAGAGCGCGAAGCCGGTGACCATCTCGGCCTTGATCTTCGGCGGGATGGACAGCGCGTTGGGGTCGGTGACCACGTCGACCAGGGCCGGGCCCTTGTGCCGGAAGGCGTCCTTGAGCGCGCCGGCCAGCTGCCTGGGCTTCTCGACCCGCACCCCGTACGCGCCGCAGGCCCGGGCGACGGCCGCGAAGTCGGGGTTGGTGTTGGCGGTGCCGTACGCGGGCAGGCCCGCGACCAGCATCTCCAGCTCGACCATGCTGAGCGCGGAGTTGTTGAACAGAACCACCTTCACCGGCAGGTCGTACTGGACGAGGGTGAGGAAGTCGCCCATGAGCATGGCGAATCCGCCGTCCCCGGACATCGACACGACCTGCCGCCGCCGGTCGGTGAACTGGGCGCCGATCGCCATCGGCAGCGCGTTGGCCATCGAGCCGTGCGAGAAGGAACCGATGACCCGGCGGCGGCCGTTGGGCGTGATGTAGCGGGCCGCCCACACGTTGCACATTCCGGTGTCGACGGTGAACACCGCGTCGTCGTCGGCGAGTTCGTCGAGGACCGAGGCCACGTACTCCGGATGGATCGGGACGTGCTTCTCGACCTTCCGGGTGTACGCCTTCACCACCCCCTCCAGCGCGTCCGCGTGCTTCTTGATCATCCGGTCGAGGAACCGCCGGTTCTCCTTGGCCCGCACCCGCGGCACCAGACAGCGCAGCGTCTCGCGCACATCGCCCCACACCGCCAGGTCGAGACGGGAGCGGCGGCCAAGCACCTCGGGGCGGACGTCGACCTGCACGATCTGCACGTCGTCGGGGAGGAAGGCGTTGTACGGGAAGTCGGTGCCGAGCAGGATCAGCAGGTCGCACTCGTGGGTGGCCTCGTAGGCGGCGCCGTAGCCGAGCAGCCCGCTCATGCCGACGTCGTACGGGTTGTCGTACTGGATGTGCTCCTTGCCGCGCAGGGCGTGGCCGACCGGGGACTTGATCTTCTCCGCGAGCTCCATGACCTCCGCGTGGGCGCCCGCCGTGCCGCTGCCGCAGAACAGGGTCACCTTGTCCGCCGCGTCGATCATCGCGACCAGCTTGTCCAGTTCGGCGTCGCCGGGGCGGACGGTGGGCCGGGAGGTGACGATGGCGGCGGAGGCGGACTGCTCGGGCGCGGGCTCGTCGGCGATGTCGCCGGGCAGGCTGACCACGCTCACCCCGCTGCGGCCGACGGCGTGCTGGATGGCGGTCTGGAGGAGGCGGGGCATCTGCTGCGGGCTGGAGATCAGCTCGCTGTAGTGGCTGCACTCCTGGAAGAGCCGGTCGGGGTGGGTCTCCTGGAAGTAGCCGAGGCCGATCTCGCTGGAGGGGATGTGGGAGGCGAGGGCGAGCACCGGGGCCATCGAGCGGTGGGCGTCGTACAGGCCGTTGATCAGGTGCAGGTTGCCGGGGCCGCAGGAGCCGGCGCAGGCCGCCAGGGTGCCGGTGATCTGGGCCTCGGCGCCGGCCGCGAAGGCGGCGGTCTCCTCGTGGCGGACGTGGATCCAGTCGATGGCGGAGTTGCGGCGGACGGCGTCCACGACCGGGTTGAGGCTGTCGCCGACGACGCCGTAGAGGCGGCGCACGCCGGCGCGGACGAGGATGTCGACGAACTGTTCGGCGACGTTCTGCTTGGCCATGGCGGTCGGGCACCCTTCGGCTGCGCGGATCTCCGGCTCCCCCGCGATGCCCTTCCATGTATCCACAGAGGCCGCGCTCACGCCTCCCAGACGGCCGCGGCCGTACGGTCGTCGGCGTAGCCCTTGACCCGTACCTGGGCGTCCGCGAGGAACGCGGCGAGGCCCGGCGGGGTGCGGCCGGACCAGCGTCGGGCCAGGTAGGCGCAGAGTGCGGGCTCGCCGCGCAGCGGTTCGGCGAGGCCGCCCGTGCACATCACGAGAGCGTCACCCGGGCGGGCTACCGAGGCCCGGAACAGGAACGGGTCGCGGGGCGGCTCGGGGGCCGGTTCGTAGGGGCTCGGCGGGGTCGGGATGCCGAGGTCCATGGTGAGCCGGTCGCCCTGCGGGGTCTCGGAGGGCAGCGAGCCGAAGCCGAGCACGGGTTCGCCGGGGGTGTCGGCGTCGACGCGCGGTTCGATGTCCTGCCACTCGCCGCCCCGGAGCCGGAACAGCCCGCCCTCACCGACGCCGAAGAAGACGCGGGTACGGCACTGGGGGTGGGCGGGGATGAGAAGGCAGCGCAGGCTGGCCGCGTACTCGTCGGGGGCGATGCCCTGTTCGGCGGCGCTGGCGCGGAGCTTGCCGAGGCTGCGGTCGGTGAGCCGGTGCAGCCCGGACTTGAGGTCGCCGCGCCGGGCGGCGTGGATGTCCTCGGTGAGCCGCTGGTGGCTGCGGCCCACGGCCCTGGCGATCCACTCGCACACCTCGGCGGCGGCCCGGTGCGCACCGGGGGTGGCCCGGGCGCCGGTGGCCATCGCGACGAGGACCAGGGCCTGGTCGCCGGCCCCGAACCGGGCGGTGAGCAGGGCGTCGCGGCGCGGTTCGCCCCGGTACCGGGCGGAGTCGCCGCGCTGGGAGACGGCCCGCAGGGTGCAGGTGCCGTACCGGGCGCCGTCCAGGACGGTGTCGGAGACCAGGTCGTCGAGTTCGTCGGGATCGGCGGCGGGCAGGGCGGTGGGCTCGGCGTCGTAGGTGGGCGGTCCGGAGCCGACGTAGTCCACGGAGGAGGCCGAGGCGGCGGCCGGGACGGCCAAAGCGGCCGAGGTGTCCGGGGTATCCGTGATGTACGAAGCATCCGCGGTGTCCGCGATGCCGGAGGCCGCGTGCGGCGGCGGCGCGGGCAGGTCGGGGCGGGTCGCGGGGTAGGCGTCCGCCGGGGCGTCGTCGTCCGCCTCCAGCGGTTCCTGGTCCTCCTCGTCCCACGGCCAGCGCTTGGGGGCGGCCCTGGTGTCCTCGGCGGGGACGGCGGCCCGCTGTGCCGGGACGGTCGGCGGTGCCGGCTCGTCGCCCGGTTCCACGGTGACGCCCCGGCGTCCCCCCACCGTCTTCTTCGCCGAGGCGAAGCGGTCGTCCAGGGAATCGGGTGCGGCCGTGGGTCCGGTGTCCTCGGTGGAGTCGTCGTACAACTGCCCCCACCAGTCGTCGTCGTGACGGGCGGGCCTACCCCCTGGCTGGCTCATGCCCCTAATTGTCCACCGCGCGGGGCGGATGAAAACGGGGCATCCGGAAAATCCCGCACACGACCCCGTCTCGAACGGCATGTCGAGGGACATTCTGAACACCCGTACGAGCAACAGGAATCGACGGCACGCACGAGACGAGCGGCACGGACGCGGGTGCGGAGACGGAGGAAACGGAGGAGACGGCGGGCGGGGACGAGGCGCGGCTGACGGGGGCGCCGGGGCTGACACGTGCGAGTCGCCGGGTGGTCCCACCCCCCACGGGAGAACCACCCGGCGACACCGGAGTGACCCGGCCCCGGATCCCCTGCGCGTACGCACGTCGTGGGGCCGGTCACCGTTCGCACGGCCGGACACCACGGCGCCGGCCGGAAGGCCAGATTGTGACGGGTCTTCCTGGCGGCCAGCTGTGAATGACGCATCGGATTCCCGTGCGAAGGCGCCGCGGTGACGTGATCTCGGCCGGGGGCGCGAGAACCGGCCCGCCGGCCTGCGCGTCCCGCGGTCGTCCGGCACTCTGGGCAGATGGGAGCAGGGGAACTCCTGCTGGTCGGCCTGGTGCTGGTGCTCGGCCTGTGCGGGGTACTGGTGCCCGGGGTGCCGGGTACGGGACTGGTGTGGGCCGCGGTGCTGTGGTGGGCGCTGTACGACCCGCGCCCGGTGGCGTGGGCGGTCCTGGTCGGGGCAAGCGTGGTGCTGCTGGTGGCGCTGGTGGTCCGCTGGACCCTGCCCCCGCGCCGGCTCCGGGCGAGCGGTGCCACCCCCCGGATGGGCGTGTACGCAGGCGCCGGCGCCGTCCTCGGCTTCGTCCTGCTCCCCGTCGTCGGCGCGATCCCCGGTTTCATGGCCGGGATCTACCTGCACGAACGCCTCCGGCTGGGCCGGGCCGCCGAGGCGCGGGCCGCCCTGCGCACCACGATGGACGCGGGCGGCTCCAGCGTGCTGGCCGAGCTGTTCGCGTGCCTGCTGGTCACGGCCGGCTGGCTGACCGCGGTGGTCTGGGCCGGCCGCTGAGGCGTCAGAGCAGGTCGACGAGCGGGACGGCGGCGGCCAGGGCGTACATGCCGGCGTCGTTGAAGTGCAGGTGGTCGCCGGGGTCGTAGGCGGGCCGGATCCGGGCGGGCTGCTGCGGATCCCGTACGACGGCGTCGAAGTCGACGTACGCGTCGAAGACGCGCCCGGTGCGGATCAGGGCGTTCACCCGCTGCCGTACGGCCTCCCGGGCGTCGGTGTACCCGCTGTACCCGGCATACGGCGTGAGGGTCGCGCCGACCACCCGGATCCCGCGCTCGTGGGCGCGGGCCACGACGGTCCGGTAGGCCCGCACGAAGTCACCGGGGTCCGTGGCCTCCGGGGTGCCCTTGATGTCGTTGATGCCTTCGAGGAGGAACAGGGTCCGCACCCCGCTCCGGTCGAGCGCGTCGGCGTCCAGGCGCCGCAGTGCGCTCGGTCCTCCGGTGCTGTCGAGCAGCAGCCGGTTGCCGGAGATCCCGGCGTTCAGGACGCCGATCCGGAGGGGCCGCAGCCGGTCCGCGAGGCGGTCGGGCCAGCGGTGGTTGGTGCCGAAGGTGGAGCCGTTGCCGTCGGTGAGGGAGTCTCCGAAGGCGACCACGGTGCCGAGGGTCACGCTCCGGACGTCGACGCCGGCGACGTAGTACCAGTTGCCGGTGGTGCGGGTGTAGGCGCCCCCGCCCTCGTCGTCGGCCCGCCCGGCCCCGCTTCTGGCGAGGTAGCCGGTCTGGAGCGCGACCCGGTGGTAGGTGGCGGGCCCGGAGTCGCCCGGGGTCTCGACGCTCACCAGCAGATCGGCGCCGCCTTTCACGGCGAGCGGCACCGCGTCACTGACCAGGTCCTGCCCGGCGGGTACGACCGCGGTGCCGGCGCCTCCGAAGGTGGCGACCCGCATCGAGCCGGGTACGGCGTCCGGGCTGTCGCCCTGCCGCAGGGCGACCGTCACGGCGCCGAGCCGGAGCGGGGCGCTGCCGAGCCGGTTACTGACCCGCACGCGCACCGCGCCGCCGCCGACGCTCAGGTGAACGACGTTGCGGAACGCGGCGCCGGGCATCGCCGGGGCGGTACCGGAGGGCGCGGCCTCCCAGCTCCCGGCCCACAGCGAGGGCCCCGCATCGGCACCGGCACCGGCCCGCCCGGTCGCCGCCACCACCAGCGACAACGCCACCGCGAGCACCCGCCCGACCCTGCCCATCCACACCCGCCCTTCCGAAGGCCCACTGGACGGGAAGGTGGCATACGGGGCGATCTCCTGCACAGCAACTCGACCACGAGACCACCCGCCTGGCGGAGCGCGGACGGAGGGACGGTGGCGGTCGTGGTGCGACCGCGGGCGGGTGGGGTCAGGGAGATCCGCGACGGCTTCGCGGCGGACTCCGCTAGGAGTTCTTCGCCGCCCGGGCCCGATGGGCCGCGACCGTCGTCCGGCTCGCGCAGGCGTTGGAACAGAACCGGCGCGTCCGGTTCCGTGACTGGTCCACGAAGTAGTTCGCGCATCCGGCCGCGGCGCACCGCCCCAGCGTCACCGCCGGATCCCCGGCCGCGACCAGGGCCAGCTGGGCGGCGATCAGCTGGCCGGCCCAGCGCTGGGCCGGGGTGCCGTTGCGGCTGAAGTGGATGTGCCAGCCGGAGCCGTCGTGGTCGGACAGGTGCATCTCCGGCGGGTAGTCGCGCAGCAGGCGGTGCACGGCGTCGGGGGTGGCGCCGTCGACCGCCTGCGCCAGCGCCGTGCGCACGAGGTCCGGCAGTTCGCCGTAGTCACCGCCCGGCGGCGGCGCGACCTCGTGCTCCGTGAAGAACGCGGCGACCAGTTCGCCGTGCCGGTCGAGGGTCCCGGTATTGGCCAGCTCGACGGCCAGCCGTGTCACGTTCCCAATGTAGTCACCGTATTGCACTTGACCGCCTACATCGCCGCTTTCTAATGTAGGCGCCATGGTAACTGATGACGCCTACATGGCCCGCCGTCTGCACCTGCTCGGGGAGTGGGACGCCGCGCTCGCCGTCCTGGACCCGGACACCGAGCCCGAGCTGCGCGCGGAGATCGCCGTCGACCGCTGGTTCTTCCGGATCGAGGGCCATGAGGAGGCCGAGAAGGCGGTCGCGGCGCTCGATCCCGCATCACCGGCCGCGCACCTGCTCACGGCGCGACTGGCCTACAGCCGCCTGCTGTTCCGGCGCGACCCCCGCCCCGACGACCGCGCCGCGGCCGAGGCCGGCTACCGCGCGGCGGCCGAGGGCGGCGACGAGAAGACGCGCGGTTGGGCCGAGTACCACTGGGCCGTCCTGCTGGACAACATCGACGAGGACCCGGCCGGCGCCCTGCCGCGCTACGAGACGGCTCTGGAGATCGCGACAAGGTCCGGCGACGGCTACTTCGAGTCCTACATCATCCGGCACCTCGCACCGCACAAGGAGCCCGCCGAGCGGCTGGCGATGCTGCGCCGCTCACTGCACCTGCGCGCCGCGCTGGGTGCCCGGCCCCAGACCATCGCCTCACAGGCCCTCCTCGCCGACAACCTCCCCGAAGGCGATCCCGAGCGGGCCGAGCTCATGCGGACCTTCCGCCCCGGCGCGGAAGAACTGCGCATCGGCTGGCTCCAGTCCGAGGACTGATCCGCCGAGCGCCCCGGCCCCGAGCGGAGTGCGGCGGGGCCGGCCCCATGCACCGTCCGGGCTCTCACCGCCCCTCCAGCGTCAGCAGCCACACCTTCCGCTCAAGTCCCCCCGCATACCCGGTCATCGACCCGTCCGCCCCGATCACCCGATGACAGGGCCGCACGATCAGCAGCGGGTTGGCCCCGATCGCCCCGCCGACCGCGCGAACCGCCATCCGGGACGCCCCGATCCGCGCGGCGATCTCGCCGTACGTCGTCGTCGCCCCGTACGGAACGCCGTCGAGCGCCTTCCACACCCGCTCCCGGAACTCGGTGCCGTGCGCGCTCAACTCCAGCTGGAATTCCTTGAGTTCACCGGCGAAGTAGGCGGCGAGCTGGTCCTCGGCGGCCCGGAACGGACCGGGATCGGACAGCCACCCCGCCTGCACGCTCCGGCCGCCCTTCTGGCCGGGCACGGACAGCGAGGTCAGCGCCCCTTCGCCGTCGGCGGTCAGGAGCAACTCCCCCACGGGCGAAGCGATCCGCGTCCAGTACGTGACACCCATCAGTTGCTCGACTCTCCTTCCACCAGCAGATGCCGGACGGCGTACGACCGCCAGGGCCGCCACTCGTCCGGTACGCCCTGCCCGGGCAGGCCCGGCAGGGCGACGTCGGGATCGGCGAGGGCGCGGACGCGGATGGTGGCGATCACCGCCGGGTCCATCCCGGGCAGGGCACGCAACGCCGCCTCCGCCGCGTCCCGGTCGGCGCCCGCATCCAGCCGTACCGTCCCGTCGGCGAGCGCCGCGGCCAGCGCACCGAGGCCGCCGCCGGGCTCCGCACCCGCGAGCACGGCGGGCTCGGGGAAGAGGTGGGTGAGGCCGCCGGACGGGGCGTCCAGCGCCTTGCCGTACCGCCGCACCAGCCGCTCGGCGTCCTCGGTGCCGACGAGCGCCCGTACGGCGGCCTCGGCCGGGTCCGCGGCGCCGGGTGACCGCAGTCCCGGCCGGGCGGCGACCAGCGGAGCGAGCCGTGGGTCGGCGGCGAGCCGCTCGTCGACGGCGTACGGATCGGCGTCGAGGTCGAACAGCCGGCGCAACCGCTGTACGGCCGTGGTCAGGTCGCGCGGGTCGGTGAGACGCAGCCGGGCGTCGAGCCAGCCGCCGGAACGGTCGCCGGGGCCCGTACCGGTCGTGGCGGTCGTGGCGGTCGTACCGGTGCGCTCCTCGACGGCGACGACGGCGTGGCCGTACGGCAGTCGCAGGGTACGGCGGTAGGTGCGCGCGCCGGGGGTGCCGGTGATCTCCTCCACGCCGGGCACGGATTCCCGCTCCAGCAGGTCGAAGACGGGGCCGGCCTGGTACGGGCCGCGATGGGCGAGCCGCAGCGGGATCCCGGCGGCCGGGGAACCGCGCCGTGCGCCCCGACCGCCGGGCGCGGCCTCGCGCAGCCCGCTCGGGGTGGTGGCGTACACCGCGCGGACGGTGTCGTTGAACTGCCGCACGCTGGCGAATCCGCTCGCGAAGGCGATCTCCGTGATCGGCATTTCGGTGGTCTGGAGCAGCGTGCGCGCGGCGTGCGCCCGCTGGGCCCGGGCGAGGGCGACGGGGCCGGCGCCGAGCTCGGCGGTCAGCTGCCGCTGCACCTGGCGTGCGCTGTAGCCGAGCCGGCCGGCGAGCCCGCCGACGCCCTCCCGGTCCACGACACCGTCGCCGATCAGCCGCATGGCCCGGCCGACGACATCGGCGCGGACGTTCCACTCGGCGGACCCTGGCACGGCGTCCGGGCGGCAGCGGCGGCAGGCCCGGAAGCCGGAGCCCTGGGCGGCCGCGGCGGTCGGGAAGAAACGCACGTTGCGCCGCTTCGGGGTGACGGCGGGGCAGCTGGGACGGCAGTAGATGCCGGTGGTCTCGACAGCGAAGAAGAACGCGCCGTCGAACCGGCCGTCCCGGCTGCGCACCGCCTCGTACCTGGTGTCTTCGTCCATCACGGGTCAAGTGTGGGCGATGGCGAAGGACGGGGCTGGCGGGAATCGGACATGACGTTGAAGCGCCCCCGCCAGGGGCGCGGGGAACTGCGCGACCAGCCCCCACGCACCCGCGGTCAGGCCACTACCGCGACCGCCCCCGCTTCGCCTCCATCGCCGCCTTCCCCTCCGCGCCCCTCTTCTTCCAGTCCTTCTTCATCTCGGCCCGGAGCCGCGCATCGGTCTTCGCGACGATCCACTGGTTCTCCCGCATCAGCTTGCGGTAGCTCTCCAGCCGGCGTAGCGGCAGTTCCCCGGCCTCCACCGCGGAGCGCACCGCGCAGCCCGGCTCGCTCTCGTGGGCGCAGTCCGCGAACCGGCAGCGTGCCCCCAGTTCCTCGATCTCGGAGAACACCTGCCCGACCCCGGTCCCGGCGTCGAACAGGCCCACCCCCCGCAGCCCGGGTGTGTCGATCAGGACGCCGCCGCCGGGCAGGGCGAGGAGGTTGCGGGTGGTCGTGGTGTGCCGGCCCTTGCCGTCGACGTCGCGGGCCGCCTGGACCTCCATGACGTCCTCGCCGATCAGCGCGTTGGCGAGGGTGGACTTGCCCGCGCCGGACTGGCCGAGCAGCACGGACGTACCGGAGCCGACGAGGGCGACGAGGACGTCCAGGCCCTCCCCCGCCATCGCGCTGACGGTGAGGACGGGCACACCGGGTGCGCTCGTCTCGACGTCCTGGACGAGGTGCGCGAGGGTGACCGGGTCCGGGACCAGGTCGGCCTTGGTGAGGACAACGACCGGCTGGGCACCGGACTCCCAGGCGAGGGCCAGGAACCGTTCGATGCGGCCGAGGTCGAATTCGAGGGCGAGGGACACCGCGACGATCGCGTGGTCGACGTTGGCGGCGAGGATCTGCCCCTCGGACCGCTTGGACGAGGTGGAGCGCACGAAGGCGGTACGGCGCGGCAGATACGCGCGTACGTAACGGGGGTTGCCGCCGGGTTCCACGGCGACCCAGTCGCCGGTGCACACGACCCGCAGCGGATCGTGCGGGGTGACGAACGCGGTGTCGGCGCGCAGCAGCCCGCCGGCGGTGACGACGTCGCACTGGCCGCGGTCGACGCGGACGACCCGCCCGGCCAGCAGCCCTTCGGCGTCGTAGCGGGCGAACTCCTTCGCCCAGGTCTCGTCCCAGCCGTAGGGAGCGAGCGCGGAGAAAACAGCAGAGCTGGAAGTCAAGGGTGACCCTTCACAAGGGCGGCCCCGGGAAAGGGAAAGGTCAGCCGGTGGCCGCGGAGGTGGAGTGGATGAACTTCTGGTCGCGGGCAGCGCCCATCACATAGACAGCCATCGGTCACACCTCCCGTTCGTCACTCGGCCGACAACAGCGGCCGGAAGCCACTGCGTGAAGCGGAACTCACTCTAGAGGCGCGCGTACTCGGGCGCCACCGACTTTTGGCAGGGGCACAGGCAGTGCTGGTCAAGGAGCCGCATCGGGTTGCGCTACGCGGCCAGGCAGCGGCGCAGGGTGCACCGGCGGAGCCGTAGAGAGACGGCGTCGAAGAGCCGGTCGGCTCGGGGGTAGCGGCGCAGACGGGATCCTGGCCGCGGCCCGCCGTCCCGGGACTGGCGAACGGCGATGGTGTGCAGGGCCGAGTCGCAGCCGGGACCGTGGGGCCGCAGCCAGGGTCGGGGTCAGGCGGTGGCCACCGCGCACTGGCCGCGGTCGGCCTTCATCGGTCCGGCAGCGCTGGGACGGACCTCGAAGTCGAACATGGCGGTAGGTACGTACAACGAGCAGCAGGCGTTGGGGATGTCGACGATGCCGCTGATACGTCCCTCTATGGGGGAGGAGCCGAGCAGCAGGTAGGCCTGCTCTCCGCTGTAGCCGAACTTCTTGAAGTACTCGACGGCGTTGAGGCAGGCCCGGCGGTAGGCCAGCGTCGCGTCCAGGTAGTAGTTCGTGTCCGTGTCATGGTCGACGGAGATCCCGATGAAGGTGAGGAACTCCGTGTACCTCGGCTCGACGTTGCCCGGAATGAACACGGGGTTGGTGGAGATGCCGTACGTCTCCATGCCGCCCTTGATCAGGTCGACGTGGAAGTCGATGAACCCGCCCATCTCGATGGCGCCGCAGAAGGTGATCTCTCCGTCGCCCTGGCTGAAGTGCAGGTCGCCTCCGGACAGCTTCGCGTCCTTGACGTGTACGGGGTAGAAGACTCTCGACCCCCGGGTGAAGTTCTTGATGTCGTGGTTGCCTCCGTTCTCGCGGGCCGGCACCGTGCGTGCGCCTTCCTCGCCGATGCGGCGTGCCAGGTCTCCGGTGGCCGTACCGGCGAGTGCGTTGGTGCCGTCCGGAGGTACGGCGAGGGGCGGGACCCGGTTGGGGTCCGTGTCGATCAGCGCCTGCTCGCGGGCGTTCCAGCGGGCGAGCATCTCGGTGGACGGAGCGGTTCCGAACAGCCCGGGGTGGGTGATCCCGGTGAAGCGGATCCCGGGAAGGTGACGGGAGACGGCCTGCTGCCCATGGAAGTCCCATACCGCTTTGTAGGCGTCCGGGAAGTAGTCGGTCAGGAAGCCTCCGCCGTTGGCCTTGGCGAAGATGCCGGTATAGCCCCAGCCCTGCCCTGCCGCGTCCCCGGTCTGCTGCGGCACGGGGCCGAGGTCGAGGATGTCGACGACGAGCAGGTCGCCGGGTTCGGCACCCTCCACGCCTATCGGGCCGCTGAGCATGTGAGGGATGGTCAGGTCGATGTCGCGTACGTCGTTGGCGGTGTCGTTGTTGCCGACCTGGCAGTCGGTCCAGTCGCGGCACTCCATGCGGAACTCCGCTCCCGGCTTCACCATGGCGACGGTGGGGATGTCCGGGTGCCACCTGTTGTGGCCGGGCACGGCCTGGTCACGCATCGACTTGCTGTGGTCCACGTTGAAGAGAATTTCAGGCATGAGAACTCCTAGATTCTGATCCGGTCACGTTGGTGCGCCCGCACCTCCGACCCGCGGAGCCGCTGAGGTCGGCCGGGGCGTTCTATGGGTGCGCGGCCACAGCCCCGCGAACACCACGACGCCGAAGACCGCCAGTGCGATGGCGATCTCGGTGGGGTGCTTCCAGTAGCCGGAGAGCAGCAGCCCGGCGGGAATCACACCGGTGACCCAGCCTTCGATCGCCGTGACCCAGCCGGTATAGACCTTGAGGTCGTCCTTCTTGAGACCGAGCAGCAGGAAGAACAGGAACCACAGGTAGGCCCAGTAGAGCCAGATGACTCCGAAGGGGTAGTCCTTGAGGAGCCGGAAATTGGCGTACGAGTACCCCAGGGCGGCAACTGCCACGAACAGCGAGTAGTAGCCGACGCCGGTGCTGTCGAGACCGGCGAGCAGGCCGATACCCACATAGAGGTAGGTGAAGCCGAAGAGGTAGATGCCGGATGCCGCCAGGATCTTCATGGGGTCATCGTTGGCGGTGAAGATGAGGTAAGTCGGCGTCAGTACCTGCAGTGCGCCAACGAACAGGTTGAACACCGCTCCTGATCGGGCTTCGACCTTCCCGAGCAGCAGCAATCCGTTCATGAAGAGCACCGCACCGACGAAGAGCAGTCCCACGTTTCCCACGGGGACACACCTCCTAAGTCCGCGTGGGGAGTGGAATCGCGTGGCGCCAGAGCCGCCGATGAACTGCCGAGGATACGGCTCGGTTCCCGGCCCGCGTTGCGTGATTCCGCATTCCGCACACCGCTACGGGCACGACGTCCTGTCCCGATGCCGAAACCCGCATGAGACGTTCTGCCTTGTCAACCACCGCCTTCAGGGACGCGGCAGCCGTGAGAGCGCGGGGTGCGGGCGCACCCTTCTGCGCGGCGGCAGTTGGGAGACCACTGCCGGGGCCTCACGCGCCTGCTCCTCCCGGACATGGAGGGCGGCGACCGCGTGCGAGGTCAGCGTGAGGCCGGGCGAGGAGTACACACGTCTCGCGGCGCCCGCGCAGACGGGGCAGCCGCATGACTTCGGCGCCGTCCCGATCGCCAACTTCACATCGAAAGGCCCACATCGGCTGCATAGATATTCATAGGTTGCCATCAGCAGCCTCCGGATGCCGGTGGACGCTGCCAAACCCGAGTGCGTGCAGTGCGCACCCGACCGGCGCACACCACAAAGCATTTCCTACCTTCAAGGAGACGTCTCGCAAATCCCGGTGTCAAGACCGGACGGCCGGGCGTGGACCTCCTCATGACGATCCGATGGCGAGCGCCGCCGCAGCAGCCGCAAGACCCACCGCAATACTCGAAACGGCGTACAGCAGGGATTTACCGATCTGCCCTTTCTCACGCAGGTGGACCAACTCGTAACTGAATGTGGAGAACGTCGTGTAGGCGCCGCAGAAACCGATGCCGCCAATGGTCACGACCTGCTCCGGCAGTGCGTGCCGCGCGCCGAGGCCCACCAGCAGTCCCAGTACGAACGAGCCGGTCACGTTGATCAGCCAGGTACCGCGCGGGAACGCTCCCGGGCTGCGGTACTGCACGTACTGGTCGAGTACGTAACGCGCAACCGCCCCGACGGCGGCCGCCGCAGCGACGGCGAGCAGGATGATCACCGGACCCACCAGCCGGGTCGGCGGGCGCGTCCGCGCCGCGCGTCGAGCCGGATGCGCCGGGCCGCTGTCAGCCTGCCGATGACCAGGCCCAGAACGGTGGCGGCCAGGCCGGCGAAGAGACTTCCGAAGATGTTCAACGCCGCGGCCGCGTAGTGGCCGTGGCCCAGCAGGCGGTCGGTGTCGACCATCCAGGTCGAGAAGGTGGTGAAGGCGCCGAGGAAGCCGACGGCGGCGAACGGCCGCACGTACCGGGTCGGCGGCCAGATCTCGAGCACATGCACGAGCAGCAGCGCCAGCACGAACGCCCCGGACACGTTGACGGCGAACGTCGTCCACGGGAACGTCGCCGCCCGGGTGGGGAAGGCCAGCACCAGTGCGTAACGAGCCGTCCCGCCCAGCAGGCCGCCGAGCGCGACCGCCGCCAGGACGCCCCCGCGCAGACGTACGCGGAACGGCTCCCGAACTTCCGCCAAAAGCCTCATCGAAATAGCCGCATCCATATCCACCGGAACACCTCCCCATTATCCCAGGGATTGCAGTGCTGACGCACACTCGACTAAAATTCAAGATCATCGGTGTTCGACCGGCTCGCCGGTGCCCTACCCGTTCACAGGAACAGTGGCCCCACCGATGGAGGACGGCCATGGCAAAAATCCTTGCGGTGCTCTATCCGGACCCCGTCGGCGGTTATCCTCCCGACTACGCCCGCGACGAGATTCCCACTATCAGCGGCTATCCGGGCGGCCAGACCGCGCCGACCCCGCAGGCCATCGATTTCACTCCGGGGCACCTCCTCGGCTGCGTCTCAGGAGAACTGGGGCTGCGCCGGTTCCTGGAGGGCCGGGGTCACACCCTTGTCGTCACGAGCGACAAGGAAGGGGCGGACTCCACTCTGGACCGCGAGCTTCCCGACACCGACGTGGTCGTCTCGCAGCCGTTCTGGCCCGCCTACCTGACCGCCGAACGCATCGCCGCGGCCCCCCGGCTCAGACTCGCGATCACCGCGGGGATCGGGTCGGACCACGTCGACCTGCCGAGCGCCATCGCCCACGGCATGACCGTGGCCGAGGTGACCTTCAGCAACAGCATCAGCGTGTCGGAGCACGCCGTGATGCAGATTCTCACCCTGGTGCACAACTACATGCCGGCTCACGAGTGGGTGACCGCCAAGAAGGGCTGGAACATCGCCGACAGCGTCTCGCGCGCCTACGACCTCGAAGGCATGGACGTCGGCGTTCTCGGCTCCGGCCGAATCGGCCAGGCGGTGCTCCGCCGCCTCAAGCCGTTCGACGTCAGGCTGCACTACTACGACGTGCGGCGGCTGGCCAAGGAGGTCGAAGAGGAGCTGGAGCTGACCTGGCATTCCGACGCCCGTTCGCTGGTCTCCTCCGTCGATGTGCTCTCGATCCACACTCCGCTGCATCCGCAGACGCAGAACCTCCTCGACGACGACCTGATCGGGGCCATGAGGCGCGGTTCGTACATCGTCAACACCGCACGGGCGCTCATCGTCGACCGGGACGCCGTGGTGCGGGCTCTCGACAGCGGCCGGCTGGCCGGTTACGCCGGTGACGTCTGGTACCCGCAGCCACCACCGCCCGACCATCCCTGGCGCACCATGCCCCACGAGGCGATGACGCCGCACGTGTCCGGGTCGACCCTCTCGGCGCAGGCACGCTACGCGGCCGGTACCCGGGAGATCCTGGAGTGCTGGTTCGACGGTCGCCCCATCCGCCCGGAGTACCTGATCGTCGAAGGGGGCGGGCTCGCCGGAACGGGAGCGCGTTCCTACACGGTCGCCGGATGACCGACACGGGCGGGGGTGACGTCCGGCGGACAAGAAACAGCTGCAGATTGAATAGAAGATCCACCACCCGGCTGTGAGCCGATTCACCCGCGATTTACTGGACGGGCCCGGGCGAAACCCTTAGCGTCCGTAAATATATTGCTTTTCATTATGCAGAGATACCGGCGTCGCGCCCAATCTCTCTTAAGAAAACCAGGCGAACGCCGGGAAGGTGGATCATGAGCATGGACGCAGTGTGGGTCCGGGGCGTGACCGGCATCCAGATGCATCACGTGACCGACCTTCAGGACGCCGGCAGGTTCCTGGGCAACGCAGCGATGGCACTGCGGGCCGCGCACGTGAGGACCGGCGCCGACCGGTACTCCGGGATCGCCGCCGAACTCAAGGCTCTGGTGGAGCGAGTGCGTGAGCTGGAGGACGAGGCGCGGTCGAGCATGCACGAGCTGCACTCCGCCGACCCCGAGCGGTTCATCCGCTGCCGGGACGGGCACGAGCCGTGGCCCGGCGAGATCCCGGCAGGATTCATCCCGCGCCACACCTGCAAGGACGAGTGCCTCTACCACGACCGCGGGGTCCTCGATGCCATCATGCAGTGCACCTGCGGCCGACCGCCGTGCCGGGCCTGTGAGATCGGCGGGAAGCTCTGACGAGCCCCGGGGTTCCCGTGGCCGAGCCGGAGCGAGCGCGGAGAAAGCAGCGGAGCCGGAAGTCAACGGTGACCCTTCACATGACCTTCTGACCGCGGGCAGCGCCCATCGCAACGACAGCCATCGGTCAACACCTCCCTGATCGGACCACCCGGCCGCGGCGCCACCGAACTACCTCGTGCCCCGGCAGCCGTCACTCCTTCGCCGGGACGGCCGGGTTGCGGGGGATGTCGTACCGGGCACGGAATGGTTGCGGCCCGGGCTACCCGCCGCGGCGGTGCCGGGGCCGCGGGATCATGACGGCCATGAGCAGAGACCGCTACGTCGACTTCCTGCGCGCGTGGGCGATCGTGCTGGTGGTGCTCGGCCACTGGCTGATCACCGCCCTGGTCCGGGAGCCCGACGGACGGATCACCGCCCCGGAGCTGCTGGCGACCGTGCCCTGGACCCAGTGGCTGACCCTCGCGTTCCAGATCATGCCGCTGTTCTTCCTGGCCGGAGGCCATGCCGCGGGCGGTTCCTGGGCGCGGGCCCGGGCGGCCGGGGGTACGCCCGCGGGGTGGCTGGGGCGGCGGGCGCTGCGGCTGCTTCTCCCGGTGGGCGTCTACAGCGGTGCGGTACTGCTGGCCGTCGGTGTCTGTACGGCGGCCGGCGTGGACCCTGACACCCTGGCGCTGGTGGGCTGGGCGATGGCCATGCAGTTCTGGTTCCTTCCGGTGTACCTGGTGCTCAGCGCCCTGACGCCGGCGCTGTACGCGGCGCACCGGCGCTGGGGGCCGCGCGTCCCGCTCGCGCTGGGGACGGCGGCTCTGGCGGCCGGCGCGCTCGTGGTGACGGTGCACGTGCCCGGTGCCGGGCTGCTCGACTACGTGCTCGTGTGGGGTGTCGCCTACCAGTTGGGCTTCTGCTGGCGGGACGGTCTGCTGAGGGGCCGCCGGCTGGTGCCGCTCGCGATGGCGGCGGGCGGCGGGCTGGCGTTCGCCGCGCTGGTGGCTCTCGGGCCGTTCCCGGTCAGCCTGATCCTGGTGACCGGGCAGAACCCCAGCAACACCGATCCGCCGTCGGCCGCGATGCTGGCGTGGGCGGTCGCCCAGATCGGCCTGTGCCTCCTCGCCGCGCCGCCGCTGCGGCGGCTGCTGGAGCGCGAGCGGGTGTGGCACGTGGTCCGGCCCGTGGGCGCGGCCAGCATGACGCTGTATCTGTGGCACATGCTGCCGGTGCTGGTCGTCGCCGCCGCGTTCTACCTGACCGGCCTCGCGCCCGAGCCGGCGCTCGGGTCGGCGGCCTGGTGGGGGCTGCGGGTGCCGTGGCTGCTGGTGCTCGGCGCCGTCCTGGCCTGCGTCGTGTCCGCGCTGAGGCCGCTCGAACGCCGGCTGGGCGTGCTGTACGGGCGGACCGCCCCTGACCCCGGCCTGCGCGGTGCCTGGCCGCTGTGGCTCGGCCTTGCCATGGACGTCGCCGCGCTGAGCCGCTTCGCCGTGCGGGGCTTCGCGCCGGACGGCCGGTTCCCCGTGCTGCCCGCACTGGGCCTGGCGGTGGGCACGGCGCTGGTGATGCTTCCGCGCCGGACGACGGCCGACCGGATCGAGCGGTCCGGAACTCGTCGCACTCCGGACCGCGTGTGAGGCTATGCTAGGGTTCAAGAGTTGCAGTTGTGGTACCCATGAACCTATGTGCACCTGACGGGAATGTTTCTCCTTCAGGTGCATTAGTTTTTTCCGGCATCTCCGGATGGGGCCTCTGCCTACAGAAGGAGAAGGTCATGGCACAGGGAACCGTGAAGTGGTTCAACGCCGAAAAGGGTTTCGGCTTCATCCAGCAGGACGGCGGCGGCCCCGACGTCTTCGCTCACTACTCGAACATCGCGACCCAGGGCTTCCGTGAGCTCCAGGAGGGCCAGCGGGTCTCCTTCGACGTCACGCAGGGCCAGAAGGGCCCCCAGGCGGAGAACATCGTCCCCGCCTGATCGCCGGACGCGTATTCCACTCACCGGGGTCCGTACCGTCATGGTGCGGACCCCGGTTTGTGCTGTTTCCAGGAAGGCAGATCACTGCATGTCCCGCAGGCCCCAGAAGCCGAACCGGCGCACCTCGTCGACTTCGGCGTCCCCGCCGTCCCCGTCGGCATCGCGTGAGTTCCGGCTGCCGGAAAACACGACACCCGCGCTTCCCGCCGTCGAGGACTTCGCCGCCCTGGACATGCCCGCGGCGCTGCTCAAGACCCTGACCGCGCAGGGCGTCACCACCCCGTTCCCCATCCAGGCCGCCACGCTGCCGAACTCCCTCGCCGGCCGCGACCTGCTGGGCCGCGGACGTACCGGCTCCGGCAAGACGCTCGCGTTCGGGCTTGCGCTCCTGGCCCGTACGGCCGGACTGCGCGCGGCACCCAAGGCACCCCTGGCCCTCGTGCTGGTGCCCACCCGGGAGCTCGCCCAGCAGGTGACCGACGCGCTGACCCCCTACGCGACGGCGGTGAACCTCCGGCTGACCACCGTGGTCGGCGGACTGTCGATCACCAAGCAGGCCGCCGCCCTCCGGCGCGGCACCGAGGTGGTCGTGGCGAGCCCGGGCAGGCTCAACGACCTCGTGGAACGCGGCGACTGCGTGCTCGGCGACGTACGCATCACGGTGCTGGACGAGGCCGACCAGATGACCGACATGGGTTTCCTGCCGCAGATCACCAAGCTGATCCAGCAGGTCCGGCCCGACGGACAGCGCCTTCTCTTCTCGGCCACCCTCGACCGCAACATCGACCGGCTGGTGCAGCGGTTCCTGACCGACCCCGTGGTGCACTCCGTGGACCCGTCCGCGGGGGCGGTCACCACCATGGAGCACCACGTGCTCCACATCCAGGACGAGACCGACAAGAAGGCCGTCACCACGCGCATCGCGGCCCGTGACGGCCGGGTCATCCTCTTCCTCGACACCAAGCGGTCCGCCGACCGGCTCGCCAAACGGCTGCTGGCCGTCGGGGTCCGCGCGGCGGCACTGCACGGCGGCCGCTCCCAGCCGCAGCGCAACCGCACCCTGGAGCAGTTCAAGAACGGCCAGGTCACCGCGCTGGTGGCGACGAACGTCGCGGCCCGGGGCATACACATCGACGACCTCGACCTGGTCGTGAACGTCGATCCCCCCACCGACCACAAGGACTACCTGCACCGGGGCGGCCGCACGGCCCGCGCCGGCGGCTCCGGCAGCGTGGTCACGCTGGTCCTGCCCGAGCAGAAGCGGGACGTCACCAGGCTCCTGTCGGACGCGGGCATCCGCCCCCGATCTGCCCGTATCACGTCGAGCGACACCGAGCTGGCCACGATCACCGGCGCCCGCGAGCCTTCCGGTGTGCCCGTCGTCGTCGAGATCCCGCAGCCGACGACACCCGCCGCGTCCCGTCCGGACCAGCGGACCGGCACCAAGCCCGGCAAGCGGTCCGGCCGCAGGCGCCGAAGCGACGGCGCTGCCGGAGCGGCGACAGGTGCGACCAGCGGGGCGGGCGGCCGTGCCGGGTCGGCAGCTGCCGCCGGCGGGCGCGGCTCCGGCCGCCTCAAGGGAACAACGGGGTCGACGGGGGGTGCCGGCGGGGCGGGCAGCCGTGGTGCCGGCGGCCGGAGCGCGTCCGGTGCGGTTGCCGGCGGCGCATCCGGCAAGGACGACCGCGGATCCCGGCGGCGCACGCCGTCCGGCGGGGCCGCCGGCAGCACCACCGGCACGGGCGGCCACGGCTCCGGCCGCCGCGGAGGCCGCCGCTCCACGACCACCTGAGCGCTCCGCTGGAAGCGCCGCGACATGCCGTCCGTCGGCTGCGCGCTCCGCGGGAAATGGCGCGATACGCCGTCTGCCGACTGCGGCGCCGTCGTGGCCGGCCGCGCAGTTCCCCGCGCGCCCCCCGGGGGGGGGGCACACCCCGGGGGGGGGAAACCACGCGCGCGCG
>NZ_JBSHBL010000009.1:135791-202036 GCF_053611985.1 Streptomyces sp. NPDC054770
CGGCGCCGTGGGGGCGGGCCGCGATGTCTCCGGCGCCGCGGAGGGGGGGCTTCAACACGGGGCGCTTCGAACTCGGCGCACTGTCGCGCCCTGAAGGGGCGCGGGGAACTGCGCGATCGGCCCCCGCCGGCCCGCACCCGAGATCCGACTCCCGCGCTGCTCAGACTGGGCACCCGGCGCCACGCGCCGCTACGCGGCGAACGGTCCGGGTATCTCCCCCGACCCCCGCCGGATCAGCCGGGTCGGCATGACCACGGTGCGCGGGGGTGAGACGTCCCCGTGGATCCGGGCGAACAGCAGGTGTGCCGCGCTGGTCGCGAGGGCCACCGGGTCCTGGGCGATCACCGTGACGGGCGGGGTCAGCCGCGCGGCCAGCGCGAAGTCGTCGAAGGCGACGAAGGCCAGTTCGGCGGGGGCCGCGGTCAGGGCGCCGAAGGCGAGGAGTTCGTTGCCGGCCAGGAGGGCCGTCGGCGGATCGGGCAGCGCCAGCATCCCGGTGACGGCGGCCGCCGCCTCCGGGCCACTGCGCACGCCGTCCCTGACCAGCGCCGGGTCGGCGGCGATACCCGCGGCCTCCAGCGCCGCCAGATAGCCCCGCCGCCGCTCGCCGAACGTCCAGATCCTCGGCGTGTCGCCGAGGTAGGCGATCCTGCGGTGGCCGTGTGCCGCCAGCTGTGCCACGGCCGCCCGCACCGCGCCGAAGTTGTCGACCACCACGGCGTCCACGTCCAGGCCTGGTGCCGCCCGGTCCACGCAGACGATCTTCGTGCCCTGCGCCTGGGCGGGACGCAGGAAGCGGTGGCTGCCGGCGGCCGGGGTGAGGATCAGGCCGTCGACGCGGCGGGCGGTGAACGCGGCGATCACCTCGCGTTCGCGGCGCAGGTCGGCGCGGCTGGAGCCGATGAGCATGATGCTGCCACGCTGCCGGGCGACGTCCTCGGCGGCGGAGGCGACCGCGGCCATGAAGGGATCGGTCACGTCGTCGACCAACAGGCCGATGATCTGGCTCAGTTCATGGGTGCGGCGCAACTGCCGTGCCACGTCGTCACGTTGGTAGCCGAGTTTACGGACCGCGGCCTCCACCCGCGCGGCGGTCCGCGGGGCGACGGCCGAATCGCCGTTGACGACCCGGGACACCGTCATCGTGCTCACGCCCGCTTCCGCGGCAACGTCCTTCATGGTCGGCCGGGTCGCTGCCACGCCACGTCCTCCAGCTGCGTCACGTTTGAGCGTCGACTCGTTAACGTTACCAACTCGCACGCGTATCAACGGCCCTGCGAACAACGGGAGATGAGGGCGTGACCAGCCCGCCCGGCGACCGGCTGCACCACCCTTGACACCCCGCTGTGGGCGCCCCAAGAATCAGCCAAGCTGTTAACGATACCAACCAGAAGGCACAACATGGCCTCTGCAAGGCAACCTCTGCTCACCGCACATGGGGTGGTCAAACGTTTCGGCCACGTCCAGGCGCTCTCGGGCGCCGATTTCACGGCATACCCCGGCGAGGTCGTCGCCCTCATCGGTGACAACGGTGCCGGCAAGTCCACTCTGGTGAACGTCCTGTCGGGCGTGCTCGCCCCCGACGCCGGCGAGGTCCGCCTGGACGGCGCGCCGGTGCGGTTCTCCGGTCCGATGGACGCGCAGCGGCACGGCGTGGAGACGGTGTACCAGGACCTGTCGCTCGCGCCCGACCTGGACGCGGCGGCCAACCTCTACCTCGGCCGGGAGATCGTGCGCGGGGGCCTGCTCGGGCGCCTCGGCGTGCTCGACCGGCCCACCATGCGCCGGGAAGCGGTCAAGGCCTTCGCCGAGCTGGGCGTGGAGCTCAAGGATGTGACGGCCGCTGTGACAACGTTGTCCGGCGGTCAGCGGCAGTCCGTCGCGGTCGCCCGGGCCGTTGCCTTCGCCCACAAGGTCATCTTCATGGACGAGCCGACCGCCGCGCTGGGCGTCGTGCAGCGCGCCCGGGTCCTGGAGACCGTCCGCAGGGTCGCCGACCAGGGTATCTGCGTCGTGCTGATCAGCCACAACATGCCCGAGGTGCTGTCGGTCGCGGACCGGGTGGAGGTGCTGCGGCTGGGCCGGCGCGTCGCGTCGTACACCGCCGCCGACACGACGATCGAGGAACTGGTCGGGGCCATGACCGGCTCGCTGGACGAGCCGGCCGGGACCGGGGAAGCGGAGGGCGCACGATGACGGCGCAGAGCGAGAAGGCCCCGGCGGCCGTGGGCGGCCGGGCCGCGGTGCCGGACTGGGTGCGCCGCGCGGCAACCCTCAACGAACTGTGGACCTTTGTCATCCTGGTGGCGCTGGTCCTGTTCTTCACCATCGCGGCGCCGGGCAAGTTCTTCACCACGTACGACATCACCCAGATCGCCGTGAACGCGGCCATCTACCTGGTGCTCGGCGTCGGCATGACCTTCGTGATCATCACGGCGGGCATCGACCTGTCGATCGGCTCGGTGCTGGTGCTGGCCGCGGTGGCGGCGGGCGAGTACAACATCCATCACGGCGGGGCGACTTCGGGCTGGGGCACGGTCGCGTTCTCCGCCGTCATCGCGCTGGCGGTGGGCACGGCGTGGGGCGCGTTGCAGGGCGCGGTGGTGGCGACCGGCAAGGTGCCGCCGCTGATCGTGACGCTGGGCGGGCTCGGCGCGGCGCTGGGCATCGCCGAACTCGCCACCGGCGGCCAGGACCCGGCCGGGGCGGCCTCCACGCACCTGCAGAACAGCCTCGGTTTCGGCAAGGTGCTCGGCATCCCCTGGATGGTGGTCCTGGCGGCCGTGGTGACCGCGATCTTCGGTGCGGTGCTGGCCGGCACCCGGTTCGGCGAGCACACCCTGGCGATCGGGTCGAACCCGACCGCCGTACGTCGGGCGGGCATTCCGGTGGGCCGGCAACTGGTCAAGGTCTACGGGCTGATGGGGCTGCTGGCCGGGCTCGGCGCGGTGATGTGGCTGGCCTCGTACGGCACGACGTCGATCGCCGGGCACTCCACCGACAACCTCAAGGTGATCACCGCGGTGGTCCTCGGCGGCACCAGCCTGTTCGGCGGGCGGGGTTCGGTGCTGGGCACGGTGATCGGCGTGTTCATCCCGGCGGTGCTGACCACCGGCCTGATCGTGATCGGCGTCCAGCAGTACTGGCAGGACGTGGCGGTGGGCGTGGTGCTGGTGGTGGCCGTCTACATCGACCAGCTGCGCAGGAAGACCAGGGAACGCGCATGACTAGGGAGGAATCTGTGATGAGGAACGTTCGCAGCAGGCGCCGGTTGCTGGTCGCGGTGGGCACGGTTCTGGCCCTCGGCGCGGGGGCCTCGGCGTGCGGATCGTCGAACGACGGTGGCAGCTCGGGGAGTTCGGGCAGCGCGAAGGGCAAGAAGGTCCGGCTGATCACCGGGGTGAAGAGCGACCCCTTCTACATCACCATGACCTGTGCCGCGCAGGCGGAGGCCAAGGCCAAGGGGATGGACTTCACGGCCGACGGTTCCGCGCAGTGGGACGTGTCGGTGCAGCGGCCGCTGCTCGACTCGGTGGCCGCCGCGCGCCCGGACGGGCTGCTGATCTCGCCGGTCGACACCAGCGCGCTGACGCCGTCGCTCAAGCAGATCCAGTCGGCGGGCACCAAGGTGGCGCTGGTGGACACGACGGTGACCGACACGTCGATCGGCATCACCCGGATCTCGTCGGACAACGAGAAGGGCGGCCAGGTCGCCGCCGACGCGCTGGCCAAGCTGATGAAGGAGAAGGGCTCGGTCATCGTCATCAGCGTCAAGCCCGGCGTGTCGACGACCGACGCGCGGATCAAGGGCTTCACCGAGGAGATGGCCAAGTACCCGAACATCAAGGTGCTGCCCACGCTCTACGACAACGACCTGCCGGCCACCGCGGCCTCCCAGATCCAGTCGACGCTCGCCGCCCACCCGGACCTCGGCGGGGTGTTCGCGGGCAACACCAACACCGGTCAGGGCATCGCCACCGGGCTCAAGCAGGCCGGCAAGGAGGGCGCGGTGAAGGTGGCCGCGTTCGACGCCGAGCCGGACGAGATCGCCTCGCTGAAGTCGGGCACCCTCCAGGTGCTGGTCGCCCAGGACCCGGCGGCGATCGGCCGGCAGGCGGTGGACCAGCTGGCCGACGCCTTCGAGGGCAAGTCGGTCAGCAAGTCGATCGGCACCAACATGGTGGCCATCACCAAGGACAACATGAACGAGCCGTCGGTCAGCAAGTACTTCTACAAGTCGCAGTGCTGAACGAGGTCCTCGGAGAACGCTCCTGACGAGCAATCAGCGGCCGGGCGGACCCACCCTCTTGGGTCCCCCCGGCCGCCGGTCGTGTGCGGGCGGCTCGGCTGCCCGGCTCAGTTCAGCGAGCAGGACTCGCCGTTCAGCGTGAAGGCGTACGGGGCCGAGTTGCTGCCGCTCCAGGTGCCGAGGAAGCCGAAGGACAGGGAACCGCCCGCGGCGACCGACTGGTTGTAGTCGGCGGCGTCGGCGGTGACCACGCCGCCGTTCTGGCTGACGGTCGCGTCCCACATCTGGGTGACCTTCTGGCCGTCCCGGAAGGACCACTGGACCCGCCATCCGGTCAGCGCCTGGGTGGTGGTGACGGTAACGGTGGACTGGAAGCCGTCGGTCCACTGGTTGACCAGGTCGTAGGAGACCCGGCAGGCGGCCGCGGCGGAGGCGGTGGGGCGGGCGGAGGCGGTGGCGTGGTGGCCGCCGCCTCCGGTGCTCGCCGTGGCCGAGGAGGTGCCCTGGGGCTCCGGGTCGGGGTTGTCGTGGGCCGGCTTCCCGGCGGTCGCCGGGGAGGAGGGCGCGGCGGAGGCGGCGGTATGCGTGGGGGTCGGGTCGGCCGACGGGACGACGGAGGTGGGGTCGGCGACCGGCTGGCGGTCGTCGTGGGAGGCGGCGGCCGTGTCCTCGCCGGAGCCGCCGCCCATCGGCATCATCGACACGCCGAGTGCCACCAGCGAGATCAGGACCGCCGCACCGAGCAGACCGTGCCGCAGCACCTTGCCCCGGCCGCCGCCCTCCTTGGGGTCGCCGCCGTCGTGGTCGGCGGTGGCCGGGCGGCCCGCACCGAGCCGCACCTCCGCGGCGCGGCGGCGGCGCTCCAGGTAGGCGAGGCCGCCCCAGCCGACGACCCCGCCGGCGAGCGCCGCGGGCAGTCCGCCGCCGTGCAGCCGCAGACACGCGGCGGCCTCGGCGCACTGCACACAGGTGGCGAGGTGCCGGGAGAGGTCCTCGGGCGTGTCGGCCGCCGCGGACCGGGTGACCGCGTCGAGGAGCCGGGCGTAGCTGCGGCACTCGGCGGCCATGGGCGTGTCGAGGTGAGCCCGGTGGCAGCGGTCGCGGAAGAGTCCGCGCACCTGGTCCAGCTCCTGGGCGGCGACGGCCGGGTCGAGACCGAGCCGGCGGGCCACGGAGGGCAGCGGCAGCGCCTCCACCTCGGCCAGCCACAGCAGTTCGGCGTCCGCCTCCTGCATGTCCCGCAGACCGCGCAGCGCGACGGGCCGCTGCAACGGCAGACCCGTGTAGCGCGCGGCCTTCTCGGAGTTGAGCCACAGCCTGAGGTCCGGGTCGAGCTTGTGGCCCAGCCCTTCGGCTTCCCAGGCGGCCGCCGTGTTGCGCACGGCGGTGAGCAGCAGCGGGATCATCGGCAGCCGGGCGGCGCGCCGTCCGGTGCTGCGGACCGATGTGAAGTCCGCGTCACGGGCCTCATGCATACCGAGCGCGAAGGCCTCGGTGGCCAGTTGGTTGGCCGTCAGAGAGCCGGACGTGCACAGGTCGGCGTAGGAGAGCACTGCGTCCCAGCATTCGGAGAACAGCGCTGCCTCGGCGGCGTCCTGAGGGGTCGGCAGGTCGGGCATGGGTCTCCTGCATCCAGAGCAAGGTCAACTCACCGTATCGGCAACGGAGTTGGGGGGAACCTCGCGGCGGGCCCGAGTTTTTCA
Source organism: Streptomyces sp. NPDC054770 (assembly GCF_053611985.1). Lineage (NCBI taxonomy): Bacteria > Bacillati > Actinomycetota > Actinomycetes > Kitasatosporales > Streptomycetaceae > Streptomyces > Streptomyces sp. NPDC054770. Next base: position 141,744 of record NZ_JBSHBL010000009.1, read on the forward strand.
CGTCCCCTGCACAACTGACAAGCGGCATATTCATAACCGGTTACCGGTGGTCGTGCCACGGATTCTCCCCGTCACCCGTACCACCGGTCCCCGGCGTCACGTCAACCGCTGCATCCGGCTGCCCGTCCGCCGTGCCCCACAACTCCGGCCTCTAGTACGGACAGCGACCGCGTTTCGACTCACCGTTCCCGAAAGTCACTTGCGACCCGCCGGATGTCACACCTTCGTCGACTCCTCCGCGGGCAGGCTGTCCATGAAGGAGCTGACGGAGAAGACGGCGCGGCCGGGGCCGGGCTCGCCGTAACCGGGCGGGGAGGAGAGGCCGAAGTCCTCCATCGTCTGACGGTAGGCCTGGAGCAGCCGGATGTGGTACTCCAGCGGGGCGCCCTGCGGGTTGGCCTTGCCGAGCGGGGTGGTCGGCTCCGGGCACCAGGTGGTGAAGCGGGGCGTGATGCCGTGCGACATGAAGAAGCGCAGGCCCTCGGTGGTGGACTCGATGGCCTCGTCGACCGTCTTGAAGCCGAAGGGCTCGGCCATCTCCACGCCGGCCACGAAGTTGGGGATCACGTTGCGGGCGCCGAAGATCTCGGCCGAGTCCAGGATCCGCCTGTGCCACTCGTCCCGGCCGACGTACCGCTCCTTGCCCGGGCAGTACATCTTGAAGAGGTACTCGTCCCACACCTCGTAGTTGGGGTGGTAGATCTGCACCCCGTAGTCCTTGAACCGCTGCACGTCGTCCTTCGGCAGCGCCTGGGCGACCACCTTGCCGATCCACCGCCCCGGGAACCGCTCCTCGATGGCCTTGGCGTAGTGGCCGTAGAAGTCGGCCTCGTCGCGCCCGGAGACGGTCTTGGTGATCGCGCCGCCGGTGAGGGTGTAGGCGGTGGAGGCCTTCGCGGTGTCGTACCGGTCGATGATCTCCAGCGCCTCCAGCACCTCCTCGACGTCCTTCACGCCCGTGTACGGCCGCCCGGCCGCCTTGTGCTGGCGCCAGTTGTGGTTGATGTCGCAGTACTGGCACTCCTCCTTGGCGCCGAAGTACTGGCAGACCCGGAAGACGGTGAGGTAGATCAGGTAGCCCCACTGGATGGTCGGGGCGACCTCCATCACGGACTTCCCGTTGGCGAGCTTGTGCCGGTAGTACTCCGGCATCGGCGGCACCCCGACGTCGGCGATCCGCTTCCCGTCGAGGTAGAGCCCGAGCACGCCTTCGCCGTCGGCGGCCACCCGGTACGGCGAGGCCGGGTTCACCCGCACCGACACCACGGTCCGCCGCAGGTCGTACGGCCCGCCGGTGAGGATGATCTCCTCCGGGGGCCGGCGCAGCGCGGCCTCGCCCAGCTCGGGCAGGGTGCCGTGGTCGAAGGAGAAGATGAAGTACGACTTCGGCTTGACCTCGCCGCCCTCGTTGTCGCTCAGCGCGGACGGGTCGAAGGCCACACCGCCCCGGAGCAGGTCCTCCTTGAAGACGGCTTCCCGTGGTACCTGCGGAAACCGCTCCATCAGATCCTCGACCAGCGCGGTACGGCTGCCCATCCCGTGTCTCCTCCCGGCTCAGGCGTTCGACTCCTCACGTTATGCCCATGCCCGGCCGTCAGCCGTGCCGGGTCCCCGTACGGCGCGCAATGTGTCCCGGTACGGGGGTGTTCGGGGGCAATATGGGGTCCGTCACCGGCGCACCCCAGGCCGAGTTCAGCGGCAGGACGCCGGCCCACAGCCCCAGCTCCGCGTCCGGTCCGTCGCCGTCGTCCGGCGCTCCGGTGCGGATCTTCACGGAGGCCTCCGCCAGGGAGAGGGCGAGGAGGGTGGTGGCGGCCAGCTCCCTGCGGCTGGGCCGGCGGGCGTACGACCACTGGCCCGGGGCCGTGTGTTCGGAGAGCAGGCGCAGGCCCGTGAGCTTCTCCTCGGGGTCGGTCACCTTGCGGGCGGTGCCGTGCACCACCGCACTGCGGTAGTTGACACCGTGCTCGAAGACGGACCGCGCCAGCACCAGGCCGTCCACGTGGGTCACGGTGACGCACACCGGGGTGCCGCCCGCGAGGCTGCGGCTGGCGACCGAGCCGTGCAGGTAGAGCTGCCGCTCGTCCCGCCCGTACACCGTCGGCACGACCAGCGGGCGCCCGTCGACCACCACCCCCAGATGACAGACGAACCCGGCGTCGAGGATCGCCTCCAGCTCGGCGCGGTCGAGACTGCCCTGCTCGCGCAGCCGGCGATGGCGGGTGCGGTCGGTCACGGGAAGGCGCGGGGAGAGCGAGTCGGAGACCATGTCCGCACGCTACCGATACCGCATCCAAATGGCCACACTATTGCCAATTACGGCAATCGCCCGCGCGCAAGGCAACGAAATCCGCAGATCTCCCCCGGCCGCTCGGCTGCTCGGCCGCTCAACCGTCGGCGGCCCGTCGCGTCGACTCCCGCAGCACCACATGCGTGCCGAGTACCAGATGCTGCCCGTCCGGCAGCTCGTCGCGGTGCAGGGCGAGGCGGACCGCGGCGCGGCCCAGTTCCTCCTGGGGCACGTGGACCGTGGTGAGCGTCGGGTAGACGTCCCGGGCGACCGGGATGTCGTCGTAGCCGGCCACCGCGATGTCGTCGGGGATACGGCGGCCGGACTCCCGTACCGCCTGGATCACGCCCGTGGCGATCATGTCGGTGGCCGCGAAGACCGCCGTGAACTCCCGCCCGGAGACGAGGATTTCGCGGGTCGCCTGGTAGCCGTAGGAGCGGGAGAAGACGCCGTCGAGGATCAGGTCCGGGTCGGGGGTGAGGCCGAGGAGTTCATGGGCGCGGGTGAAGCCGGCGATGCGCTGGGCGCTGGTGGACAGGCCGGGGACCCGGCCCAGGTAGGCGACGCGCCGGTGGCCGCCGGAGAGGAGGTGGCTGGTGAGGGCGAAGGCGCCGCCCTCGTTGTCGTAGTCGACGACCGTGGCCGGGACGCCGGGGCCGAGCGGCGGGCGGCCGACGAGGACCAGCCGGGAGCCGGACCGGTCCAGGGCGTGCGCGAAGTGGGTCATCCGGTCGTGGTAGGCCTTGTCCTGAAGGGCGCCGCCCACCACGATCACCGCGTCGGCCCGCTGCTCCCGCATGGTCTCCACGACGGCCAGGATGCGCCGCGGGTCCCCGTGCGTGGTGCAGAGCATGCACAGCCGGCCCTCCGCCGAGGCCTGCTCCTCGACCCCGCGGGCGATGTGCGCGTAGAACGGGCCGGTGACGTCGTCCACCACGAAGGCGACCGTCTTGTTGGTGGCACCGCCGAGCGCGCGGGCGTGCGCGTTGACCACGTAGTCCAGCTCGCGCATCGCCTTGAGGACCTTGGCGCGGGTGGCGGCGGCGACCGGGTAGGTGCCACCGAGGACCCGGGAGACGGTGGACGCGGAGACCCCCGCCCGCGCGGCCACGTCCCGAACCGTCGAGGCGTCCCCGTTCAGCGCCGGCTGCGTCCTTTTCGCCACCGCTCGGCTCCCCTTCGTCATGTGTTCAGATCACCCTACGAGACGGCCGGAGACGCCCGGCGGACGGGCCGTCACGCGGCCCGCTCCAGGACCGCCTGGTCGACGGCGTACCGCAGACCGTCACCGGCCAGCAGCCGCCCGGCTTCCTCAGCGACGGTGAGCCCGAGCCTCGCCACCTCGTTGCCCTGCGAGCCGGCCAGGTGCGGGGTGAGGAAGGCGTTGGGGAGGTCGAAGAGGGGGGAGTCGGCGGGCAGCGGCTCGGGGTCGGTCACGTCGAGGATCGCGGTCAGGCGGCCGGTGCGCAGCTCCCCGATCAGGGCGTCGTGGTCGAGGAGGGAACCGCGCGCGGTGTTGATCAGTACCGATCCGTCCGGCATCAGGGCGAGTTCGCGGGCACCGAGGAGATGCCGGGTCTCCGGGGTCTGCGGGGCGTGCACGGTGACGATGTCCGAGGTGCGCAGCAGCTCGTCGAGGGGCAGCAGGGGCACACCGAGCCGGGCGGCCTCCGCCTCGTCCACGTAGGGGTCGGCGAGGCCGACCGACAGGTCGTAGGGGCGCAGGAGTTCCAGGAGCCGGCGGCCGATGCGGGAGGCGCCGACGATGCCGACCCGGCGGTGGAAGTTGCCGATGCCGGGGACGATGTCGCCGTACGGGAAGGTGCGGCGGGAGCGCAGCAGGTCGCGGAAGGCGAAGACGTCCTTCCCGGCGAGCAGGATCATCGCGAGGGTGTACTCGGCGACCGGCAGCGCGTTGGCGGCGGCGGCCGAGGAGACCACGATGCCGCGCCGCCAGACCTCGGGCGTGGTGAAGCCCTTGACCGAGCCGGCCGCGTGCAGCACCGCCCGCAGTTTCGGCGCCGCGTCCAGGGCGGCCGCGTCCAGGACCGGGCAGCCCCAGCCGGTGACCAGGACCTCGGTGCGGGCGAGCGTCTCCCGTACCCCTGGATCGGTGAAGTCGTGCACCACCAGAGTGGGATCGATTTCTACGTACTCGCACAGTCGCGCGAGTACCTCCGGCGGAAAGATGTGCGGCACGTTCTGGGCCGTCATGGCGAACAGTGCCTGGGGACGCTCGGGCAAGGAAGTGACCTTCCGGCTCGGTGACGCGCGGATAGCAACCGGTCTCTACCGTAGGTCTCGGCGAATGAGAGGGTCAATGGACAGGCACTCCCCGGAGGGGACGGACACTCCCCGGAGAACGACGGACACTCCTCCGAGGACGACAGGAATGGGACGGCACAGATGACGGATCCGGCGCAGACGGTCACCAACTGGGCGCGCAACATCACGTACACCGCGAAGGAGTTCCACCGCCCGCACTCGCTCGACGCGCTCCGGTCGCTGGTGGCCGGCAGTGCGCGGGTACGGGTGCTGGGCAGCGGGCACTCCTTCAACCGCATCGCCGATCCGGGCCCGGAGGGCGTGCTGGTCTCCATCGCCGGACTGCCGCCGGCCGTCGAGGTGGACACCGGGGCCCGTACGGTGCGGGTCGCGGGCGGGGTGCGCTACGCCGAACTGGCCCGCGCGGTCCACGCGCGGGGCCTCGCACTGCCCAACATGGCCTCGCTGCCGCACATCTCGGTGGCCGGTTCGGTCGCCACCGGCACCCACGGCTCGGGCGTGGCCAACGGGTCACTGGCGGCGCCGGTACGGGAGGTGGAGCTGGTCCTCGCCGACGGCTCGACGGCGAGGATCGCGCGCGGGGACGCGGGGTTCGACGGTGCGGTGACGTCGCTGGGCGCGCTGGGTGCCGTGACCGCCCTCACCCTGGAGCTGGAGGCGGCATATGACATGGCGCAGACTGTATACACCGAACTCCCACTGGACGGCCTGGACTTCGCGGCAGTGTCCGGCGCCGCCTACAGCGTGAGCCTGTTCACCGACTGGCGGGAGCCGGGCTTCCGGCAGGTGTGGGTGAAGCGGCGCACCGACCGGCCGGCCGTGGACTTCGGGTGGGCGGCGCCCGCGACCGAGGCGATGCACCCGGTGCCGGGCATGCCCGCGGGCAACTGCACCCAGCAGTTCGGGGTGCCGGGGCCCTGGCACGAGCGGCTGCCGCACTTCCGGGCGGAGTTCACGCCGAGCAGCGGGGACGAGCTCCAGTCGGAGTACCTGCTGCCGAGGCACGCGGCCGTGGACGCGCTGCACGCCGTCGACGGGATCCGGCGGACGCTCGCCCCCGTCCTGCAGACCTGCGAGGTGCGGACGGTCGCCGCCGATCCGCAGTGGCTCAGCCCCGCCCACGGCCGCGACTCCGTCGCCCTGCACTTCACCTGGGTGGACGACCTGGCGGCGGTACTGCCCGTGGTGCGCCGGCTGGAGGCGGCACTGGAGCCGTTCGACCCGCGGCCGCACTGGGGCAAGGTGTACGCGGTGCCCGGCGAGGTGCTGCGCGGCCGCTACCCGCGGCTCGGCGACTTCCGCGCCCTGGCCCGGGACCTCGACCCCGACGGGAAGTTCACGAACCCCTTCGCGGCGGATGTCCTGCGGGAATGACCGGACCGGCCGGACCGACCGACGGACTTAATCCAACCCTTAATGTAATGGCTTGTCGAAAGCGCTTCCCAGGCCATAGCCTTGCGCCGCGTGAAGCACACATCACGTGACATCCGCACCGCCAACCGCTACGAGGTGCTGCGGCACATCATCGCCGAGTCTCCCACCTCCCGGCAGGAACTGGCGGCCGTCACCGGACTGAGTCTGGCCACGGTCGCCACCCTCGTCGGGGAGCTGCTGGAGCTGCGGATGATCACGGAGGTCGGCTTCGAGGACTCCGCGGGCGGCCGCCCCCGCGGACTCGTCGCGGTCAACGCCTCGGGCGGCGCGCTGATCGGCGTCGACATCGCGGAGACGTACGTCCACGTCGAGCTGTTCGACCTCGCCCTGAACGTGCTGGCCCGCGCCGAGGAGGACATGCGCCCCGGCGAGAACCGGCCGGAGCAGGTGGTGGGCCAGGCGGCCGCGGCGGTCGGCGCGGTGGTGGCGCAGGCCGGGATCGAGGGCGCGCGGGTGCTGGGCGTCGGGGTGAGCGTGCCGGGGCAGGTGGACCGGGCCACCGGGGTCGCCGAGTACGCGCCCAACTGGGACTGGCACGACGTGCCGTTGCTGCGCCTGCTGTCCCAGCACATCGCGTATCCGCTCTACCTGGACAACCCACTGCGGGCCTGCGCGGTGGCCGAGCAGTGGTTCGGGGCGGCGCGCGGGCGCGGGGACACCGTGGTGGTGAACCTGGGCACCGGGGTCGGCGCCGGGCTCGCACTCGGCGGCGGCCTGCACCGGGGGGTCAGCAACAGCGCCGGGGAGTGGGGGCACACGACGCTCGTCCTCGACGGGCGGCTGTGCCACTGCGGCAACCACGGCTGCGTCGAGACGTACGTCGGCGCCCCGGGGATCATGCTGAACCTGCGGGAGTTGAGCCCGCAGAGTCCGCTGCTGCACCCGGAGGACCAGACGGCCACGGTGGACGCGCTGGCCCGGGGCGTGGCGGACGGTGATCCGGTCGCGGTCAAGGTCGTACGGGACACGGCCCGTTACATCGGCGCCGGTATCGCCAACCTGGTGAACCTGCTCAACCCCGAACTGGTCGTGCTCAGCAGCTGGGTGGCCCGCAGGCTCGGCGAACCGCTGCTGGCGGAGGTGCGGGAGGCGGTCCGGCGGCATGCGCTCGGGCGGCCGTTCGCCGCCACCGAGATCGTCCTCTCCCCCATCCCCACCGACCCGGTCTGCCTGGGCGCGGCGACCTTCGCGCTGGAGGGCGCGCTGCGGTCGGTGGGCCTGCGCAACGGGGGCCGCCCGGGCCGCACCGCGCCCGCCGCCCGGTGATCGAACAGTCCAAATCGCGGGTCGATTAATCCATTGCCGGGCTCCTCGGCGCTCTGCGACCGTCGTGGCGTATCCGCGGCCGGTCGGTCTCTCGAACCGATCGGCCGTACGTCGTGCACGGAACGAGAGGGGCCCCAGCGTGGCCGGAAACATCGAGGTCCGCGGCCTGTCCCGCACCTTCCACACCACCGTCCGGCGCCCGGGTTTCGCGGGCGCCCTGCGATCCCTGGTCAACCCCGAGCGCGTGGAGAAGCACGCGGTCTCCGACATCTCCTTCGACGTCGCCCCGGGTGAACTCCTCGCCCTGCTCGGCCCGAACGGCGCGGGCAAGTCGACCACCATCAAGATTCTCACCGGCATCCTCACCCCGACCTCCGGCGAGGCCCGGGTCGCGGGCGTGGTGCCGTACCGGGAACGGGAGCGCAACGCCCGGAACATCGGGGCGGTGTTCGGGCAGCGGACCCAGCTGTGGTGGGACCTGCCGGTGCGGGAGTCGTTCGCGATCCTGCGGGACATCTACGAGGTGCCGAAGGCCGAACACGCGGCGCGGCTGCGGGAGTTCGACGACCTTCTGGAACTCTCCGCGTTCTGGGACACCCGGGTGCGGCACCTCTCGCTCGGCCAGCGTGTCCGCTGCGACCTGGCCGCCGCCCTGCTGCACGATCCGCCGGTCGTCTTCCTGGACGAGCCGACCATCGGCATGGACGTGGTGGTGAAGGAGCAGGTCCGCGAGTTCCTGCGGTACCAGGTCGCCGAGCGCGGCCGTACGGTGCTGCTGACCACCCACGACATGACCGAGGTGGAACGGCTCGCCGAGCGGGTGGTGCTGGTCAACCACGGCCGGCTGGTGCTCGACGGCACCCTGGACGAGGTCCGCCGGGACTTCGGCTCCACCTGGCAGGTGCGGGCCACGCTCGCCGACCCGCACACCCCTGTCGGCCCGCTGCCGGGCATCGTGCTGGTGAGCCATGACGGGCCCCAGGTGGTGTTCGGCCCGGACGGTCCGGCCGCGCCCACCGTCCACCAGGCACTGAAGCTGGTCATCGAGCGGTACGAGGTGACCGGCGTGGCGGTGGACGAGGCGGACCTGGAGGACGTGATGCGCGCGGCCTACGCCGAGGCCAGGACCAGGGCCGAGGCCGCGTGATGACGACCCTGACCTACGCCTGGCGCGCCGCCCGGGTCACCCCGCTCGGCGAGCTGTACACCCCGCCCCGCATCACCGCCGCACTGCTGCGGCTGACCGTGCAGGTGGTGCTGGTCGCGTCCCTGTGGCACGGCCTGTACGCCCAGACCGGCACCACCGCCGGGCTCTCCCGGGACCAGGCGGTCACCTTCGCCGTGCTGGCCGTACTCGCCTCCCGGCTGCGGGAGCTGGACCAGTACGCGGCCCGGGACACGGTCGTGCAGCACATGTACTACGGCACCATCGTCTACTGGTATCTGCGCCCGCTCGCCCCGCACCGCTACTACGCCCTGCGCGCTCTGGGCGAGCAACTGTACGGCTTCGCCTGGGCGTTGGCGGGGTACGCGATCTGTCTGGCGGCCGGGGTGGTGGTACCTCCCGAGTCGGCGGCCGTGGCGGGCGTGTTCGCACTCAGCCTGCTCCTCGGCCAGTGGGTCCTGCACTACGTGATGCTGCTCATCGACCAGTTGTGCTTCTGGACGCTGCGCAACACGGCCGCCCTGCTGATCCTGGTCTTCGCGCAGAACCTGATGTCAGGGGTGTACGCGCCGCTGTGGTTCTTCCCGCACTGGTTCCTGACCCTCAGCTCCTTCCTGCCGTTCCAGGCCACGCTCAACGTGCCGCTGTCGCTGTACGTGGGCCGTATCCCGCTGTCCGACGCGGGCTTCCAGCTCGGTGTCCAGGCGGCCTGGCTGGTGGCACTGCGTTTCCTCACCCGGTTCCTGTGGCGGCGCGCCGCCCGTCGCGTCGTCTCCCAGGGAGGCTGAGTCCCATGAACGCCGTACGCATCGTCTGGCGGGTCACCCAGCTCAACTTCCGTGCCCAGCTGGAGTACCGCACCGAGTTCCTGATGATGATCGCGATCGGCGCGGTCTGGCAGGTGTCGGTGATCGTGTTCGCGACCGTGCTGCTGACCCGGTTCGCCGGGATGGGCGGCTGGGACAGCTCGGACGTGCTGCTCATCCCGGCGACCCGGATGCTCGCCCACGGCCTGTTCGTGCTCTTCCTGGGCCGGGTGCACGGCCTGGGCCGGCACATCCAGGAGGGCAAGATCGACGCGTACCTGCTCCGCCCGATGCCGGTCTACCGCCAGGTCCAGCTGGAGCACTTCCCCACCAACGCCATCGGCGACCTCACGGTGGCGGTGGGCCTGATGGCGGGCGCGATCGGCCGCAGCCACCTGGACTGGACGCCGGGCCGGATCGGGTACCTGGTCGCCGCGGTGCTCGGCGGCATGTTCCTGGAGGCCGCCCTCTTCACCGTCGTGGCCTCGGCCTCGCTGCGCTTCCCGGCCGCCGACTACTGGGGGCGCTGGCTGGAGGACCTCCTCGGCACCTTCGGCAGCTACCCCCTCAACGTCCTGCCGAGGGCGGTCGGCGGCTTCCTCACCTACGGCCTTCCGCTCGCGTTCGTCGCCTACTTCCCGGCGGCCGTCCTCACCGGCCACGGCCACTCCACCGGCGCCCCCTACTGGCTGGCCGCCGCCTCGCCCTTCCTGGGCCTGCTCGCCTACCTCGCCGCCCGTTGGCTGTGGCGGTGGGCACTGGGGCACTACACGGGGGTGAACGGCTGACGTTCCGCCTGCGCGTCAGCCGTGCCGCGCGCCGCGGACCGGGGTGCACAGGCCGGCGAGGGCGACGAGGGTGCAGCAGGCTCCGGCCACGGCGGCCACGGGGGCGGTGCCGTACTGTTCGGCGGCCCAGGTGAGCACGGCCGCGCCGACCGGGGCGACCGAGTACTGAAGGGTCCAGTAGGCGGAGGTGACCCGGCCCAGGAGGGGTTCGGGGGTGATCTCCTGACGCAGTGACATGGAACAGGTGCCCGCCATGCCCACGCAGGCCAGGTAGACCGCGCTCAGGACGGCCACGGCGGGGACCGTGTGCGCCCGGCCGAGCCCGGCGAAGGCCAGTCCGCACACCGCGGTGGAGACGATCCAGGTGGGCCCGAAGCCCAGCCGCCGCCGGATCCGGGCGACCAGCAGCGCCCCGGCGATCGTGCCCACCGCGCCGACGGCCAGCACCGTCCCCACCGTGCCGTCGTCGTGGCCGAGATCGTGCTTGAGGTGGTAGATGATCAGGTCGGTGATGCCGAGGCTGAGGAAGCTGAACACGGCGAGCAGACCGGCGAGCGAGCGCAGGACGGGGTGGCGGACCAGGTACGAGAGCCCGGTGCGCAGGTCCCGCCACAGCCCCGTGTCCTTGACCGGCCGGTCGTCCGCGGCGCGCTCCCGGACGCGCACGAAGAGGAGACAGCCCGCCGAGACCGCGTAGCTGGCCGCGTCCACGGCCACCGCGTCGGCGGGCCCGGTCCGGGCGGCCACCAGGCCCGCGCCGAGCGGTCCCAGCACGCCGGCCGCGGCCGCGGTGGCGTTCAACCGGCCGTTGGCCTCGGTGAGTCGGCCGGGCCCGACGAGTCCGCGGACGACGGTGACGTATCCGACGGCGAAGACCATGCCGACGGCCTCGCACAGCGGCAGCACCACGTACAGCAGCCAGAGCTGCGGCCCGGCGAGCCAGACGAGCGGGACCAGGCCGTAGAGGACCATCCGGACCAGGTCGCAGGCGATGAGGAGCCTGCGCCGGTCGACCCGGTCCACGACGACGCCCGCGAAGACCGCCGCCAGCACCATCGCGGCCCCGCCGACTCCGGTGAGCAGGCCCATCCGGGCCACCGAGCCGGTCGCCTGGAGGACCAGCAGGGGCAGTGCGATCAGGCTGAACGAGTCACCGAGGAAGGAGAGGGTCTGGGCGAGCCAGAAGAGCCCGAAGTCCCGCTGGATCCAGAGCGGTTGACCGTCGGCCGTCCGCTGCCGTGCCGCCCGCGCCACGCGCCGCGCCCCGTTCGCCACAGCTCTCCCTTCCGTCTCCGGGCAACCCTATGCCGGTGCCCCGGCCGGGTGCGCCCCGATAAATCGCATGACGGCCAAAACCTAGAGCTCCTAGGATCCTGGCTAGGAACCCCAGGGGAGGCATCGCATGGTCCGTGCCGGAATCACCGCCGACCGACTGGTCGCGGCGGCGGCCGAGTTGGCCGACGAGGTCGGGTTCGAGCAGGTCTCGCTGTCCGCGCTGGCGCGCCGCTTCGGGGTGCGGGACGCCAGTCTCTACACACATGTCCGGAGCCTGCAGGACCTGCGCCACCGGCTCGCACTGCTCGCGGGCGGCGAGATGATCGACCGGATCGGCGTCGCCGTGGCCGGGCGGTCCGGGCGGGACGCGCTGGCCGCCTACGCCGACGCCTACCGCGCGTACGCCCTCGAACGTCCCGGACGGTACGCGGCCACCCAGATCCGGATCGATCCCGCCCTCGTCGACGCCGACGCCCCCGCCATGCGCCGGACCGTCGAGATCACTTACGGCATGCTGCGCGGCTACGGCCTGGCCGAACCCGATCTGACCGACGCCGTACGCCTGTTGCGCGCCACCTTCCACGGCTACTGCGCCCTGGAGGCCTCGGGCGGCTTCAACGCTCCGCGCGATGTCCGCGCCTCCTGGGACCGGGCGGTCGACGCCCTGCACATCGCACTCGAGAACTGGCCCCGCGAGGAGACCGACCACCATGTCTGACCTGTACTACGACGTCACCGGCAGCGGCCCCGTGCTGCTCGTGCTCCCGGGCGGAGCCGGGCACCCCATGGGCCTGGCCCCGCTCACGGAACGCCTCGCCGCGCGCTTCACGGTCGTGACCTACGACCCGCTGGGCCTCGCCCACGGCCGCCTGGGCGAACCCGTCGCCGACCAGCATGTGGCGGACTGGAGCCAGGGCGCGCACCAAGTACTGGAGGAGGTGCTGGTGCCGGGCGAGTCGGCGTACGTCTTCGGCACCAGCACCGGCGGTATCACCGCCCTCGATCTGCTGGCCCGGCACCCGGACCGGCTCCGGCACGTCATCGCCCACGAGCCCCCGTGTGTCACGCTGCTGCCGGACGGGGAGCGGCTGCGGGCGGAGCTGATCGGGCAACTCGGCGCCGGGCACCGGGACTCCGGCGAGCCGACCCCTTTCTCGGTCTTCCTCGCCCATGTCCTGCGCCCGTTCTCCGCCTACCGGCCGGCGGCCGGCCTGCCCCGCCTCACGGTGGCTGCCGGAACCGATTCGCGAGGCCAACTCCTCTACGAGGCGGCGGAGTTCACCGCCGAGCACACCGGCGGCGCCTTCATCGAGGTCCCGGGCGGGCATCTGGGAACCCTTGAGCACCCCGTCGCGTTCGCGGACCGGGTCACCGAGACGCTGCTCGCGACCGGGTAGGGGGCAACCTTCCGGGGACCGGCGGCGACCAGCAGACATGACATCTGCACCACGCACCACAGGACACCGCCGCGTGCGCGTCTTCCGCAAGCCCGTGATCGGCGTGCTCGCGGTCGGCGGGCTGCTGGCCGGCACCTGGTACGCCACCGCCGGCGCGGCCACGACCCCGGACCTGAAGATCACGTCCACGGCGGTGAGCCTCGGCGCCAAGTTCCCCTATCTCTCGGCGGGTTACAACGACACCCGGGAGTGGAACCGCACCGCCACCGCCGTCGCCCCCGACGGCACCATCCGCGTCGCCTGGCCCGCCGCCGACGGCGTGCACGTCACCCCGCTGACCGCGGCAGGCAAGCGGTCCGGCGCCGACACGGTCGTCAAGGGCACGAAGGAAGTGGGCGGTCTGGTCGCCCACGACAACGGTTTCGCGCTGCTCACCCGGGTCGCCGACACCAACAAGTGGAAGGAGACCGCGGCGGCGATCGTGCGCTACACGGGCGGCAAGCGGACCTGGACCACCAAGCTCACCGGCACCGCCTCCCACGACACCTCCCCCACCCTCGACGGGCAGCTCACCTGGAACGGCTCCAAGTACGGCGCCTACTTCGTGGTGCACGGCGCGGGCGGCTTCGCCGACGGGCACTTCGGCGACAAGCTGTCGTACCTCAGCGCGGGGGGCAAGAAGCTGAGCGGCGGCTGGAGTTGGGGGTGCAGCCACAACGAGGGCATCGCCCTGCACGCCGAGACCTCCGGCGCCTTCACCTCGCTCTGCTTCGACGACTGGCGCTCGGGCCTGTTCGTCTCCACCGGCATCGGCGCCCCGGACGTGGCCCCGGTCGTCCAGCGGGAGCAGTGCTGGGCAGGGTACTGCGGTGGTACCTTCCCCGGCCGCACCGGCGACCTGGTCAAGTCCTCGACCGGCAGGTATGCGACCGCGTTCGCCTCCCGGGGCGCGGCCGCCGCGAAGAAGAACCCGGACGACAGCAGCGGCCGCGGCTGGACGGTCACCCCGAAGACCGCCACCCACCAGGTCGCGATCGCGTTCCTGAAGAACCGCAACTCCGGCCCCGGCAAGGCGATCTACCTCACCAGCGCCAAGACCGTCGAAAACGTCGACGTGCACCTCGCGCCCTACGGCAAGGACAAACTCCTGGTCTCCTGGGAGTCCCTGAAGAACGCCAAGTGCTCGGCCGGCACCTGCACCGGCACCTTCACCGGCACCCACCTGCGGCTGGTCGACTGGAACGGCACCTCCGTCAGCGCCGACAAGGTGGTGAGCGCGCGGTTCACCGGTGACATCGCGGTCCTCAAGGACGGCTCCCTCAGCTGGGCCTACGCGCCCGTCACCCCGTCCTACGGCAGCCCGCTCAGCGGGGCGTCGCCGACCACGACGACGCTGCGGATCGCCCGCCTCACGCCGTGACGGACGCCGCCGTCCCCCCTTCGGTGCCGAGCGACTCGGCCATCCGGCGCATGACCTCGACGGGCAGCGCCGGGTTGCGGGCGGCGTCTTCGGCGGTGTCGGAGCGCCGCAGCAACTGCGTCAGCAGTCCTGCCGGCAGGTGAGGGTGGACGGCGGCGGCGCGCCGAACGTGGTCGTGGGGGTCCTCCAGCAACCGCGCGGCGGCGACGGCGGACAACCGGGGGTCGGTCGCGGCCCGGCGCCGCACTTCGTCACTGGGGTCGCGGCTGAGCCGTTCCACCAGGCCGGGCGTCGACTCGGGGTCGTCCAGGGCGAGTCGACGCATGCGCGGGCTCGGGTCGTCCGCGTGGCGCACAAGGCCCTGGCGGGGGAAGTTGGGGTGGCCGCGCGGACGGTCGGGGTGGGTCAGGCTGCCGGTCCACCACCGCCACACCCGCAGCAGCATCTCGGCGGGCGCGTCGTCGCAGGACTCGGCGAGGAAGAGCTGTACGACCCGATCCTCGTCGTCGGCGAGCCGGGCGACGACGTCCGGCGGGAGATGCCGGGCTCGGGCGACGCTTCGGCGGACGAGGGGATGGGTGGAGGCGGCCAGACGGCGCATGGCCTCGGGGTCGTCGTGGAGCGCCACGACCCACTGGAGTGCGTGACGGCGACCGTGCGAATCGAAGTCGACGGGAATGGCCGCGCGTTGTTCCTCGGTGAGGTCGGCGCGGACGGACACCGTCCGGCGGACGTCCGCGTCGGGATCCCCGGCCAGCAGGGCGACCAGGTCGGCGTCCAGCCGCGGGTTCAGGGCGAGGGAACCGCGCTCGGCCACGTCCCCGTGCCGTGCCAGGTGTTCCGCGAGACCGCGCTCCAGCAGGCAGCTCTCCAGCGCCTCACGCTTGATGTCCCCGGACTCGTACACCGACCGGGGCATCGGGTGGTCCCGGTGGTGCAGCAGCAGGGCCTGCTCCCGCACCGTGCCGTGCGGGTCCGCCAGGAGCGCCGCCCGTGCCGCCGCGTCGAGATGCGGCCAGACCTGCCGGCAGGCAGCCGCCCGCACCTCGCCGTCGGCATCGGTGGTGGCCAGGGCGACCGACACGGTGGCAGGCAGATCCTTGAGGCGCACGGCTTCGCAGCGCACGCGTGCGGACGGATCCGCGGCCAGTCCGCGGCAGGTGTCCTCGGGCAGTTCGGCCCGGCGGTCGGCGGCCACCATGGCGAGGATCCACCGCTGCCGTTCGTCCCGCTCGGCCGCGATCACGCGTGCCCACTGCCCGGGGGTGATGTTCGGCTGGACCTCGGCCGCGAACCCCCGGACCTTCCAGTCCGGATGGGTCAGCAGGGCGTCCACGACGTCCGTCGGCAGGGCGCGGTACATGGCGTGGTGGGACCTCCCCAGCAGCAGGGGCCGCAGGTCCGTCGGGAGGGCCGGGTTGAGCGAGAGACCGAGCGCCCAGGCGCCCAGCAGCTTCTGCGTGGGCCCAGGTCCCCGGAACAGCGCCTCCCAGGCGGCCGCCCGGCCCTCGTCGGTCTCCGCGGCGGCCGCCCGCGCACTCTCCTCCTGCCGCTCCCTGATCCGGTCGACGGCGACCAGCCAGACCGTGTACTCCTCGGTCGTGGCACCCACCAGGGCGTCCCCGTCCAGGGAGAGCGTCGCGAACTCCGGCCGCCCCGGCCGCTCGCCGAGCACTCCGGCGAGGTCCCAGCCGTCGCTGAGCCGGACCCGTGTCCAGCCCCGGTGCGGGTTGCCGTGGAAGGAGACGAGGAACACCCCGTCCTTGCCGAGGATGCCCCTCTCGGACGCCAACCGGTGCCACTGCGCGTTGAGTTCGGCGACGGCGTCGGGGTGGTCGAACGCGACCTCCCCGGTCGGCCGCGCCTCCCACGCGATCACATGGCGCCACGCCACCGGCGGCGGCACCACATCCTCGACACACGGCTCCCCGGCGAGCTCCAGCCCGGCCCGGCCCAGCAGTTCGACGAGTTCGTCTCTCCACCCCATGATCCACATGATGGCGGAAGCGGCTCAGCCCTGGGCGGTGCGCTCCACTTCCACTCCGGACTCCTGCCACCGGACCCGGAGCCCGTGACCGCCGCTCCACAGCACCGTCAGCTCCCGGTCGCCCTCGGCGCGTACGGTCACCGTCTCCCCCAACGGTTCGGCGTCCGCCGCGCCGGTGAGGCGGCTCAGCGCGACGAACAGGGTCGGGCCCTCCCCCGTGACCCCGGTCAGCGCGTCGTCCAGGCCCACGGCGGGCTGCAGTTCGGCCCGCAGCCCCTCCGGTGCCGCCCACCCGGTCACCCGCACCGGAGCCCCGGCCGCCGCCCCCGTCACCCGGAAGGCGCGCACCTCCACGGCGCCCTGCGCGAGCACGACGCTCGTCACCCGGGCGCGCCCACCGGCCGAGTGCCGCGACGCCGCCCACCCCTCCCCCACGCCCAGCGGCTCGATCCCCGTGCGGCTCGGGTCACCGCCGACGATCACGCTGTTGTCGTACGACGCCGAGGGCCCGGTCACGGTCGAGTAGCCGAGGCGGGTGTAGTAGGGGTCGTAGCGGACGTCCTCGCTGCCGTGGTTGTGGAGGCGCACGATCCCGTCCGAACTCGTGGACTGGAGCAGCCAGTTGGCCGGAGCGATCGGGGTGAGGGCGTCGGCGCGTTCCGCGGGGGCCGGTTCCTCATGGGCCGTCCACACCTCGTGCTCCGGCGGGAGCAGCAGGCCGAGGAAGCCCTTGCTCGCCCAGTACGGGGAGGCGGGGCCCGAATAGCCCTGCAGGACGGCGGGGTCGGGGCCGTGCCAGCCGAGGGTCAGCAGGTCCCGGTCGTCCAGCGCGTCCCGGTCGAGGAAGTACCTCAGTGCTCCGGAGGCCAGTCGGCGGGTCTCCCCGGGGAGCAGGGGGGTGCGGCCCGTGAGCGCGCCCAGCCACAGCGGGGCGGTGGTCGCGAAGCGGTACGTCAGGGAGCGGCCCTGGTGCATGGGGGCGCCGTCGCCGCCGAACAGGCGGGCGTAGTCGGCGAGATGGCGTTCCAGCCGGCCGCCGTACAGGTCCAGCAGCTTCTCGTCACCGGCCAGCCAGGCGTGCAGCACCGGATAGAGGTGCATCGCCCAGCCGTTGTAGTAGTCGAACTTGCGGCCGTCGCCGTCCGTGTACCAGCCGTCGCCGACGTACCACTCCTCGATACGGGCCAGGCCGTGGTCGATCGCCTGCTGGGCGGCCTCGGGCCGATGGCCGACCTCGGCCAGGAAGCCGCCGACCGTGACCGGGAACAACTCCCAGTTGCAGGGCCAGGGTTCGGCGGTCAGCGCGTCGGCGAGCCAGGCCGCGGCGCGCTGCCGTACGGCGTCGTCGAGCCGGTCCCACAGCAGGGGGCGGGTCAGGCGCAGGGCGAGGGCGATCGAGGCGGCTTCGACCAGCGGCTGGCTGCGGTCCTCGATGCGCGGCCAGACGCCGGACACGCCGGCCGCGAGTCCGTCCGCGTATCGCTGGAGCGCGGTCTCGTCGCGGCGGAAGGCGGCGAGGAGCAGGGTGCGGGCGTAGCCCTCCAGGCCGTCGGAGAGGTGACCCGACCAGCTCTGGTGGTCGCCGGGCAGGTGGTAGAGGGCGCGGTCCGGGGTGGCGTACGGCTCCACGGCGGCGAGCAGCGCGTCGGCCGCGGCCTCCCAGTGGGAGCGGGTGTAGCCGGTGCGCGGGCTGGGACGGCGGTCCTCGGGAGGCAGCTGCATCAAGAGTCTTTCTCGTTCATCCCGTTCGAAGCACTCGTACTGCTGGAACCTGGGGCGCCCCGGTTCCGGTCGGGGCGCCCCAGGGGCTCATCCCGCCCGCACGGTGCCCCGGGGCACCAGGTGCTGGGCGAGCAGTTCGTCGCGCACCAGGCCCGCGTAGACGGTGGCGCCGTGCGCGGAGGTGTGCGTGTTGTCCTTCTCCTCGTTGTACAGGTACAGCGCCTTGGAGCCCTCCACGCCGAGGGACTCCACCAGCGCCTTGGTCTTCGCCGTGAGGTCGATCAGCGGAACGTCCTCGGCGGCGGCGACCGAGCGGATCACCTCAGGATGATTGACGCCGAGCCCGTTGACCAGAAGCGCGATGTCGTTGTTGAGCGTGCCGTCGGCATTGAACCAGCGGCGGACGATCGGCGTGACCAGGACCGGCCTGCCGCCCTTCTCCCGTACGCCCGCCACCAGTGTCTCCAGGTTCGCGCGATAAGTCGCCTCGTCGGTCGTCTTGTCGTTGTGGGCCAGCTGGATCAGGACCAGGTCACCGGAGTGGATCAACGGCTGGACGGTACCCCAGAGTTGGGGGTTCTGGAGGTAGGTCACGGTACTTTCGCCGGAGTCGGCGTAGTTGGCGACGGCGACGCCCTTGCGCAGGTACTGCGGGAGCTGCTGGCCCCAGCCGGAGTAGGGGGCGGCGGGCTGGTCGCAGACGGTGGAGTCGCCGACCAGGAAGATCTGCCGGGTGTGCCGGGAGGCAGGGGTGACGCGGATGCCGGCGAGTGCGGGGGCGGAGCCGCCGAGGGCGAGGTCCAGCCCCGGGGTTCCGTCCGGGCCCGTCGGCTCGCCCTCGGGGGTGCGGACGTTCACGGTGAAGCTGCGGGTGACGTGCCGGCCCGCGGCCACGGCGGTCTCGGGGAGGAGCGAGCGCCGGGTCTCCCCGCTGATGCCGGTGCTGGACGCGGCCGTGCCGCCGAGCCGGACCGTCACGTCGTAGTCGCCCGGCGGCACGTCGAAGTGGCAGCCGGTCGCGGTGCAGTTCTCGATGCCGAGCGGGGGCTGCCGGTCGTGGGCCTGGGCGGCGGGAGCGGCCGTCAGACAGGCACCGAGGACGACCGCCGCGAGTGCGGCGACACGAACACCGTTGAAACGTCTCACCCGGGACTCCTCCGTCGCGGTGACAGGGTCAGGCCGGGACCGTACCGCCATCCACAAGCGCTTTCTAGCCCTTGGACCGTTTTCACGAGATTGCCAACTCCAGGTGCGCGAAAGCCCTTTCGCGAAATCGATTCAACTGTCACTCTCACAGACACCCGCACCCCCGCCCCACCGAAGGAGGCACCCCCATGTCCGGATCCACCGGGAGACCGCTCGGACGCCGCACCTTCGTCCTCGGCAGCGCGGCCGCCGCCGGCACCGCCGCCCTCACCGGCCCGCTGGCCACCACCGCCTCGGCGGCGGGCTTCGGCTGGTCGGACGACGGCTCCAACTACGTCGTGGACACCGGCGCCAGCCTGGTCTTCAAGGTCAGCAAGACCAACGGCGACCTGACCTCGCTGGTCTACAAGGGCGCCGAGTACCAGGGCTACGGCGGCAAGAACTCGCACGTCGAGTCGGGCCTCGGCACGTCCACGGTGACCATCGCCCAGTCGGGTTCGACGATCCTGATCTCCGTCGCGTACGGCACGCTGAAGCACTACTACGCGGCCCGCAGCGGCGAGAACAACGTCTACCTGTGGACCAACAAGGCCGACTCGTCCGTCACCGCCACCCGCTACATCGTGCGCGTCAAGGCCGGCCTGTTCCTCAACGACGAGCCGGACTCCTACACCTACGCGCCCACCGTCATCGAGTCCGCGGACGTCTTCGAGAAGTCCGACGGCCAGACCCGCGCCAAGCACTACTCGAAGCTGCGGGTGATGGACTACAACTACATCGGCTGGACGACCGGCAGCGTCGGTCTGTGGATCGTCCGCAGCAACCACGAGAAGGCCTCCGGCGGCCCGTTCTACCGCTCGCTGCTGCGCCACCAGAGCGCCGACGGCGGCGGCCTGTACGAGATCCTGTACTACGGCGAGAACCAGACCGAGTCGGAGCGCTACGGCCTCCAGGGCCCGTACGTCATCGCCCTCACGGACGGCGGCGCGCCCTCCTCGTCCCTGTACCCGGGCACCCTCACCACGTCCTGGGCGGACTCGCTCGGCATCTCCGGGTACGTTTCGGCGAGCGGACGCGGACGGGTGGCCGGCGTCGGCATCACGGGCCGGGACACGGCGTACCCGTACACCGTGGGGCTCGCCAACTCGGCTGCCCAGTACTGGGGTTCGGCGCGCTCGTCGGACGGTTACTTCTCGGTCGCGGGTGTCCTGCCCGGGACGTACACCCTCACCGTCTTCAAGGGCGAACTGGCCGTCTACACCACCTCGGTGAGCGTCTCCGCCGGGGCGACCACCACCCTCAACAGCATCGCCGTCCCGTCCTCCAACGATCCGGGCAACGCCTCCGCGATCTGGCGGATCAACAACTGGGACGGCACACCGGGCGGGTTCAAGAACGCCGACCTGATGACGTACGCGCATCCGTCCGACGTGCGGGCCGCGTCCTGGACCGGGAACGTGGTCGTCGGCAGCGGCACCGAGACCTCGGCCTTCCCCTGCTACCTGTGGAAGGACGTCAACAGCGGGATCATCGTCTACTTCAGGCTGACGGCCGCCCAGGCCGCCGCCGCGCACACCCTCCGGATCGGCGTGACGACGGCCTACGCGAACGGCCGGCCGCAGGTCGTCGTCAACGACACCTGGACCTCGGCCGTCCCCTCGCCGCCCACCCAGCCGAGCACCCGGTCGCTGACCGTGGGCTCCTACCGGGGCAACAACTACACGTTCACCTACAGCGTCCCGGCGTCCGCCTGGCTGACGGACACCAGTGCCTACAACACGCTGAAGATCTACGTGGCGAGCGGCTCGGGGACGACGGGCTTCCTCAGCGCCGGCACCTCGATCGACGCGATCGACCTGCTGACCTGACCTGATCGGTCATCAGGTGCCACGCGTCCACTGCTGATTCGTGCCGCCGTTGCACGTGTACGTGATGATGGCGGCCGAGTCGGCGGTGGACGCGCCGGACACGTCCAGGCACTCACCGCTGGTGCGGGCCTTGATGTTGACGTAGGAGCCGGAGGTGACGACCGACCACTGCTGGGCGGTGGCGCCGGTGCAGTCCTCCTGGGTGACGTCGGTGGAGTTCTCCTGGAGGCAGAGCGAACTGCCCCGGCCCATCAGCTCGTAGTAGCCGGTACCGAGGTCCTTGAACCACCACTTCTGGTTGGTGCCGCCGTTGCAGGTGTACTGGCTGATCGCGATGCCCTCCCAGAGGGACTGGTTGGGGACGTCGGCGCACTTGCTGCTGTGCCGGGCGATCAGGGTGTTGTACGTGGCACTGGTGCCGCTGACCGTGCCGGCGGCCGTGTCGACGGACACCTCCGGGTACCAGGACATCGACATAGAGGTGGAGGTCGGGAAGGTCAGCGGCAGCCAGACGTACCGGGAGTCGTCGACCGTGCCGCCGAAGGAGTTGCCCCAGCGGTCGCCCATGTAGAGGTACGAGGTGCCCGAGGTGCCGGTGACCGGGAGGACGTACGCCGTCTGGGAACCGTACGCCGTGGAGTCGCCGACATTGGTCCAGGAGGTCCAGGGGCCGGAGAGCGAGGTCGCGGTGGCGTACTTCTGCTGGTTGGGACTCCAGCCGGTGGCGGCCGACGTCAGCATGAAATAGACGCCGTTGCGCTTGAAGAGCGCCGGGGCCTCGCGGCTGGCGCCGGCCCAGGGATTGGCGACCAGGCTGTCGATGGCGGTGTAGTCGGCCGTGAGCTTGTAGATGTGCAGGTCGGCGTTCTCGTTGGACGCCGAGACCATGTAGGCCGTGCCGTCGGTGTCGACGAAGGTGGTGATGTCCCGGGACATGTACTGGCCGAGCGGCTGGAAGCTGCCCTGGTAGGTGTAGGTGCCGTCGACGGTGCTGGAGACCGCGACGGCGGCCTTGGCCTCGCTGTAGTCGACGCCGTTCTCCTTGTGCATCCACATCACGAACTTGCCGGTGGAGGCGTTGTAGATGACCTTCGGGCGCTCGATGTAGGCGGTGCCGAGTTCGGAGGCGGAGGACTGGGTCAGGACGTGGTTGCGGAACTCCCAGGTCTTCAGGTCGGTGGAGCGGTAGGCGTCCACGTACTTGAAGGTGTTGTCGGAGTTGCGGTCCTCGCCGAACCAGTAGTAGTAGCTGCCGACCTTGATGACCCCGCCGCCGTGGGCGTGGACGATGTTCCCCGAAGTGTCGGTGAACTGCGTGCCGTTGGTGACGGTCTGCGCGGCGGCCGCGGCCGGACCCGCGGTGGCCAGCGCGCCGATCACCGCCAGGCAGAGGGACAGCAGGATCGCGTACGCACGTCTCATCTCACACACGCTCCTCGAGGGGGGGAAGGACCGATCCGATCGTTCGTGATTCCGAACTGCATTTGTCATCACGAACGTTGTGATCGCCGAAAAGGTAAGGGCGTGTTACGAGGAGGTCAACGGGTCTGACGAGACATGGGGGAAAGCGATTTCTGACTGTCTGGGATCCGGGGCCCGGTTTTCTGTTATCCGCGGCCGTGCGCGCCGTCTCCGATGACGTGCGCACCCTTCTCCACACCACCGCAGCGGCCGCCGGCGCCCTGGCCGCCCTGCTGGCCTCCGCCCCTCCCGTCCTCGCCGCCGGCGCCCGGGACGTCACCGCCGACGTACTGGCCGACCGGGACGTGACCCTCACCGGCGACACGGTCGTCACCGTGCCGGCCGGGACGACGACGTACGACGGCGTCCTGCACGGCGAGGGCACCCTCACCGTGCGCGGCGGCGGCACGCTGATCCTCACCAGGGACAGCGACTTCACCCTGCCGAAGGCACGCCAGCGGCAGGTCGTGCGCACCCAGGGCGGCAACCACCCGTACACGACGGTCACCAACCCCGACCCGCCCGCGATCACGGTCGAGCGCGGTACGACCCTCCAGTACGGCACGGGCGGCGGCACCGGCCTGATCGGCCACTTCCCCTACAACACCCCCGGCTACCAGCTCAACGAGCTCAACATCCGGGTCGACGGCACCCTGCGGCTGTCCCTGACCCGCACCTTCAACATCGGCACGATCAGCGGCTCGGGCCTGGTGACCCAGCCCCGCAACATGTGGGGCACGCTGGACCTGGCGGGCACCCACCCCTTCTCCGGCGTCATCGACAACGGCACCGGCATGGCCGTCGGCCGCCCCGAGTACCCCGTGGCCCTCCCCGCCGCCCGCGCGATCGTCAACCAGGGCTCCTGGATCATCGACACCCCGCTGGGCCAGACGATCACCCTGCGCCAGGACTTCTACCAGCGCGAGTACGGCAGTGACGTCAACGTGCACTCGCGGCCGGGCAGCAAGGTGGTCCTCACCGGCCAGTACAGCTACAGCGACCGGGGCGGCGACACGAACCCGTCGCTGAGCGATCCGTCCCTCAACTGGAAGGCGGTTGCGCACCAGTTGAACAAGCGCGGCACCAACATCGAGGGCGCCGACGTGCACTGGGGCGACGGGACGACCCACCGCATCTTCATGCCGGGGACGAAGGACACCGTCTACATCAACCTGCACGAGGCGAGCGGCCGGCGTTCGAAGCTCACCTTCGACTACGACGGCCCCGTGACCCTGGGCGCCCCGATCGGCGGCGGCCGCTACCACGACACGCTGGCCGCGCCCGGCGCCGGGGACGTCGTGATCGCGGGCACCCGCGGCAACGACGTGACCTTCGCCGCCGCCCAGGACTACGACGGCTCGACCACGATCGGGAACGGCGCGGTGCTGCGGCTCGGTTCGGGATCGAAGGGCGGCGACGGCTCGCTCCTCACCGGCACCGAAGGCCGGCGCGTCGACAACGACGGCACCCTGGTCGTCCGCAACACCTCGACCCCGATCCGGCTCGCGTACCTCGGCGGCTCCGGATCCCTGGTGCAGTCGGGGGCGGCCACCACCACGCTCACCGGCGGCGCGGTGACGTACACGGGGACGACCACCGTCAGCCGGGGCACACTCGCCCTGCGCTCCGGGGCGACCCTCGCGCACAGCGCGGCCGTCCGGCTCACCTCGGCCGGGGCCCGGCTGGACCCGGGCCCGTCGGGCCTGCGGGTGCTGACCGCGCTCTCCGGTACCGGCACCGTGCTGGGCTCGGTCACCAACGACAGCCTGGTGACGAGCGGGCTGACGGTGAAGGGGGACTACACCCAGCACAAGCGGGGCGAACTGGTCCTTCGGAAGGCGCCGTTGAAGGTGACGGGCCGCGTCTCCCTCGCCGGCGCCTTCGACATGTCCGCCGCGGGCACCGCCCCGGCCCCGCGCATCACGGTGATCGACCACACCGGCAAGGCCCCGACCACCGGCACCTTCGACGGCCTCGCCGAAGGCACCGCGGTCAAACTGGCCGACACCGTCTACCGGATCACCTACCGGGGCGGCGACGGCAACGACGTGGTCCTCGCCGCCGAGACGGCGAAGCCCTCGACCAAGGCCGACACCACCGACACCACGCCCTCCGCTCCCCCGACGGTGACCACCCGCACCGCCGCCGACTCGACGCAGGCCTTCGGCTGGTGGCCCTACGCCCTCGCCCTGGGCCTCCTCGGCGGCCTGATGGTCCCGGCGGGCCTGCGCACCCAGAAGAAGGGGCGCCGCAGGGGCGGGCGGCACGCGGCCTGACCGGCTACGGGCGCCGTCCGCTGGGCGGCTCCGGAAAGCCGAGCTCCGGTGCCAGGGTGCGTGCCTCGGCCGCCCAGTCCGCGAGGAAGGCGAGGGCCAGACCCCGTTCCCGGTAACGGAGTTCGGCGGAGACCGGGCGGCCGCCGCCGTAGTCCAGCTGTACCTCGCCGGCCCGGGCCAGCATCGCGGCGGTGAGCCAGTCGTACTTGACCGCCGAGGCGCACACCGCGAGCCGTACCAGCCGCTCGTCGACGTCCCGGCCGGACTCGCGCACGCCCTCGACGTAGGCGTCGTAGGCCGCCGCCGCGTACTCGGGCAGCCGGGCGGCCGGGACGAAGAGGTCGAAGACGGAGTCGGGCAGGTAGTTGCCGAGGTCCTCGCCCAGGGCGCCGTCCCCGGCGAACGACCAGTCGAGGGCGACCGCGGTGGGGCCGTCGGAGCGGAGGTTCGCGGGCCACATGTCGAGGTGGCAGAAGGCCCGCGGCAGGGCCTCCAGCACCTGGAGGAACCACTCGCGGTCGTGGTGCAACCGGACCGCCTCGCGGCGCAGGCCGGGCGGGAAGTGGTCCCGGACCAGGGGCTGTCGCCAGGCCTCGTCGTCGTCCAGGAGCTCCTGGCCGACGGTCTTGCTGCCGATGTACTGGCGCAGGAAACGGCGGGTCAGCCACGGGCGGTCGCCGATCCGCGCAGCTCCCTGGGCGGCGCCGAGGCGGCGGGCGTGCTCGACGTGCCGGGCGAGCGGCCATGCGGTGCCCGGCTCCCCCGGGACGTCCTCCAGCCACAGCGCGATGTCCCCGTCGAGCCGCTCGACGCGGGCGAGCAGCCGGGGCGCGCGGATGCCGTACGGCTGCCATGCCCGGGCGAGACCGGACTCGTAGACGTACGCCTCGCGCCGCCAGTGGTTCCAGTGCCGCGGCTCGTTGGAGGCGGCCCAGCCTCCGGTGGCCGCCTTGCCCTGGGTCAGCACCTTCAGAACGGCCGAGCGGTGGCCGGCCCGCACTCGCCACACGCCGCCGGTGACGCCGTTCCTCGGGTTGTGGACGAGGGGTTCGAACACGGCTCCGTGCGCACCGAGCACCTCACGGGCCTCGGTGTCCGGGAGTGTCGTCTCAGGCATCGCCCAAGGCTAGATCGATCTGCGCGGCACCGCCCACGAGAATCCTCTGGCCGTCCGTGCCGGGATGTACGACGGCCGTGATCGTCGCCGGGGTGCCCAGTGAGTCGCCCATGTCGGCGGTGGCTCCGGGGAGTCCCTCGCGTGCCAGGTGCGCGCCCAGACAGGCTGTGCTGTTGGCGTTGGCGATGTCCTCGGGGACGCCGATCGACGGGGCGAACATGCGGGCCGTCACCCGGCCTTCGGGGGTCGGGGCCGAGTAGAGGTAGCAGCCCAGCAAGGCCAGCCGGTCGCAGGCGGCGCGGAGGCGGTCGGGGTCCGGGGCCACCGCGGAGACGGCGGACCCGGTGGGCAGCGGGACGAGGAGCCGCGGGCGGCCCAGGGTGGCGACGACGCAGCCGGGCAGGTCCCCGGCGACGCCCAGGGCGGTGAGCACGTCCGCGTGTTCGCCGGCCTCGGGTGCGCGCAGGGTGACCGGTCCGGGTGCGAACCAGGCGGCCAGGCCGCCGTTCCCGTCGTGCCGGATCGCCCGGCCTTCGAGGGTTCCTCCCCGCGTCCGCAGGGTGACCCCGTGGGTGCCGGCGCGGGCGGCGAGGACGGCGAGCGCCGCGATCGTGCCGTGGCCGCAGCCGGGGAGTTCGCCCTCGGCGGTGAAGAAGCGCAGCGCGACCTCGCCGCCGTCCCGGCCGGGCGAGAGGAACACGGCATGGGACGTACCGGCCCGGACGGGCACCTCGCGGCGCTCGTCGTCGGTGAGCGGTATGTCGTCCAGGACCGCGGTGGGGCTGCCCCCGCGGCCGTCGCGCAGACAGGCACGGACGATGGTGACGTTCACGGGAGCGAGCGTAGAGGAGGACGCCGTGGCGGCGTCGGGCGGCTGCCGCGGTCACGTTCAGCCAGTGGACGCGGTCGGCCGTTCGGTGCCGGGTCGACTAGCGTCGAAGGTATGACCAGCGACAACTCCCCCAGCCTCGCCGACGCCCTCGCCGCCGGGACGGTCGTGCTCGACGGCGGCATGTCCAACCAGCTGGCGTCCGCCGGGCACGACCTGAGCGACGAGCTGTGGTCGGCGCGGCTGCTGGCCGACCGGCCCGACGCGGTCAGTGACGCGCACCTCGCGTACTTCAGGGCGGGCGCCGATGTCGCGATCACCGCCAGCTACCAGGCCACGTTCGAGGGCTTCGGCAAGCGCGGGATCTCCCACGAGGAGGCCGCCCGGCTGCTCGCGCTGAGCGTGGCGCTGGGGCGGGACGCGGTGCGGCGGGCGCGGGCCGAGGGGATCGTACGGCCGTTGTGGGTGGCCGCCTCGGTCGGGCCGTACGGGGCGATGCTCGCGGACGGCTCCGAGTACCGGGGGCGGTACGGGCTGAGCGTCGACGAGCTGGAGCGGTTCCACCGGCCTCGGCTGGAGGTGCTGGCCGGGGCGGGGCCGGATGTGCTGGCGCTGGAGACCGTGCCGGACGCGGACGAGGCGGCGGCGCTGCTGCGGGCGGTGCGGGGGCTGGGGGTGCCGGCCTGGCTGTCGTACAGCGTGGCGGGTGGGCGGACGCGGGCGGGGCAGCCGCTGGAGGAGGCGTTCGCCCTGGCGGCGGAGGTGGACGAGGTGATCGCGGTGGGGGTGAACTGCTGTGCGCCGGAGGATGTGGACCGGGCGGTGGAGGTGGCGGCGCGGGTCACCGGGAAGCCGGTGGTGGTCTATCCCAACAGCGGGGAGGTGTGGGACGCGGAGGCGCGGGCGTGGACCGGGCGGTCGTTGTTCGACACCGGGCAGGTGGAGGGGTGGCGGGATGCGGGGGCTCGGTTGATCGGGGGGTGCTGCCGGGTAGGACCGGAGGCGATTGCCGGGATTGCTCGGGTGGTGTGAGGGGCGCCGGTTCGCCGTTGGCGTTCGGGCAGTGGGCGGGCGCGGGCCCGGTGGGGGCTGGTCGCGCAGTTCCCCGCGCCCCTTTCGGGGCGCTGTGGTTCCGTTGGCGCTAAGGTCGCCGTGGGAACCGGTTGGCGGGGGTGGGGTTGACCAGGAAGAGTGGGGACGCGGGGCGGAGCACCATTCGTGATGTCGCTGCCCGTGCGGGGGTGTCCGCGTCCACCGTGTCGCGGGTGCTGGGTGGGGAGTATCCCGTCAGTGCCGCCACCCGGAACCGTGTCCTGCGGGCCGTCCGGGAGATGGACTATGTCGCCGATGCCCGGGCCAAGGCGGTGGCCGGGGTCGGGACGCCCACGCTCGCCTTCGTGCTGGAGGACATCACCGGGCCGTCGTTCGCGCACATGGCGTACGGCGTCGAGCGGGAGGCGGCGCGGCTCGGGCATCTGAGTCTCGTGTGCAGCACCGACGGTGACGTGCGGCGGGAGCTGGAGTTCATCGGGATGATGCGGGCCCAGCGCGCCGCCGCCGTGATCCTGGTGGGCGGGGCGGCGGACACCCCCGAGTACCGGGAGCGGACCCGTCGGGTCGCCGACTCGCTCGCCTCGGCCGGTTCCCGGCTCGTGCTGTGCGGGCGGCCGCCGCTCGGGCCCGGCGCGCCGGTGACGGTCATCGAGTACGACAACGAGGGCGGTGCCTACGCCCTCGTCGCGCACGTCCTCGCACAGGGGCACCGGCGGGTGCTGTTCCTCGGCGGGAAGCCGGACCACACGACGGCCATGGGGCGGGAGCGGGGATATCTGGCCGCGCATCGGGCCCGGGGGCTCCACCCCGACCCCGCTCTTCTCCTGCACGGCGACTTCACCCGGGACTCCGGGCACCGGCTGATGCGGCAGGCCCTCGCCCGGGAGCTGGAGTTCAGCGCGGTGGTCGCCGCCACCGACATGGTGGCGGCGGGCGCGCTGACCGCGCTGCACGAGGCGGGGCTCACGGTGCCGGGTGACGTGTCGCTGGCCGGGTACGACGACATACCGTTCGCCCGTGATCTGCACCCGGCGCTGACCACCGTGCACGTGCCCTACGAGGAGCTGGGGCGGCTCGCGGTACGGACCGCGCTCGGGCACGGCGGGGAGGCGGCCGACGAGCACCTGCTGCTCGGCACGCATGTGGTCGTACGGGACTCAGTGGCGGCGTACGGCGGCCACTGAGCGGCGCAGCCTGCGTACCGCCAGGGCCAGTTCGGCCGTTCGTTCGGGGTGCGTCGGCGGCGTGCCGGGGGTCCAGAGGGCGAACTCCGCGTCCCGGGGGCCGGACACGGTGCGGGGCTCGCCGTCGCCGAGGACGCGGACCGGGTGGGTGTCGTCCCAGGGCTGCCAGCCGGGGTCGCCGGTGGTGGCGAAGCGGACCCAGGCGCCGTGCATGGCGTCGGCGAGGTCCTGCGGGGCGCCCGCGCCGGCCAGCCGGGCCGCGTCGGGCAGCTCCCCGGTGTCGAAGACGAAGCCCAGTTCCAGGGCGTGGCAGGCGCCGAGGCCGGGGCGGTTGGAGGGCCAGGCGAACTCGTAGAGGTAGGAGGAGCCGGGGCGGGCCTCGGCCAGCCGGTGCAGCGGGCGGCGGAGCAGGCGGTCGGTGACCATCTGGCCGACGATCTCGGCGGGCCCGGCCTCGGGATTCAGGGTGCGGTAGCCGCGCGGCACCTCGTGGCCGACACGGCAGCGGGCCATGGCACCGGCGAGGGCGACCGGGCCGAGCCGGTCGACGTGGTCGACGAGGCCGCCGGGGACCAGCCAGAGCCGGTACTCGTCGCGGGTCCAGCCCATCAGGAGGTCGACGCCCTGCGCCGCCTCGCCGTCGAGAAGGGCCTGCAGCGGGTCGCGGGGGACGAGGTCGCCGTCGAGGACGATGCCGAACGCGGGGCCGCCGAGGACCGGGCTGCTGAGTCTGCCGACCTCGGCCTGGGTGCGCAGCAGCAGTTCGCGGTCGACCTCGGCGAAGGCCTGGGCGGTCGCGGGGATCCGGAGGCGGCTGGCCATCCGGCGGACCATGCGCCGTACCTTGTCCCGGTCCGCGGCCTCGGGCGGGCCGCTCTGCAGGACGGCCCGCCGGATCAGGCCCTGGGCCTGGGGTGCGGCGAGCAGGGCGCCGGCGCTGATGGCGCCGGCGGACTGGCCGCACAGGGTGATGCGGGCCGGGTCGCCGCCGAAGGCCACGACGGTGTCGTGGACCCAGCGCAGGGCGGCGAGCTGGTCGCGCAGGCCGGGGTTGGGCGGGGTGTCGGGGAACAGCCCGTAGCCCTCCACGCCCAGCCGGTAGTTCACCGAGACGAAGACGACCCCGTCACGAGCGAACGCATGACCGTCGTACACCGGTACGGCCGAGGATCCCCTGGTCAGGGCGCCGCCGTGCAGCCAGACGAGGACCGGGAGCCGGGCACCCGGGCCCGGCTCCGGGGTCCACACGTTGAGGTTGAGGCAGTCGTCGCCGGGGACCACCGGGTCGGACAGGTACTGCGCGAACGCCTCCGAGTACGGCGGTTTGGGCGCCGTCGGCCCGA
Source organism: Streptomyces sp. NPDC054770 (assembly GCF_053611985.1). Classification (NCBI taxonomy): domain Bacteria; kingdom Bacillati; phylum Actinomycetota; class Actinomycetes; order Kitasatosporales; family Streptomycetaceae; genus Streptomyces; species Streptomyces sp. NPDC054770. Next base: position 171,857 of record NZ_JBSHBL010000009.1, read on the forward strand.
AGGCGCCCGCGTCCCGGACGCCGTCCCAGGGCTCGGGCGGCACGGGCGGACGGAACCGGTGTTCCCCGAAGGGCGGAGCGGCGTAGGGGATACCGCGGAACACGGCGACCCCGTGCTCCCATCTGCCGCGCACCGCCCCGTACGGGGTGTCGGCCACGGGGCCCGCCGAACCCCTCGGGCCCTCGATGTCCATGAGGTCCTTGGGGTCCTGCGGGTCCCTCCGGTCTGCCGTCATCCGCCCACCAGCTCCTCCCGCCGCGTGTGCCAGTACGCCGGTATGACAAGAGCACCACATGCGCTCCCGGTATTCCGGCACACACGGCGGTCGGACGGACGCGCGCGGCTACTTGGCGTACATCAGGGTGCCGAAGCCGAGCTGGTCGAAGCCGCCGCTGTCGGAGCCGTAGTCCCCGCCGCCGCCCTCGGGGGCGACCAGGTTGTAGTACATGGCGGAGATGTACTTGTCGTCGAGGTTGATGCGGCGGTTGTAGTGGAAGTGGAGCATCGCCCAGACGGGGCGGATCTGGCCGCGGGAGGAGGCGGAGATCGCCGTCTGGGACGACTGGGCGCAGCTCTGCCCGGTGCCCCAGGTGTAGGTGGTGAAGGGCACGTCGCTGCCCGAGTTGTACTTCGCGACGTACTGGGCGGCCTTCATGAAGCGACGGCTGTCGTACGAGTACAGGTCGTCGCCCTGGTTCCAGGCCATCTCGCAGATCGCGCCCATCTGGCCCATGCCCATGACGGTGTGGCCCTGGTCGCGGCCGGACTCCTGCCACTGGCCCAGCGCGTAGCCGTCGGAGTCGGTGTACAGGTAGGGCACCGCGTGCGCGATCGAGCCGTTGCCTGCACCCGACTTGAAGTAGGTGACGGCCTGGTCGTACTTGGCCTTGTCCTCGTTGAGGATCCCGATGGCCAGGATCGAGGCCATGTTGCACAGGTCCCAGTTGGCCCAGTAGTTGGTGATGCAGGCGTCGTTGTGGTTGGTCAGGAAGCTGTTGTTGAGCGGGTAGAAGACGTTGGCCAGCATCGACTGGGCGGCGGCGAGGTCGAAGCCGCTGTAGTCGCGCATCAGCTCGCAGGCGTTGGCGAACTGCCAGCCGTAGAGGCCGGCCGCGAGGAACCGGTCGGCGTCCCCGGTGACCGTGGTCAGCGTCCTCGACCAGGCGTTGAGGATGTTCGCGGCGCACACGGCGTTGGCCTCGGTGCCGCCGACCTTCCAGCGCAGGGCGTTCTGGTAGGCGGCGGCGATGTCGCTGTAGAGCAGGCTGTAGTTCTGCCCGGTGCCGCCGCGGATGATGGTGGCGGTCGCCCGGTTGGTCCAGGTCGACTGGGAGTGGGAGTTGGCGGTCAGCTTGTTCCAGCCGGACAGCCAGGGGTCGGTGCCGGCGGCGACCCGCACCTTGGCACGGTTGATGTCACCGGCGTTGTGCAGCATGCCGGGGTGGGTGAAGGCGGCCGGCGCCGCGTCGGCCACCCGGGGGGCGGTGACCGAGGCGGCGACGGCGAGCGCGGCGGCGGACTTCAGGACACTGCGGCGGCTCAGCCCGCTGGTGTCCGATGTGGGTGTTACGCGGCGGCTCATCGCGTAAGTACTCCTTTGGTGGGGGGAGTTCAGGTGAGTGAGACACTCACCTCTTCGAATTGCGCGGTGCCGAGGGCCAGTGGTGCGCGGGAGCACACCACCAGGCCCACGTAATAGGGGGCGTCACCGAAGGCGGGGACCGTGCCCGTGGCGAGCGCGGTCCAGGTGACGCCGTCATCGGCGGACACGGCGGCGGCGAAGGCGGTCCCGGCGCGCTTCAGCCGCAGCAGCAGGGGCAGTTGGACGGCGGCGGTGCCGGTGAAGGCGGAGCCGCCGGCGACGGTGGGGCGCAGCATGAGCTGGGCGGTGCCGCCGCCGGTGACGATCACGCCGGCCGCCTGGTCGAACGGCGACGGCGACTTGGCCATCAGCAGCCCGACCCGGTCCGCGGTGGCCCCGGAGCGGGCGACGAGGCGGGCGGTGAGCTCGCAGTCTCCGGTGACCGGCCGTCGTACGAACTGGCCGGTCATTCCCTGGCCGTTGGCGTTCAGGTCGACGCCCGCCCCGCGCACGGTGAAGGTGCCGTCGGCGTACGACGTGCTGCCCGGCGTGGTGATCGCGACCACGCCCAGTGTCCCGAAGGCGCGGTCGTCGAGCACGGTGTCGCCGAGGTCCCCGTACGTCCACGGATCGGGCGGCGCGGTGCCGACCGTGAGCGCGAGGGTGCCGGTCGTGGTTCCGGAGGCGTTGGCCGCGGTGGTGGTGACCGTGAACTCGCCGGTCCCGGTGGGGGTTCCGGAGAGCAGACCGGAGCGCCGGTCGATCCGGAGCCCGTCGGGCAGTCCGTCCGCCGTGAACAGCACGGGCTCGTGCGCGGCCCGCAGCAGGTGCCGGAAGCCGTCGCCCTGGTTGGCGAACGCGGCGGTGGCGGAGGTGAGCCGGGGCACCGACGGGATGGGCATCGGGGCCCGGGCCGGCCCCGAACGCGGGCCGCGGCCGCCCGCGTTGGTCTTCGCGACCGTGTAGTGGTACGTGGTTCCCGGCGTACCGGTCGCGTCGGCGTACCGGACGCGGGTGCCGAAGCCGACCGGGCCGACGCCGGTGGCGAGGGTCCGGTACGGTCCGTCGGCGCGGGTCGCGCGCAGCACCGTGTAGCGGGCGGACAGGTCCGGGTCGCTCCAGGCCAGCTCCACGGCGTCGGCGCCGGTGACGGCCCGCAGGTCGGTCACCGTGCGGGCGGGGCGCGGCACGCGCCACACCGCGCCGGACGGGGAGGTCACGTCGACGTTGTCGAAGACGCCGGTGCCCGTCCCGGCGTAGTCCTCGTCGACGCCCAGGCAGGAGGTGAGGACGAGTCCCGCGTAGGCGATGCGTCCCAACTCGACTTCGGTGGTGCCGACTTCGGTCCAGCGGACGCCGTCCGGAGAGATGGCGCCCGTGCAGCGCCGGCCCTTCCGGCTCACCCGCACCCAGTAGGGCGCCCGCAGCCGGTAGCCGTCGCCCGCACCCTCGACGTAGGGCGCCTCCAGGGGGGTCGCCGATTCGGGCAGCGCACCCAAGTCGGAGAGCGGGAAGGCCGCGTTGACCGTGATCGCCTGCTGCTGGGAGGGCGGCACCGGAGTGCTGCCGGTCGCGGAGACCTCCGCACCGGCCGCCGGCCGTACCGTCCACACCCCGCTCCAGGTGTGCAGCGGCAGCCCCTGGACCAGCATCGAGGCGTGCGCCGCGGCCGCGTCGAGCGAGGCGCGGACGGTGACGCCGATCTTGGAGTACTGCGAGCTGAGCGGCCACACGATCCGCGCGGTGACCGTGCCGTCGCCGCGCAGTGGCAGGTGGACGAGGCGGTAGGTGTCGTCGGTGCCGCTCGCCTCCAGGACGAAGCGCTCGCCGTCGAAGGCCGCGGAGCCGGGGATCCTCACCTCCCCGACGTCCTGGGTCGCCCAGGGCCCGGGGAGTCCGGCGGAGGCCGCCGCCCATGCCGAACTCCCGCTCTCGCCGAGTGAGTTGGCGGCGGCGACTGTGTAGTAGTACGTCCGCCCGGCATGCACGCCCCGGTCGGTGTACACCGGCTCCGCGATCCCGGACGCGATCTCCTCGTACCGGCCGTCCGCGGCGTTCGCCCGCAGCACCGTGTAGGAGTCGGCCCAGGTCGACGGCAGCCAGGTCACGGTGACGGACCGGTTCTCCCCCACCGCCGTGACGCCGGCCGGCGGCGTGGGCACGCTCGGCGCGGTCGCCGTCGCGCCGGCGTAGGCGAAGGTGCCCCAGCTCGGCAGGTCGTCGTTGCTGCCCTCGATCACCCGGGCACCGCCGGTGCCGCGGAAGACGGCGTTCTTCGTGTACGGGGTGTCGAGCCCGCGCACGCCCGCGTAGTGGGCGTACGCCATCTCGTAGATCGGCGGCAGGGTGCCGCGCGAGGTGGCCGAGACGGCCGGCTTGATGTACTTGCCGGTGCGGTCGAGGTCCGGGACGAAGGGGACGTCGCCGCCGAGGTTGTAGCGGGCGGCGTACTCGACGTTGGCGAGGATGCGGTTGCCGTCGAAGCCCCAGAGGTCGACGCCCTGGTTCCAGGCGACCTGCGCGGCGTCCGCGAGCAGGCCGACCGCGAGCTGTTCGTGGCCCTGGTCCCGGCCGCTCTCCTGGCCCTGGCCCGCGTCGGTGACGATGCGGTGCAGGACGCTGCCGTTGCCCGCGCCGGCCGCGGCGAAGCGCAGCGCGTCGTGGAAGAGGGCGGGTTCCTCGCAGAACACGCCGATGGCCAGCAGGGATTGCAGGGACGTCAGGTCCCAGTTGCCGTTGGCGTAGAGCGTGTAGCAGGAGAGGGCCGGGTACCAGACGTGCAGGAAGGATTCCTCGCAGCGCGCGATGCCGGCGTCGCTCCAGCCGTCGTAGCCGGTGTGGCGCAGGAGTTCGGCCGCGTTGGCGAACTTGAAGGCCTGGAGCCCGGCGCCGAGCGGGCCGTCGGCGCCGGTGATGGCGGTGAGCGAGGCGGACCAGGCGTCGAGGATGTCGCGGGCCTTGTCGGCGTGGGCGCGGTCGCCGGTGACGGCCCACAGGAGGGCGTTCTGGTAGGCGGCGGCCGAGTCGGCGACGGCCTGGTTCTGGTAGTTGGCGGGGCCGCGGCCCCAGGTGGCGATCTGGCCCGTGTTCTGCACGGCGTACGAGGCGGAGGAGCGGGCGTGGGCCGCGAGCGCCAGGTAGCCGTCGTAGACCGGTGACTGCTTGGCGGCGACCGCGGCCTTCATACGGGCGAGGTCGTCGGCGGAGTGCAGCAGGCCGGGGTGGGCGAAGGCGCCGGTGCCGGTGTCCGTGCCGGTGTCGTTCTCGGCGGCCCGGGCGGCGCCGGGCACGAGCAGTCCGCTCGCACCCGTCGCCAGCAGGAGGGCCGCGGCGCCGCCGAGGAAACCCCGGCGGCTCGCTGCGGGGATCGTCATGACGCGGCGGCCGCCTCCGCCTCGGCGGTGGTGAGGAACCTCAGGTTCGTCACGTGCTCGTTGGTGAACCACTGGACGGTGTCGGTGGTGTAGTACCAGCTGGGCTTCTTCATCGAGTCGGCGACGACGACGCCGTTGATGACGAGGTTCTCGAAGGTGACGTTGTCGATGGCGTGGTCGGCGTCGTAGCCGAGGAAGAGCGACGGGTTGGCGTGGGTGCCGGTGTAGGTGAGGTTCTTTACGTAGACGTCCTGGATGCCGCGCCCGACCGACGTGTTGTACTTCGTGTTGTACATGACCTTCATGTAGATGACCTGGCCCCAGCGGAAGTCCTCGATCCGTACGTCCTCGATGCGGACGTTCTTGATGAGGTTGGAGTCGCCGGGGTTGAGGGCGATGCAGCCCTGGTAGTTCATCTGGGGTTCGCGGTGGTCGAGGACGTCGATGTTGCGGATGACCAGGTTCTCGATCGTCTCCGGGGCGTCCGTGTTGCCGTGCGTGCCGATGTTGACCGGGTGGGCGACGTCGGCCCACAGGGAGCAGTTCTGCACGGTGATGTTGCGGGTGTCGCCGTAGTAGTCCCAGCGGTGGGCGTAGATGGCGATGCAGTCGTCGGAGTTGCGCAGGAAGCAGCCGTCGATCACGACGTCGCTGGAGGAGAAGATGTCGATGCCGTCCCCGTTGCCCTTGGAGCTGAAGCCGCGGACCTTCTTGATGTGGACGTTCTTCGCCTCGCCGAGGGTGGCGATGTAGTTGCCCGGGTTCATGATGATGACGTCCTCGACCCGGATGTGCTTGCTGCCCTCGCAGAGCACGCCCTGGCCGGAGCTCGCCCAGATCATGCCGTGGCCCTTGAGGGCGGCCTTCTCGACGTCCTTGAAGTAGACGGTCGCCTTGAGGACGGCGCCGCCGGCGAGGTAGACGGTCTTGCCGCTGGGGACGGTGAGGACTCCGCCGGTGACGGTCTGGACGCCGGGGCCGAAGTAGATGACGTCCGGGTCGTCGGCGGCCGGCGGGCGGTGTTCGACGCGGTTGGTGACGATGTGCAGGCAGTCGAAGATCTCGTCGTTGATCTGGACGACCAGGTCCTTCGGCTCGTCGAGCGTGAACCGCAGCGTGTCGCCGAGGAGTTCGGGTGTGATGCCGTACGAGTCGGGTCTCACCCGGGCCTTGGTGGTGCCGCCCTTGAGGTAGGTCACCTCGACTTCGACGGAGCCCCGGAAGTCGAAGTACACCAGGGAGGAGTTGTAGACCTTGCCGGAGCCGGTGGTGGCGTTGATCTCCTCCAGCTGCGGCCGGTAGATGTCGAGGGTCTGCCAGTCGCCGTCGGGGGCGCTGCGCACCCGGACCTGGAAGCTGGTGTTGGTCGGTACGGCGGCCGGGCGGGGGTAGGTGACCAGCTTCGGGTGGGACCTGGCGTCGTCGGCGGCGTGGGCCGCGGTGGCGGTCAGTCCGCCCGAGAGCCCGGCGGCGAGCGCGGTGGCTCCCGCGGCTTGCAGGGCGGTGCGGCGGGAGAAGGGCGCGGTCATCTCTTACTCCTTGGAACAGGGCAACGGTACGGCGGGGCGGGCTACTTGAGGCCGGACGTCGACAGGCCGGCGACGAAGCCGCGCTGGGCGACGAGGAAGACCAGCAGGATGGGGACGACGTACATCACGGAGGCGGCGGCCTGGAGGTTGGTGATGGGGGTGCCGGCCGAGGAGACGTAGGTGGTCATCACGGCGACGGCGAGGGTGGATCTGTCGGTGGACAGCAGGAGCTGGGGTGCGATGTAGTCGCCCCAGGTCCAGGTGAAGGCGATGACGAAGCTCGCGGAGAGCACCGGCCAGGACTGCGGCAGGAAGATCCGCCAGAACATCCCGGCGTATCCGCAGCCGTCGACGATGGCCGCCTCCTCCAGTTCCCGGGGCAGCCCTGCGAAGAACTGCCGGAAGAGGAAGACCAGGTAGGGGGCGGAGGACAGGCCCCACAGCACCCAGGGCCAGTAGGTGTCGACCATGCCGAGCTTGGCGAAGATCAGGTAGGTCGGCAGCAGGGTGATCATCTGGGGCAGCATCATCGAGCCGATGAGGATGCCGAACAGGGTCTTCTTCCCGGGTGCGGTCAGCCGGGCGAAGCCGAAGCCGACCCAGGCGGAGCTGAGGGTGACGAGGGTCGCGTAGACGGTGGCGATGATCAGGGAGTTGCGGGCGTAGCCGAGGAAGTCGATGAGCCGGTAGGCGTCGGCGAAGTTGTGCCACTGGAAGTGGGTGGGAAGCCAGTGCACGGGGGCGGCGGCCAGTTCGGCGGGGGCCTTGAGGCCGGTGAGGACCAGCCAGCCGAACGGGCCGAGGAACAGGCCGGTGACGACGACCAGGACCGTGTAGAGGACGAGCCGGTTGACGCGTATCCGCAGCCGGGCCGCGGACTTGGGGTTCACGCTGGTGGCGGTCACTTCTTCGCCTCCGGGTCGACGTTGTAGAACACCACGCCGGAGGTGAACCTGAAGATGAGTCCGGTCGCGATGAGGATCAGGACGAAGAGCACCCACAGCAGTGCGGAGGCGTATCCGTAGCGGCCGAGCGCGAAGTACTCCGAGAACACGTGGATCATGTAGGTGTAGTTGGACTGCGGGATGGTGGTCAGGCCGCCCGTGGTGGCGATGGGGGCCAGCAGCATCGGCATGATGGTCTGCACCGAGGCGATCACCCCGGTCACGGTCTGGAAGAGCAGCACCGGCGACAGCAGCGGCACGGTGATGCTGCGGAAGGTCCGCCAGGCGCTCGCCCCGTCGATGCGGGCCGCCTCGTGGAGTTCGCGGGGCACGTCCTGGAGCCCCGCCAACGAGATGATCATGATGTTGCCGGCCGCCCAGAGGACCGTCATGACGAGGACGTAGCGGGCGTAGGGGTCGGCCAGCCAGCCGATCGCGTCGAAGCCGAAGAAGGTCAGGACGCCGTTGGCGGCACCGGAGTTCTGGTCGAAGAGGTTCTTGAAGGCGATGCCCGCGCCCACCGGCGGTACCACGGCGGGCAGGTAGAGCAGGGTGCGGAAGAGGCCGCGTCCCTTGAGGGGCCGGTTGACCAGGACGGCGAGCGCGAGTCCGGCGACGATCGACAGCGGCACCGAGAGCAGCGCGAACAGGCCCGCCCGCCCCAGGGCGTCCCAGGTGGTCGAATCGCCCATCAGCTCGCGGTAGTTGCCGAGGCCGACGTAGTGCCAGTTCGGGGAGATGCCGTCGTACGTGGTGAAGCTCAGCCACAGCGCGTAGGCCATCGGCGTGATGGTCAGCAGCGCGAACCCGATGATCCACGGGGAGGTGAACATGTAGAAGGCGCGGTGCCTGCGGGCCGTCATCGAGGGGCCGGTGCGCGCGGCCGGCCGGGCCCGGCCGGTACCGGCGGTCGCACTCGGCCGGCCGGCGACGGAGGAGACCTGATCGACCGTCATCCCACTTGCTCCTTACCGCGCTTGAGCTGCTGGTTGATGGTCGAGTTCAGGTGTCCGGCGAGGCTGTCGACGGACATCTCGCCCTTCATCGCGGGCGTGGCGACCTGGTTGAAGAGCGCTTCGAAGGCGTCCCCCGAGATGTAGGGCGACAGGGAGACCACCGAGAAGTGCCTGAGCTCGTTCTCCTGGGCTTTCAAGGTCCGTTTCTGGTACTCCTCCTTGGCCGGCATCAGCGGCCGCAGGGACTTCAGGGTGGGGATGCCCCAGCCGCCGGCGGCGCGCGCCTTGGCCGGTGCCTCGCCGAAGAACCACTCGAAGACCCGCCACGCGGCGTCCTTGTGCTTCGCCTTTCTCGGCATCCACAGGCCGGTGCCGCCCTGGCAGGCGCTGATGCGCGGACCGCCCGCGAAGACGGGGGCGGGGGCGAGCCGGGAGACCTCGGCCAGCTTCTGGTCGGTGCCGATCATGCCGCCCATCCAGTAGCCGGAGTTCGACATGGCCAGCCGTCCGGCCTGGTAGGTCGGGCCGTCCCAGCCGTTGGGGTCGGGCAGGACCGGGCTGGGTCCGACCTTGAGCCTGCAGTAGTCGATGTACCAGCCGAGCGCCTTGCGGGCCTCGGGGGTGGTGAAGTCGACCTCGGAGAAGTCGTCGCTGAAGAGGCTGCCCCCGGCGGAGGCGGTCATGGTCGCCATGAGGGTGAGCTTGACCAGGCCGTTGTAGCTGCCGCCGAAGACGGTCGTCTGCCCCTTGGACCGCTGGGCGAGCCGCTGGGCGTCCTCCAGCCACTCGTCGAAGGTGACGGGCTCGGTCTCCGACGGGTAGGTGACGCCCTTCTTGTCGAAGGCGGCGGTGTTGAACCAGAACATGGAGTCCTGGGAGAAGTCCTTCGCCATGCCGTAACGGGGGCCCTTGCCCTGGGACCTGCCGTCGTAACGCCACAGGTCGTTGACGGGGTCCAGGTCGTCGGGCCGGAGGACGCTGCTCCCGGCGAAGTAGTCGTCCAGCTCCTGCATCACGTCCCGGGCCGCGAAGTACGCCGCGTCCACCGCGCCGACCCCGCGCACCAGGTCCGGCGGGTTGCCGCTGGTGAGCATCGCGATCAGCTTGGTGATGTCGTAGTCCACCCGCTTGATCGTGACGCCGGTGTCCTGCTTGGCCTGCTTGACCAGGTCAGGGGTGAGGTCGTCGGCCTTGACCATCATGGTGACGGTCTCGCCCGAGCTGCTGACCCCGGTGGACACCTGGAGCGCACAGCCGCCGAGCGACGCGGCACCGGCCGCGGCACCCGCCGCCGACAGGGCGAGGAAACGGCGCCGGCTGACCGGGGCACGGGCGTGCGTCTGCATGAACTACCCACTCTCTGGAAGGAGGTGACCGGATGTCGGCTCGGTTGGCAACCGGTTGCTATGAGCGGTGAGGAGAGATTCAACCCGTACGGGAGCGTCGTCAAGAGGCGCGGCGAACTTTCGAAAACCGTTCGGCGGCAACCGGTTGTTCATGCCTACCGGTTGCTGCTCACGGACCGTTCGACCGACCGCACATCGAAAGATTCCGACTCATACCCCTTGCTGGGAGCGGCCGCACCGTCCTACTGTCCCGTGGAAACCGGTTTCTAAGGCACTGCCGAGCCGCCGCCCTCCTCCCCGAGAGCGCCAACCTCCGAAGGAACACGGTCAGATGAACTCCACCAGGTTGGTCCGCGCCGCGATCGCGGGCCTCGCGCTGACAGGTCTGCTCACCGCCTGCGGCGGATCGGACTCCGGCTCCGGCGGCTCCGACGCGGCCTCCGGCCCGGTCACCCTGCCCTTCTGGGGCTGGGCGAACGGCCAGGACGCCGTGGTGAAGGCGTTCAACGCCGCTCACAAGGACGTCCAGCTGAAGTACACGAAGGTCACCGACCAGCTGACCATGCAGAAGCAGCTCACCAACGCGGTGAAGGCGGGCAACGCACCCTGTCTGGTGCAGAACACCGCCGAGTACGTGACCAGTTGGGTCGCCCAGGGTGCCCTCGCCGACATCACCAAGTACGTCGGGTCGGCCAAGGACAAGTTCAACTCCGGCTCCTGGTCGGCCGCGCAGGTGCAGGGCAAGCTGTACGGCGTCCCCACCAGCTCCGCGCCGAACTTCACCATCTACCGCACGGACATCTTCCAGAAGTACGGCCTCAAGGCCCCCACCACCTGGGACGAGTTCATCGCGGCGGGCAGGACGCTCAAGAAGCACGGCGTCAAGATCACCAACTTCGCCGGCGAGGACCCCAGCACCCTCGAAGTGCTCGCCATGCAGGCCGGCGCCCACTGGTACGCCATCGACGGCAACTCCTGGAAGGTGGACTTCCAGGACCCGGGCACCCTGAAGGCCGCCGGCGTGATCCAGCAGATCATCGACAACGACCTCGACTCCAAGCTGTCGTTCGCCGACTACGCGGCCGTACAGCGCAACTACGACAACGGCGGCACCGCGACCCGGCAGATCTCCACCTGGCAGATGGCCGGCATGGTGCAGAACTTCACCAAGTCCTTCGGCAAGTGGGCCCTCGCCCCCTGGCCCACCTTCACCGGCGAGGCCGCCAAGACCCCGGCCGGTACCAACCTCACCGGCAGCGTCACCCTCGTCACCAAGCAGTGCGCCCACCAACAGCAGGCCGCCGAGGCCGCGTTGTGGATGTCCACGAACACCGGCGCGGTGAAGACGATGGCCAGCCCGACCACCGGCAACGGCGTGATGCCCGCCCTCTCCGACAGCAACGCCTACGTCGACGAGGCGATCTCCCAGAAGCTGCTCGGCTCGAACTACGACCCGGCGAAGAAGGTCGTCACCGACAGCCTCAGCACCGTCACCACCGACTGGACCTTCGGCCCCGACTGGACCGCCATGTTCACCGAGTTGCAGAGCGGCTGGGCGAAGGTGGTCAGCAAGCAGCAGAAGGTCACCGATCTCCTGGCGCACATGCAGCAGTGGACGGTCGGCGACCTGAAGTCCCGCGGCATCAGCGTAGAGGGCTGAGGCGGGCACCCGGATGGTCCGCTCCCAGCGCTGGAAGGGCGCCGCCTTCACGGTGCCCTTCCAGCTCGGCTTCGTCTTCCTCTACCTGATCCCGATCGGGTACGCCGTCTACGAGTCGCTGTACCGCTCGCAGTCCTCCGGCCTCGGCCTCGGCGGCACCACCGACGAGTTCTCGGGCCTGGCCAACTACCGCCAGGGCCTGTCGGACCCGGCGTTCCTCGACTCGGTTTTCCGGGTACTCCTGTTCGCCTGCGTCCAGATTCCCGTGATGCTGCTGATCAGCCTGCTCCTCGCGCTCTTCCTGGACACGCTGACGTCCCGGGCTGCGGGCCGCTTCCGCATCCTGCTCCTGGTGCCGTACATGATCCCGGGCGTGGTCGCGGCGATCGTCTGGATCAACCTCTACAGCCCCGACGTCGGCCCGCTCACCCCGCTGGGCAAGGTGTTCGGCCTGGACTGGAACTTCTTCGCGCCGTCGATGGTGTGGCCGTCCATCGGCAACCTGCTCACCTGGCACGGCATCGGCTACAACATGGTGATCATCTACTCGGCGCTGCAAGGCGTTCCGCGCGAACTCTTCGAGGCGGCACGGCTGGACGGCGCCTCCGAGCGCCGCATCGCCCTGAGCATCAAAGTCCCCTACGTCCGGGGGGCGTTGGTCCTCACCGGCATGCTGTCGATCATCCAGATGCTCCAGATCTTCAACGAGCCGGCGCTGTTCCGGAACGTCACGCCCCAGACCGTGAGCGACAGTTTCACCCCGATCATGGTGATCTACAACCAGGCGTTCAACGCGGGCAACTACCACTACGCGGCGGCCCTTTCCGTGCTGCTGGCCCTGATCCTCGGCGTCGCCTCGTTCCTCTTCTACCGGCTTACCGCGAAGGAGGCGGACTGATGGCACTCACCGAGGAGCGCACGAGGACCCACCCCGTCCGCCGCATCAACAAGCCCGATCCGGCGGCCCGTTCACGAGGTGGCCAGCGGTTCCTCCTCGTCGGACTGGCCCTGGCCAGCGCCTACAGCCTCTTCCCGGTCTGGTGGCTGATCGTCGCCGCGACGAAGGACCGCACCGCCCTCTACCAGAGCAACGGCCTCTGGTTCTCCGGCTGGCACCTCTGGACCAACCTGCACCAGCTGTTCACCTACGAGAACGGCATCTTCCTGCGCTGGACCGCCAACTCCTTCCTCTACGCAGGAGTCGGCTCCCTGGGCGGCACCCTGATCGCCCTCGCCACCGGCTACGGCCTCGCACGCTTCCAATTCCCCGGCCGCAACCTGGTGTTCGCCTGCGTCGTCGGCTCCTTCCTGGTCCCGATCGCCCTGCTCACCCTCCCGCTCTATCTCCTCTTCTCGAAGATCGGCCTGGTGGACACCCCCTGGGCGATGCTGATCCCCTGCCTGATCAACCCGTTCAGCGTCTACCTGGCGAAGGTCTACACCGAGGCCACCATCCCCTACGAACTCCTCGAAGCCGCCCGCATCGACGGCGCGGGCGAACTGCGCATCTTCTTCTCCATCGTCCTGCGCATGATGACCACCGGCGGTGCGACGGTCTTCCTGCTGGCCTTCGTCAACACCTGGAACGCCTTCTTCCTCCCCCTCACCGTGCTCCGCGGCGAGCAGAACTGGACCCTCAACCTGGGCCTGTACAACTGGTCCGGCAAACGCCTCGAATCCGGCGTCGACCTGACCGGTCTGGTGCTCACCGGCGCCCTGCTCTCCATCGTCCCGATGGCCGTCATGATGATCGCGATGCGCCGCTACTGGCGCTCCGGAGTCACCCTGGGAGCACTCAAGTGACCGAGCTCCACAACCCGGTGATCCGCGGCTTCGCCCCCGACCCCTCCCTGGTCCGCGCCGGCGACTGGTACTACCTCGCCAACAGCTCCTTCGAGTGGTTCCCGACGATCCCGATCCACCGCTCCCGCGACCTGGCCCACTGGGAGTACGCGGGCCACGTCGAGGGCGCGGCCCCCGGCGGCTCCCTGGCCGGCGTCCCCGACTCGGGCGGCATCTGGGCCCCGTCCCTGAGCTGGGACGGCGAGCACTTCTGGGTGGTCTACTCGATCGTCCGCTCGGTCGGCACCCCGTACTTCGACGCGGACACCTACGTCAGTACGGCCACGGAGGTGTCCGGCCCCTGGAGTCCCCCGCGCCGCGTCCCGAGCCACGGCTTCGACCCCGCCCTCCACCACGAGGACGGCCGGCTCTGGCTCCTCAACCTCCAGAACGACCACCGCCCGGGCGGCCGGCGCTTCGCGGGCATCGTCGTCACGGAACTCGACCGGGAGACGCTCACCCCCGTCGGCACCACTCAACTCCTGCTCCAGCACGACCGGTTGATCGAGGGACCGAAGCTGCTGAAGCGCGACGGCTGGTACGTCCTGGTCCTGGCGGAGGGCGGCACGGGCTTCGAGCACGGCGTACGGGTGGCCCGCAGCCGCGACCTCACCGGCCCCTACGAACTCGACGAACGCCCCCTGCTGACGACGCGGGACGACCCCGAGTGGCCGTTGCAGAAGGCGGGACACGCGGAGTTGGTGGAGACACCGGACGGCAAGTGGTTCCTGAGCCACCTGACAGCGCGCCCCCTGAAGACGCCGGAAGGCCCACGCTGCCCGCTCGGCCGGGAGACGGCGATCCAGGCGGTGACGTGGGACGAGGCGGGCTGGCCGAGACTCCGGCACGGAGACGCCCGTCCGACGGTCACAGTCGAGGTGCCAGACGCGGAACCCCCTGCTTTCAGGGGCGCGGGGAACTGCGCGAGAAGCCCCCACCCGCCCGTAGACGACAACGCACCCGACAACGCACCCCCTTACTACACCCTCCGCTCCCCAGCCCTCCCCTCCTGGATCGACCCCACCACCCGCCCCGGCTGGCTACGCCTCCGCGGCCACCACGGCCCCGACTCCCTCTGGTCCCACCACCTCCTGGCCCACCGCATCACCGAACACCACACCGAGGCCCAGGTGACCCTCCAGGCAACCCCCTCCACCTTCACCCAGTCCGCCGGCCTGCTCCTCTGGTACAACACCTCGGCCTACTACGCCCTTGACCTCACCTGGGCGGAGCCGGAAGGCGAATCCCAACACGGCCAGCAGTGGCAGCACACCGGCCGAACCGTCCTCGCCCTGACCACCCGCGACGAGAACGAGACCCGCCGCGCAGCCGTACAGGAAGTCGACGCGGGCACCCCCCTCACCCTCGGCGTCACAGTCGACCGCACCGAGGCCCAGTTCTGGCACCTCCTCGAAGACACCCGCTCCCCCATCGGCCCGCCCCTCGACTTCACCCGCCTCTCCGACGACCACGGCAGCCGCCTCCGCTTCACCGGAGCAATGGCCGCGATCCACGCCGTGGACCTCGTCGACGCCTCCTTCACCGCCGACTTCACCGATTTCCGGGTCATCTGCACCCCCGTTTAGCCCCGCCTCCCTGTTCGAAGTTTCGAAAGCCGCGCCGCCGATGATCTGGCGATTTCCCAGGTCTTCACGCCGTGTTGACGCGCACCTATCGTAGGAAGCGCTTACTGCACGGCTTGCACGCAGACCGCGGAAGCAGCGTTGGTCGCAACTTTCGTTACTTTCGTTGGCCCAAAGGCGGGCCGGAGAGGCGGGTTCCCCATGGTCCGTGCCGGGGGCACGAGCATCGCGGCGGCCGGTCCGACACTGGCGGTGGTGGCCCGCGAGGCGGGCGTCTCCGTACCGACCGCGTCGAAGGTGGTGAACGGCCGTGACGACGTGGCCCCCGAGACCCGCCGCCGGGTCACCGAGGCACTCGAACGCCTCGGCTACGTCCGCAGACCGCGGTTCGACGCGACCAAGGCCCCCGCGCTGATCGACCTGGTCGTGCAGTCGCTGGACAGCTCGTGGTCGGGCGCGGTGCTGCACGGGGTGGAGGAGGCGGCGTACGAGGCGGGTCTGGAGGTCGTCGTGTCGACGGGGCTGGCCAGGACGCGGGCCGGCCGGCCGGAGCGCGGCTGGCTGGACAGGCTCACCGCACGCGGTTCCTCCGGCGTGCTGTTCAATCTGGCCGAGCTGACCCAGGCGCAGTACGCCTGGCTGGACCACCACCGGATCCCGTACGTACTGATCGACCCGGTCCACGAGCCCCCGGCGGGCGCGGTCTCCGTCGGGGCGGCGAACTGGCAGGGCGGGGTCACCGCGACCGAGCACCTGGTGGCCCTCGGCCACGAGAGGATCGCGGTGATCGCGGGCAACCGGCGCCGGCTGTGCAGCGGCGCCCGGGTGGCCGGCTACCGCTCGGCGCTCGCCTCGGCGGGGCTGCGCCATCGGGGCGAGTACGTCCGGCACGCGGGTTTCGACGAGGACGCGGCCCGGCAGCGCATGCACGAGCTGCTCGACCTGCCGGAGCCGCCGACCGCCGTGTTCGTCTGCTCGGACCGGATGGCGCTCGGGGTGTACGCGGCGCTGGCCGAGCGCGGGCTGCGGGTGCCGGCGGACATCAGCGTGGTCGGCTTCGACGATCTGCCCGAGGCGCGCTGGGGGACCCCGGCGCTGACCACGGTCCGCCAGCCCCTGTCGGAGATGGCGGCGACGGCGCTGCGGCTGCTGGTACGACTGATGCACGGGGACCGCCCGGAGGGCACCCGGACGGAGCTGTCGACCAGGCTGGTGGTGCGGGCGAGTACGGCGGCCCCGGCGGCCCGTTCGGCCCTACGAGGGTGACCGCACCTCTTTCAAGATCGTTTCCCGGGCATGAAACTCACCCTGCGCACCGCTGCGGCCTGCGCTCTGACCGCAGCCGCCGTGACCACGGCCCTGGGCACCGCCCGGGCCACGACCCTGACGGTCGCCCCGGCCCGGCACCACGCCGTGGTGGCCGCCGCCCCGACCGACGAGCACGACCCGAAGGAGGACGTGGAACTGGACGAGAACGGCCAGCCGGACCTGACCGAGGACTGAGGCGCCCCAGAGGGGCGGTGGGGAACTGCGCGACCAGCCACAACGGTCCCGCAGCTCCCCACCGGCCGATCCGGCCCGTCCGGCTCGTGCGGCCGGTCCGGCCGGCCACTCAGTCGTCGTCGTTCTGACGCGGCTCGCCGAGCATTGCCTGGATCGCGTCCACGGCGCTGCCGTCGTGGTCGCTGCCGGCCGTCCCTCTCCCGGCCTGGATGTTGGCCGTGCGATCCACCTCCAGGATGGAGTCCGCGTTGGAGTTGTCGAGCACGGTGATCAGGCTCCCGCCCGCACAGGCCGGTGCCGCGGCCCCGCCCAGCAGGGCTGCGGCGACCACCACGGCCGCCCGCAGCCGCACCCCCGTGTTCGTCACACGCCCACGCCCTCGGGCTCGTCGAGCCGCTCCCGGGCGATGTTGCGCTCCAGCAGGGTGGTGGAGGCCTTGACGCCGATGCCACTGGCCGCGTCGACCGACGGCAGCCGGCCGTCGGCGGACTTCAGCTCGCTCAGCGCCGAGTCCATCGCCTCGTGCGCGGCGAACAGACAGGGCGTGGAGTAGATCGCGACATCGACGCCGAGGTCGTCCAGCTCGGTGAGCGAGAGACGGGGCGACTTGCCGCCGGCGATCTGGTTGAAGAGCAGCGGCTTGTCGCCGACGACCTTGCGGATCCGGCGGATCCACTCCTCGCTGCGCACCCCGTCGACGAGGATCACGTCGGCGTCGGTGGCGGCGAGCCGCTCCGCGCGGTGCAGGATGTCGTGCTCGTCGGTGGCGTCCGTACGGGCCACCACGACCAGGTCCTGACGGGTCTCCAGGACCTTCTCCAGCTTGTCCAGGTACTCCTCCAGGGGCAGCACCTGCTTGCCGTCGGCGTGCCCGCAGCGGCGCGGCCGCTTCTGGTCCTCCAGGATCACCCCGGAGGCACCGATCCGCTCCAGTCCCTCCACGACGTGGCAGGCGACCTCGGGGTCGACGTACCCGTCGTCGATGTCGACGAGGAGATGGTGGTGCGGGAACGCGCCCCGCAACCGCTGGACGAAGGCCACCATGTCGGGCCAGGCGATGAACCCGATGTCCGGCAGGCCGTAGTACGAGGCGGCGAAGCCGAACCCCGACACGAACATCCCGTCGTAGTGTTTGGCCGCGATCGACGCCGAATACATGTCGTAGACGCCGATCAGCGGGGTGGTCCCCGGCCCGGCGATCTGCTTGCGCAGCTTCTTCCCGTAAGTCAAGGTCCGGCTCCTCCTGTGGGTGGGTGGCGCGGCGGCACGATCGGCCTCCGCGTCTCGACAGCCCTTTAGCCCTTTGCCAAGACAAGAGCATCTCTAGATACGCACGTGACTATCTCCGTGCGCGACCTTTACTCACCCCAATGGCGGATCCGGTTCACCGGAGAAACGTCACTGGACCAGCCGTGCGGCCCAGGCGAACCCCCGTACAGGTGGGCCGGGAAGCCGGAATCCCGGTGCCGCTGACGGGCGTGACCGAGGGCTGCGCAAAACACCCGTCCGGCCCCCTGCTCCCGGCACCGGGCCGGCGCCGGGTCCTCGGTGGCCGGCTCAGAGGCCGGGCGTCGGCACGCTGTTGTCGGGCGGGCCGCCGTCCCCGTTGGTCGGCAGGTCGCCGCGCTGCACGGGCTGGTCGTCGGTGAACGCCGGGTCGGGCGTGGGCAGCAGGGTGGCGAGTTCGCCGGCGGTGGGGCGGTGGACGGCGCGCAGCGCCTTGCCCAGCATCGCGTCGGAGGTCCCGCCCTCGCCCTCCAGCCACACCACGCAGTCCTTCTTCGCCACCTCGTACTTGTGCTGTCCGGCATTGCGCGGCCGGTCGGTGTAGAGGTGGATGACGGCACCGGTCCGGTCCGTGTACGCGGCGGAGAAGCCGTCGTCGCCCTGCACGCCGACGGACTGCTGGGCGAGGGTGAAGCCCGCCGCGTCGGTGACGTAGACCAGTTCCGGGGCGATTCCCAACGCCTTTGCCTTGGCGGCCAGTTCGGCCTGGTCGGCGGGGGCGGTGGAGTCGGCGGGGGTGCCGGAGGCTCCGGAGCCCGCCTTCTCGGTTCCGCAGCCGGTGAGCAGGGCGGCGGCGAGGAGCAGGGGCGGCAGGGCGCGCACGGCACGGATCATGCACCCATCGTGCCGCACAGCTGTTCCACAGGGCACCGATTTTTCTCTCCCCCTCCCCCTCCCCCTCTCCCCCACTGCCGGAGGTGTCCGATTCCTTCAAGACTCCTCCGCCGGACCCCGCCTACGGTGACGGCATGACTCCACGATTCGCCGTTCTAGGTCTCGTCACCTCCGACCTGGCCGCGTCCCTGGCCTTCTACCGCCGCCTCGGCCTGGCCTTTCCGCCCGACGCCGGGGAACAGCCGCACGTCGAGGCCGAGTTGCCGGGCGGGCTCACTCTCGCCCTGGACACGGAGGAGACGATCCGCTCCTTCCACCCGGCCTGGAAACCACCGGCCGAGGGCGGCCGGGCGGCGCTCGCCTTCCGCTGCGGGTCACCCGCCGAGGTCGACGCGCTCTACGACGAGCTGGTGGGCGCCGGGTACCACGGCGAACTCAAGCCGTGGGACGCGTTCTGGGGCCAGCGCTACGCCACGGTGCACGACCCCGACGGCAACGGCGTCGACCTGTTCGCCCCGCTACCCGCCGAGTAGCCCGGTCAGCGGCAGGCCCGCCAACTCCCGTACGTCCCGGGCGAGATGAGGCTGATCCGCGTACCCGGCGCGGACCGCGGTCTCGACGAGCGGAACCCCGGCCCGGGCGAGCGCGAGCGCCCGCTGCATCCGGAGCACCCGGGCCAGCGTCTTGGGCCCGTAGCCGAAGGCGGCACGACTGCGCCGATGCAACCGGCGGGCGCCTAGACCGAGTTCGTCGGCCACGGCCGCCACCGGACGCCCTGCGTCCAGGGCTTCGACGAGCAGCCGCAGCGAGGGGTCGGACGGCAGGGCCCGATCCAGCGCGATCTCCTCCAGCGCGGCGGCGGGATCGGCCGCCGCTCCGACCCGGTCCCGCAGCCGCCGCACGTCGGCGGCCGGCCACAGGTCACTGAGCTCGACCCGCTCATCGAGCAGTGCGTACGCCGGCACGCCGAGGAGGGCAGGCGCGGTACCGGGGTAGAAACGCAGCCCCACCCACACGCCTTCGCCGCCCTCGGTGACGTAGGCACGCGTATCGGGCCCGGCGACCAGCAGCCGCCCGTCGTGCCAGAGCAGATCCATACACCCGTCGGGCAGCACCCGCCCGGCGCCGCCCGGGGTGTTCACCCAGACGACCGCCCCGGCCAGCCGCGACGCCCGCTCCTCGTACACATACGCCAGCGTAGACGCGCCCCCGAAGGGACACGGGGAACTGCACGAGCAACCACGACGAGCCCGCGCCCGGCCACGACCGCACCCCGTCGGCGGAACCCTCCCTCAGCGGCTCTCCGGCTTGTGGGGCGGATGGCTGCTCTTCACATGCGCCCGCAGCCGCGCCGTGACGTCCTCCGGCGGCAGGAACCGGGACCAGCGCTCCGGGAACTCCGACGGCATGTCTGGGTCGTCGGGGTCCCCGGGATCGGCCTCCCGGGCCGCGGCCGCACGGGCCACGTACTCGGCGACCTGGGCCTCCCGCAGCCGCTCGTTGGCGGCGCGCGCCGCGGCCGTCGCGGCGGCCGGCCAGACCCGGTCGATCGCCGCGTTCACGGCGGCGCCGACCAGCACGGCGAAGGCGGCCACGCCGATCCACAGGAGCACGGCGACGGACGCGGCCAGCGAGCCGTAGATCGTCGCGCCCTCGATGGTGTTGGTCAGGTAGATGCGCAGCAGGAAGCTGCCGAGGACCCACATGGCCAGGGCGACCAGGGCGCCGGGCACGTCCTCGATCCACGGGGAGCGCACCGGCACGGAGACGTGGTAGAGCGTGGTCAGGAAGACGATGGACAGGACGATCACGACCGGCCAGTACAGGACCTGTACGAGCGTCTCCGACCAGGGCACGATCCCGACCACCGCGTCCGGCCCGGCCACCATCAGCGGCAGCGCGACCGAGCCGATCAGCAGCCCGGCGATGAAGAGCAGGAAGGAGACGATCCGGGTCTTCACGATGCCCCGGACGCCGTCGAGGCCGTACATCACGGTGATCGTGTCGATGAAGACGTTCACCGCGCGGGAGCCCGACCACAGGGCGAACAGGAAGCCGATGGAGATCACGTCGGGGCGGCCGCCCCGCACCACGTCGTGCAGGATCGGCTCCGCGATCTCCTTCACGCCCTTGTCGGACAGGACCGTGCGGGAGGCGGCCAGGAGGTTGGTCTCCAGGCTGGCGATGGTGTGGGCGCCGGTCCAGTCGTCTACGTAGCCGAGCAGTCCGATGAGGCTGAGCAGCAGCGGCGGGACGGACAGCAGGGTGAAGAAGGCGGCCTCGGCGGCGAGGCCGAGGATGCGGTACTCCATGCAGGAATTGACGGTGTCCTTGAGCAGCAGCCAGGCGGTCCTGCGCTTGGAGACGTTCCGGTAGAGGGCTCTGGCCCGGTGGAGCCGGCCGGAGGGCCGCTCGGGGGTATCGCTTGCTGGCTGCACGCCCTAACGGTATCCGCCGTCCGGGGCCGTCCTCACCTCACGGGGCCCTGGCCGGGGCGGACGCGATGAGCGGGGCCGTTGTGTCAGGCTGGAGACCAACGCCGCCGCCCCGGGTAGGTTCACAGACATGGCAGGCAACACCACCCATACCGTGCACAACCAGCCGCCCCCGCTGGTCGGGTACGACCTCTTCGCCGCCGACCGGGCCCTCGTCGAGGCCGTCGAGCGGCACACCGACCCCGAGCTGCTCGACGAGGTGCGCGCCGAGCTGTCGGGGATCGGCGCCTCGGCCGGCTCGGCGCAGGTGCAGGAGTGGGGGGCGCAGGCGAACGAGCACCCGCCGCGGCTACGCACCCACGACCGCTACGGCCACCGGATCGACGAGGTCGAGTTCCATCCCGCCTGGCACCGGCTGCTCGGCAAAGGCGTCGGCGCGGGCCTGACCACCGGCTGGGTACGGCCGTCCGGGCACGTCCGGCGCGCCGCCGCGTTCCTGGTCTGGACCCAGGTGGAGGCCGGCAACTGCTGCCCGCTGTCGATGACGAACGCGGCGGTGCCCGCGCTGCGCACCGACCCGGAGCTGGCGGCCGTGTGGGAGCCGCTGCTGACGTCCACGGTGTACGACCGTGGGCTGCGGCCCGCCGAGCGGAAGGCCGGCGCCCTGTTCGGCATGGGCATGACGGAGAAGCAGGGCGGCAGCGACGTACGGGCGAACACGACCACCGCGGCCCCGCTCGCCGAGGCCGGGACGTACGCCCTCACCGGGCACAAGTGGTTCTGCTCGGCGCCGATGTCGGACGGCTTCCTGGTGCTGGCCCAGGCGCCGGACGGCCTCACCTGTTTTCTCGTGCCGCGCGTCCTCGCGGACGGCACCCGCAACGCCTTCCTCCTCCAGCGCCTCAAGGACAAGCTCGGCAACCGGTCCAACGCGTCCGCCGAGGTCGAGTTCGACGGGACCTGGGCGCGGCGGGTGGGCGAGGAGGGGCGCGGGGTGCGGACCATCATCGAGATGGTCGCCGCGACCCGGCTCGACTGCGTGCTGGGCTCGGCGGGGCTGATGCGGCAGGCGGTGGCGCAGGCCGTGCACCACGCCACGCACCGCGAGGCGTTCGGCGGGCGGCTGGCCGACAAGCCGCTGATGCGCAACGTGCTGGCCGACCTCGCGATCGAGTCGGAGGCCGCGACCACCCTCGCGCTGCGACTGGCCGCCGCCTACGACGACGGGAGCGAGTCCGAACAGGCCCTGCTGCGGCTGGCGCTGCCGGCCGCCAAGTACTGGGTGACCAAGCGCTGCGCGCCGCTGGTCGTGGAGGCCGCGGAGTGCCTGGGCGGCAACGGCTACGTGGAGGAGTCGGGACTGCCCCGGCTGGTCCGCGAGTCCCCGCTCAACTCCGTCTGGGAGGGCGCCGGCAACATCCAGGCCCTGGACGCGCTGCGCGCACTGCAACGCGAACCCGGCGCCCTGGACGCCTACCTCCAGGAGATCGGCCGCGCCCACGGCGCCGACCACCGCCTGGACCGCGCGGTCAAGGACCTCTTCTCCGAACTGGCCGACCTGGAGGGCATGGAGGCCCGCGCACGACGCCTCGTGGAACGCCTGGCAACGGTCCTCCAGGGCTCCCTACTGGTCCGCTTCGCCCCGCCGGAAGTAGCCGACGCCTTCTGCGCATCCCGCCTGGGCAACGACTGGGGTTCAAGCTTCGGCACCCTGCCGAGCAGCCTGGACCTCACAGCGGTGGTGGACCGATCCCGGGTGACCTTCTGAGATCCGGGACTTGCCCTGCCTAAAGGGGCGCGGGGCTGTATCGATATGCGGCTCCGCCGCGTGGGCGCGACCAGCCCGACACAACCGTCAGCCGCCAACGCACCGCAAGCCGCACCCCCTGCTGCGAACGGCCCCCCCACCAAGCGGCAGGGGTGGTGCTGCGCCGACACGGCACCACCCCCGCCTCTTCGGCCCATGTCAGGCCTCCGACGCCGCGGCGTCCGCTCAAGTTTCGGCCACCCCCGGCCCGTTCACCAGGGTTGCAAGGGGTTGCAACATATCGGTGACTGTGTGTGGACTGTGTGCCTCCGGCACCGGAAAACGGCAGTATGAGACGCGCAGTCGGACCGGAAACCGCCGCCCGGACGACTTGACAGCGACTCATCGATGCCTTTTTCGAGGCGTATCCGGGAGGACCTCAGTGGGGAACCCGCCGATGGACGTGGCGCGACTCGCCGCGAAGGACGCGGCGCAGGCGGCGCGGGTACTGAACGAGGTGCGCGAGGCCAGACTCGCCGGACAGCGTGGGCGGGTCGCGCCCCGGCCGGTGATCGAACAGTCCTGGGGACGGATGCTGCGCAGCGGTGTCGACCCCGACCACGACTTCCGTTCCGGGCTGCTGTCCGCCGACGAAGTCCGGCGCAGACGCGAGGAGTCACCCCTCAAGGACGTGCTGCCGGTCCTGCGCGAGGGGCTGCTTTCGGTCGCGGACGTCGCCCAGCACATCATGGTGGTGGCGGACGCCGACGGCCGGGTGCTGTGGCGGGAGGGTTCGTCGCCGGTGCTGCGCAAGGCGGACGGCCTGGGCTTCGAACTCGGCGCCGACTGGCGCGAAGACGTCGTCGGGACCAACGGCGTCGGCACCCCGGCGGTGGTGCGCAGGCCCGTGCAGGTGTTCGCCGCCGAGCACTTCGTGCGCTCGCACGTCTCCTGGACGTGCTCCGGCGCCCCGATCACCGACCCCAGGGACGGCAGCCTGCTCGGCGTGGTGGACGTCAGCGGCCCGCTGGAGACCATGCATCCGGCCACCCTGGCCTGGGTGAGCTCGGTGGCGAAGCTCGCCGAGGCCCGGCTGCGGGAGCTGCATCTGGACGCGCTGGAGCGGCTGCGGGCGGTCGCGGCGCCGGTGCTGGCCCGGCTCGGCGGGCGGGCGCTGGCGGTGGACGCCGAAGGCTGGACCGCCGCGGTCACCGGCATGCCGTATCCACGGCGGCTCGCGCTGCCCAAGTCGCTGTCGCCGGGCCGCCGCTGGCTGCCCGCGCTCGGGCTGTGCGCGGTGGAGCCGCTGGCCGGGGGCTGGCTGCTGCGGGCGGTGGAGGAGCCGGCGCCGGCGGGCGGCGGCCGGCTGGTGCTCGACCTGGCCCGGCCGCGCCGGCCCTCGGTGACGGTCGGCGGCGGCACGGGCTCGTGGTCCCGTGAACTCAGCCCCCGGCACGCCGAGTTGCTGTACCTGCTGGCGGTGCGGCGCGCCGGGCGCAGTGCGGCCGGGCTGGCCGAGGACGTCTTCGGGGACGCCTCGCGGACCGTGACCGTACGCGCCGAGATGTCCAGGATCCGGCGGTATCTCGGGGCACTTCTCGAACACCGGCCGTACCGCTACCGCGAGGACGCCGAGATCGAGGTGCTGCTCCCCGACGACCCGCACGACCTGCTGCCGTACTCGACCGCCCCGGCGGTGACGGCGGGGCGGACGCCCGGACATATTTAACGCATCCGGGGCATGCAAGGAGGTATCTTCCGCATATTTGCGGGGTCTTCGAGGTACGGCGCCGCCGACTGCCGTAGCATCCCGTTACGGGTCTCCCCACCTGCTTCTTGGTCAACGCTCGGACCACCAAGCGCAGTTGGCCCGCCTCGGGAGGACAGATGAAGCATCGCGGCAGACACCGGCGGCGCAGACGGGGTGCGGCCCTGCGCGCTGCCCTGGCCGGGACCGCGCTGGCGCTCACCGCGACGGCCACCATCGTCAGCGCCTCGCAGGCCACGGTCGCCGAGGACCCCGGCGCGCTGAAGCCCCTGACCTCCACCGCCGACACCGCCCGGCTGCAGCTCCGGGAGCACCTCGTACCGCAGCGCTCACTGGACCGGCTCGCCTCGGCGATGGGCGGCACGGTCAGGGTCACCGACGTCCTGGCCGAGGCCGACCACAGCCTGCGCCAGGCGGCCGACTGCGACTCCGACGACCGGGACTCGCTGCCGGTCACCCCGGCCGCCGCCGAGGCGTACTGCTGGGACCCCACCGACACCCTCACCGACGACTGGCAGCCGGCCTCGGTGACCACCTCCTCGGACGCGGACGACGACGGTATGTGGGGCGCCAACCGGGTCGTCCTGGCCGGCTGGACGCACAGCACCTCCACCGGCCCCGCCGACTCCCGGGGCCTGGCCAGGGTCGCGGTGATCAACGCGAACAACCCCGCCCACCCCTCCTACACCTGGGTCCTGCTGACCGTGCCCAGCGCCGACGGCAGCACCTACCGGGGCCTGACCTCGCAGATCTCCGGCATGGCCTGGTACGAGGACAAGCTCCTGGTCACCACCGTCCAGGGCAGTGCCGACGCGCTCTACGTCTACGACCTCAACCGGATCCAGCGCACCTCGGTGCTGACCGAGGCGATCGGCCGGGTGGCCGGCGGCTGGTCGGCCGACGGCTTCCGGTACGTGATGCCCGCCGTCGGCTCGTACCGCTTCACCGCCGGAGCCTGCTCCCGGACCGGCGCGCCCTGTCCGAGCGCGCTCTCCGTGGACCGCGGGACGGCTCCGGACAGCCTGGTCCTCGGCGAGTGGACGCCCGCCGACAGCGATCAGCACGCCCGGCTGTGGCGGTACGCGTTCGACGAGAACCCCCGGCGGGCCGGCCTGCTGGCCACGGACGCCCACGGCCGGGCGGACGCGGTCGAGGCGTACCGGACCGGGGCCTCGGAGATCCGGGGCGTCCTGTCGTACCGGCCGCCGGGCGCCACGGACTCCGAGTGGTACGTCGGCCACCTGCCCGGCGCCATGGACGGGCACGGCAGCCTGTGGCGGCAGGACACCAAGGGCGCCCGGGCGGCAGGCTGCGGCTCGGACACCTCGCACCGCTGCTGGGGCGAGGGCACCGGCTCGCTCTCCTACGCATCCGACACGGGCGAGGTGTGGTCGGTCACGGACCGCATGCTGTTCTCGGTCCCGCTGAGCTCGATAGACGCCTCGCTCCGATAGCGGCTGCCGGCGCGTCGCCCGGCAGCCGCCGGCAGGTCGGGTGGTGCGACGGCTGTCGACATCTCCGGGGCCGGGATGATTGCCTGGCCCCATGAGCAGCATCGTCGTCACCACCTGGTGGCTGGAGCAGACCTCCCCGGCCGACCTCCTGCCCGCCGCCGCCCCGGACGGGGACTCGGTCGGGATCGTCCGCTCCGAGGTCCCCTCGCCCGAGTTCAGCCGCTTCCTGTACGCCTCGGTCGGCGGCGACGTCCGCTGGACCGACCGGCTGGGCTGGAGCCACGCCCGCTGGCAGCAGCACCTGGGGAAGCCGGGCGTGGAGACCTGGGTCGCATACGACCGGGGCACCCCGGCGGGCTACATCGAGCTCGACCCGCAGGACGACGGGGCGGTGGAGATCGCCTACTTCGGTCTGATCCCGGCGTTCCGGGGCCGGCGGATCGGCGGCCACCTGCTCTCGTACGGCGTCGCGCGGGCCTGGGACCTCGCGGAGCGGTGGGCCGGACGGCCGCCGACGAAGCGGGTGTGGGTGCACACCTGCAGTCTGGACGGCGAGCACGCGATGGCGAACTACCAGCGCCGGGGGTTCCGCCTCTTCGACACGAAGGCCACGGAGGAACCGGACGTATCGGCGCCCGGACCGTGGCCCGGCGCGCACGCCACCGCGCACACCACCGCGCGGAACGGGGCGTGACCCACAACACTCTGTCTCAGTATTCAGAATAGATTAGTCCGAATCGCGGACGATGGTGGACTGGCCGGAGATCCGCGTGACACGCTTCCGTCATGTCTGGAACTGGGATTGCCTTGGTGAGTCGGCGGCACGTCGACCTCGGCCGCATGTCCAGCGCCATCTGTCCGACGGGCTGAGAGCACAGCACCGTCGCGCTTCCCTGTCCAGACCTCCCCTTGCGCAGTGTCGCGCAGACATGCCCCCGTGCGCCCGCAGGCGCAGGTCAGAGCCGCTTCCCCGCTGTCTGAAGGACGTATATCGCCATGGCCGCCACCCCGCAGAACCCTGCCGCCTCCGCGCCCCGCCGCAAGGTGAGCCGTCACCGCGGCGAGGGTCAGTGGGCTATGGGTCACTACACCCCGCTCAACGGCAACGAACAGTTCAAGAAGGACGACGACGGTCTCAATGTGCGGACACGCATTGAGACGATCTACTCCAAGCGCGGCTTCGACTCCATCGACCCCAATGACCTGCGCGGACGTATGCGCTGGTGGGGCCTGTACACCCAGCGCAAGCCCGGCATCGACGGCGGCAAGACCGCGATCCTGGAGCCGGAGGAGCTGGACGACAAGTACTTCATGCTGCGGGTGCGGATCGACGGCGGCCGGCTGACCACGCAGCAGCTGCGGGTGATCGGCGAGATCTCGCAGGAGTTCGCCCGGGGCAGCGCGGACGTCACCGACCGGCAGAACATCCAGCTGCACTGGATCCGCATCGAGGACGTTCCCGAGATCTGGAACCGTCTCGAGGCGGTCGGCCTGTCCACCACCGAGGCGTGCGGCGACACCCCGCGCGTCGTCATCGGCTCGCCGGTCGCCGGCATCGCCGAGGACGAGATCATCGACGGCAGCTGGGCGATCGACGAGATCCACGAGCGGTACATCGGCAGCAAGGAGTTCTCCAACCTGCCGCGCAAGTTCAAGTCCGCGATCTCCGGCTCGCCGCTGCTGGACGTGGTGCACGAGATCAACGACATCGCGTTCGTCGGTGTCGAGCACCCCGAGCACGGCCCGGGCTTCGACCTGTGGGTGGGCGGCGGCCTGTCCACCAACCCGAAGATCGGCGTCCGGCTCGGCGCCTGGGTGCCGCTGAACGAGGTTCCGGACGTCTGGGCCGGCGTGATCGGCATCTTCCGGGACTACGGCTACCGGCGGCTGCGCACCCGCGCCCGCCTGAAGTTCCTGGTCGCCGACTGGGGCGCGGAGAAGTTCCGCCAGGTGCTGGAGGACGAGTACCTCAAGCGCGCGCTCGTCGACGGCCCCGCGCCCGCCGAGCCCGTGTCCCGCTGGCGGGACCACGTCGGTGTGCACCGGCAGCAGGACGGCAACTTCTACGTCGGGTTCGCCCCGCGCGTCGGCCGGGTGGACGGCGCCACCCTGGCGAAGATCGCGGACCTCGCCGAGGCGCACGGCTCGGGCCGGGTGCGGACCACCGTCGAGCAGAAGATGATCATCCTGGATGTCACGGAGGCACAGGTCGAGTCGCTGGTCGAGGCCCTGGAGGCGCTGGACCTGACCGCCCGGCCGTCCTCGTTCCGGCGCGGCACCATGGCCTGCACCGGCATCGAGTACTGCAAGCTCGCGATCGTCGAGACCAAGCAGCGCGGCAGCTCGCTCATCGACGAGCTGGAGCGCCGCCTGCCGGAGTTCGACGAGCCGCTCACCATCAACCTCAACGGCTGCCCCAACGCCTGCGCCCGTATCCAGGTCGCGGACATCGGTCTCAAGGGCCAGCTGGTCCTGAACGACCAGGGCGAGCAGGTCGAGGGCTACCAGGTGCACCTGGGCGGCGCGCTCGGCCTGGAGGCCGGGTTCGGCCGCAAGGTCCGCGGTCTCAAGGTGACCTCGGAGGAGCTGCCGGACTACGTCGAGCGGGTGCTCAAGCGCTTCCAGGCGGAGCGCGAGGACGGCGAGCGGTTCGCCACCTGGGCGGCCCGAGCCAGCGAGGAGGCCCTCTCATGAGCGAGCGGGCCGCCCCCTTCTACTGCCCCTACTGCGGCGACGAGGACCTGCGTCCGAGCGACGAGGGCCACGGCGCCTGGGAATGCGCGGCCTGCAACCGCGCATTCCAGCTGAAGTTCCTCGGGCTGCTCGCCCGGGGGCTGAAGCACTCCGAAGCTGGAGGGGAACAGATATGACCACCGCTCAGGAAGAGCGAACGACCGAGGAGTTGAAGGCGCTGGCCGAGCAGGCCGGCCGGGACCTCGAAGACGCCTCCGCCCTGGAGATCCTCCAGTGGGCGGTGGACACCTTCGGCAAGGGCTTCTGCGTGACCTCCTCCATGGAGGACGCGGTGGTGGCCCATCTGGCGTCCCGCGTCCAGAAGGGCGTCGACGTCGTCTTCCTCGACACCGGCTACCACTTCCCGGAGACCATCGGCACCCGGGACGCGGTCGAGGCCGTCATGGACGTCAACGTCATCACCCTCACCCCGCGCCAGACCGTCGCCGAGCAGGACGCCGAGTACGGCCCCAGGCTGCATGACCGCGACCCCGACCTGTGCTGCAAGCTCCGCAAGGTCCAGCCGCTGGAGCGGGGCCTGAAGAACTACGCCGCCTGGGCGACCGGGCTGCGCCGCGACGAGTCGGAGACCCGGGCGAACACCCCGGTCGTCGGCTGGGACGAGAAGCGGCAGAAGGTCAAGATCTCCCCGATCGCCCGCTGGACCCAGGACGACGTGGACGCCTACGTCGCCGAACACGGGGTCCTGACCAACCCGCTGCTGATGGACGGCTACACCTCCGTCGGCTGCGCTCCCTGCACCCGCCGGGTCCTCGAGGGCGAGGACGCGCGCGCCGGCCGCTGGGCCGGGCGGGCCAAGACCGAGTGCGGACTGCACGGATGACGGCCACCGGGCTTTCGACGACGGCCCATGCGACGCCCCAGACGACCCAGACGACTCATTCGACGAACCAGGAGAACAACGTGACGACCGGAGCCACCGTCTGGCTCACGGGTCTGCCGAGTGCCGGCAAGACCACCATCGCGTACGAGCTGGCCGCCCGGCTGCGCGAGGAGGGCCACCTCGTCGAGGTGCTCGACGGCGACGAGATCCGCGAGTTCATCTCGGCGGGCCTCGGCTTCAGCCGCGAGGACCGGCACACCAACGTGCAGCGCATCGGATTCGTCGCCGAGCTGCTGGCCCGCAACGGCGTCAAGGCGCTCGTCCCGGTGATCGCCCCCTACGCGGACAGCCGCGACGCGGTGCGCAAGCGCCACGACGAGAACGGCACCGCGTACGTCGAGGTGCATGTGGCGACCCCGGTCGAGGTGTGCTCCGTACGCGATGTGAAGGGTCTGTACGCCAAGCAGGCCGCGGGTGAGCTGACCGGGCTGACCGGCGTCGACGACCCGTACGAGGAGCCCGAGACGCCCGATCTGCGGATCGAGTCGCAGCACCAGAGCGTGCAGGAGTCCGCGGCGTCCGTGCACGCCCTGCTGACCGGGAAGGGACTGGCATGACGACGACCGTGGCGGCTCACGGGGAGGGCACGGGCACCCCGTACGCCCTGTCCCACCTGGACGCGCTGGAGTCCGAGGCGGTCCACATCTTCCGCGAGGTGGCCGGCGAGTTCGAACGGCCGGTGATCCTGTTCTCCGGCGG
>NZ_JBSHBL010000010.1:0-196289 GCF_053611985.1 Streptomyces sp. NPDC054770
GTGCGGGGGTCCCCCATATATTGGCCGCCCCCGGGGGGGGGGTTGGGGTAGACGACCCCCCCCCCGGGTTGGTGGGGGCCGGGCCGGGGGGCGTGGCGGGGGGCACCGGGATCGACACCCGGTGCCCCGCCTCCAGGGACCGCCTGGTGTCGTCGCCGGCCTCCGGCTCGACCCCGACGACCCGGATCCCGGGCAGTAGCCCCTTGGCGGCGGTGGCGCTGCCCGCGATCAGCCCGCCGCCGCCGACGGGCACCACCAGGGCGTCCAGCTCGCCGACGTCCTCGATGAGTTCGAGCGCGGCCGTGCCCTGCCCGGCGATGACGTGCGGGTGCTCGTACGGCGGGATGAGCGCGAGCCCGCGTTCGGCGGCGAGGGCCTCGCCGATCGCTTCCCGGTCGCCGGTGTAGCGGTCGTACGTCACGATCTCCGCGCCGTATCCGGCGGTCGCCGCCAGCTTGGCGCGCGGGGTGTCCGCGGGCATCACGATGACGGCGGTGCTGCCGAGTTCACGGGCGGCGAGCGCGACGGCCTGGGCGTGGTTGCCGGAGGAGTAGGCGGCGATGCCCTTGGCCAGCTGTTCGGGGGACAGCCGGGACGCGGCGTTGTAGGCGCCCCGGAACTTGAACGCCCCGACGCGCTGGAGGTTCTCGCACTTCAGGAAGACCTCGGCACCGACCAGCTCGTCCAGGGTGCGCGAGCGAAGCACGGGAGTGCGGTGGGCCGCTCCCTTGATCCGCGCCGCCGCGTCGTGCACGTCCTGGAGGGTCACGGGTGGAGTGTCGGGCATGTTCGTCCTCCGTTCCGGGCGCCGCCGGGCGCCGGATGGGCATCTACCGGATGGACTTATTGTCTATCACCTGGACAAGAAGTCCAGACCCGATCCCGGAGGGGGTACCGCCGGCAGCGCCCCGTCAGGGGCGCTGGGGGTACCCCCGGCCGAAGGCTGGGGGAGGAACTGCGCGACCAGCCACGACGGCGCCGCAGTCGGTAGACGGCAGTCGGCAGACGGCAGAGCGCAGAGTGCGGCACTTCCAGCGGAGCGCTCAGCCGATCTCGACGACCCGTGCCCAGTCGGGCGGTGTGTCCGGTACGTAGTCGGGGTCGTCGTCCTCCTGCCATGACGTGCCGCCGTACTGCCGGGGGAACAGGCCCACCACCGTCCGGCAGGCCGGCTGCGTCTGCGGCCAGGGCGTCTGCCCGTCGGTGAGGACCACCACCACGTCCGGGGCCGGCCGCGCCCGCAGGGCCCTGGCGAAGCCCGCGCGCAGGTCCGTACCGCCGCCGCCGACCAGCGCGATCCCCTCCGCGCGGCACAGCGGCTGCACGGTCCGGGCGGCCGCGTCGCAGGACAGCACGGAGACCAGGTCCCGGCGGCCGCCGACGGCACGGGCGATCGCGGCCACCTCCAGCAGCGCGCTGCCCAGTTCGGCGTCGCTGACCGAGCCGGAGGTGTCGATGACCACCGAGACCCGGGGCGGGCGGCGGCGCAGGCTCGGGAGGACCACGCCGGGCAGGCCGGCCGAGCGGCGCGAGGGGCGGCCGTAGCTGTAGTCGTCGCCGGCGCCCGCCGCCGAGGCGGCCGAGCGGACCGCGGCACCCAGCAGCTCCCGCCAGGGCTGCGGCGGATGGAAGGCCTCCTCGGCCCAGCGCCGCCAGCCCTCCGGGGCGTTGCCCGGCCGGCCGGTGATGGCCTGCGCCACCCGGAACCGGACCCCGTCCCGCTCCTGCTCGCTGAGACCGTGTGCGCCGTCCGGCCCCAGGTCCCACTCCCGGTCCCGGCCGTCGGCGCCGCTGCCGCAGTCCAGCCAGGCGAGGTCCTGGGTCAGCGGCCCGAGCCGGAACTGGCGCAGGTAGTCCTCCATCAGCCCGCCCTCGTCCAGCCGCAGCATGAACGGCAGGACGGCACCCCGGGGCCGCACCAGCCCGTCGCCGTACGCGTCGTCGTTGATCTCCAGGTCCGCCGCGATGTTCATCCGCAGCCGCTCGCCGGCCCCGGTGAGCCCGCGTTCCCTGGCGACCCGGTCGCTGCGCGCGTGGTGCTCGCGGAGCAGGTGGGACACCTCGTGCACCCACACCGCGGCCAGGTCCTCCTCCGGCATCCGGTCCACGAAGGCGGGCGAGACGTAGCAGCGCCAGTGCTTGTCGACGGCCATGGTCGGCACCTGCCGGGACGCCACGACGTGCAGGGCGAACAGGGCCGTCGCGAGGTAGGGCCGGGCGCGGGCGGCGTGCAGCCGGGCGGCGTAGAGCTTGTCCAGGTCCAGTGCTCCGGCGGGCTCCGTGTCCAGCGCCCCGGCCGGCTCCGTGTTCATCGGCCCGCCTGCGCGGCGACGCGTTCGGCCGCCCGGTCGGCGCGGCGGGACACGGACACCGCTCCGGCGAGGCGTTCGATCGCCGCCGGGACGTCCCAGTCGTCCCGGCGCAGCGTGGCCAGGGTGGTGGCGGGGACGACCACCAGGTCGGGGGCTCCGGTGTCCAGTGCCCGCACCAGCAGCGCCCAGGCCGCGTCCCAGCGGGCCCGGTCCGGCCGTTCGCGGACCGCCGCGACCACGCCGTCCAGCACGGCCTGGCGCAGGTCACCGCGCTCCGGCAGGTCGGCCGCGGCCGGGTCGGCGAGCAGCGTCTCGGGGTCCGGGAGCTCCATCCGGTCGACGCTCGCCAGCAGTTCGAGCCCCGGTCCGTCCCCGACCGTGCCCCTGACCAGCAGGGAGAGCACGTCCCGGGAGGAGCCGGCGGCGTGCGCGAAGGCGACCAGGCGCAGCGTCATGTCCCAGCTGCGCGGTGACGGCCAGGCGCCGCCCCGCCGCATCTCGCCGCTCGGCAGCCGGTGGACGAGCGTGGGGCGGGTGGCGAGCAGGCCGCACACCGCGCGGCGGGCGAAGTCCACGGCGGCGGGCAGCCGGTCCGGGTCGAGCCGGGGCAGGGTCGCCCGGGGCCAGGTGCCGCCCAGTCCGCGGACGACGACCTCGTGGTCGTGGGCCCATTGCAGGTGCACGAACCGGTTGGCGAGCGGCGGGCTCAGCTCCCAGCCGTCGGCCGCCGAGGACCGCGGGTTGGCGGCGGCCACGATCCGTACGCCGGGCGGGAGCCGGAGCGCGCCCACGCGACGCTCCAGGACCAGCCGGAGCAGGGCGGCCTGCACGGCAGGGGGCGCGGTGGACAGCTCGTCGAGGAACAGCAGGCCCCGGCCGGCCTGCACCAGCCGTACCGCCCAGTCCGGCGGGGCCATCGGGACGCCCTGGACGGCCGGGTCGTCGCCCACGACGGGCAGGCCGGCGAAGTCGGACGGCTCGTGCACGCTGGCGATCACGGTGGTCAGCGGCAGGTCGAGCGCCTCGGCGAGCCGGTTCAGGGCGGCGGTCTTGCCGATGCCGGGCTCGCCCCACAGGAGGACGGGCAGGTCGGCGGCGACGGCGAGGGTGAGCGCCTCCAGCTGGGTGTCGGTCCGGGGTTCGGTGGTGGAGTCGCCGAGCAGGCCCAGCAGGGCATCTGCGATCGCGAGTTGGTCAGGAGCATGAATGGGCATGAGAGATCACCTGAGGGTGTGAGGGGGCGAGTGGAGGGGGTCAGCGACGGCGGCCGGCGGTGCGGGGGCCCAGGCGGGGGTCGCGGTCGGACCTGCGGTGCCGGGTGCGGACGGGTCCGGTGCGGGATCCGGCGAGGCCCGCCCGGTAGAGGCCGTAGGTGATCCGGCGTTGCGCGGCGGACTCCAGCTCGTCCTTCAACGGGCCGTCGCGCAGCACGGCTTCGGGCCCCAGCAGTCCTTCGACGACGGCGAGCGCGCCGCTGATGTCCCCGTGGTCGAGGCGTTCGCGGACGCCGGTGAGGCAGTCGGGGCGGCGGTGCGCCTCGTCGATCACCCGCAGGCAGGGCAGCGGCGGTCCGCCGAGCGCCACCAGCAGTTCCTCGCGCCGCAGTTCGTCCGGGGAGTGGTCCAGCGGGGACAGCACCCCGTCGACCATGCCGATCCGGTGCGCGGCGCCCCGGCAGTCCACGAGGCGTGGCTGCCGGGCCGGGTCGGGGAGCGGCGCCCGGGCGGCCGCCTCGTGTCCGGGGACGAGTGCCGCGGCGACCAGCGGATGCAGCCGGCCGGCGTCGACCAGCCCGGCGCGCAGCAGCTCCAGATCGGGGAGCCTCCAGGTCGCCGCGTCGGGCAGCACGGGCACCGCGCCGGGCCGGACGGGCACCGCGCCGGTGCCCGGCTCCGGGCCGGTGGTCACGGTCCCGTCGGCCGCGAGATGCAGGGCGAGCCGCTGCCGGCCGCCCAGGCGTACGACGACGGTCCCGGTGTCCCGTCCCTCGGCTCCCAGCACCATCCGCGCCTCGTCCGCCCATCGCTCCGTGGCGCACAACGCCCCCTCATGGGGCTGAAGTCGGCCGAAGAACGAGGGGTGTCCAGCACCCAGTGGCCGGTCGGCGCCCGAGCGGGTGCGCAGTCCGTCGGCGGCGTCGGCGTCCCACAGGTGGCGGTGCAGGTCGAAGCGGAACCGTCGGCTGGGGTGCGGATGCGGGTGTCCCCGGGCGGCGGGCTCGCCCAGGGTGCCGTCCCACAGTGCGAGGCCGATCCGCTGCCCGGCGTCCGCCCAGGCCGGCGGGGTCCGGGCGACGAGGCACAGGGCGCCGTCCCCGGCGTCGTAGTGGGCGAGCGGCATGGTCAGCCCCGGCCGCAGCAGCCCGTCGGGGGCGATCCTCGGCAGATGCCAGCGCAGCAGATCGGGCGCCAGCCGGCGCAGGTCGGCCCGGATCCGGTCCCGGACGTCCCGGCCCCACGTACGGGCCAGTGCGCGCAGGTCGAGGTCGACGTCGAAACCGGCGGCGGCACAGGCGCCCGCCCAGTCCCCGGCGGTGCGCCGGGCGGTCGCGGTCTCGATCATGGCGGGCGGCACGGCGAACTTGCGCACGCGCCGCCACAGGGAGAGGCGGGTGTCCCCGTCCGTGAGGTGAGTGGCCATCAGCACTCACCTGACGTGGACGGGACCCCCAATCTGACAGCAGAGTGAGTGGTCATCGCCGGGAGCATACGGCGGCCTCGCCCCGGTCGGCCAGCCAATTACGCGCGCCTGCCGGGTGGGACCGCTTCAGCCTCCCGAGGGGCGCGGGGAACTGCGCGGACAACCCACGACGACCCGCACCCGCGGGAATACCCCGCACCGGGCCCGCACGTGACGCGGATCACCCCGGCCGAGTGCAGCGTTCTGCCGTCCCCAGGGCCTTTTCCCAGGTGTAGGCAGCCGGGGAGAGCGGGGACCGTGGGAATGGAGCAGGCTCGGGCCGGTGAGTACGACGAGTTCGTGGCGGCCCGCTGGTCGGGGTTGTGCCATCTGGCCCGTCTGCTCACCGGTGGCGATCGGCATCGGGCCGAGGATCTGTTGCAGGAGTCCTTGGTCCGGTTGTGGTTCGTCTGGCCGAAGATCGCCGACGAGGCGCCGGAGGCGTACGTCCGGAAGATCCTGGCGCGCGCGGCGGCCCGCTCGGCGCGGCGCCGGTGGTGGGGCGAGCGCCCCGTCGAGGAGCTGCCCGAGGTCGCGGCGGCCGGTGACATGTCGGCGATCGTCGCGGAGCGTTCCCGGCTGGAGGCCGCGCTGGCGCTGCTGACCCCGCGCCAGCGGGCCGCGGTCGTCCTGCGCTACTACCAGGACCTGCCCGACCGGCAGGTCGCCGAGGTGCTGGGGTGCCCGGTGGGCACCGCCCGGTCGCACGCGGCGCGCGGGGTGGCCCGGCTGCGGGAGCTGCTGGCGGACGTCATCGAGCCGGTGGGGTGAGGAAGAGGCCATGGATCACTTCGAGCGGCAGTTGACGCAGTTGATGCACGGCGAGCGGGAACCGGTGGCGTTCGAGCCCCGGCACCGGGAGCGGCTGCGGGCCGGTGTGCAGGCACGGCGGCGGGTCCGGGCGGCGCGGCGGGCGGCGGGCAGTGTCCTCGCCGCCGCGGGGCTCGGCCTCGGCCTGTTCCTGTGGCCCCACCCCGGCGTCCGTGACGAGCCCGGCGCACCGCACCCCAGGCCCGCGACCAGCCCCACCAGTGGTACGGCACCGACGCCGGGCGTCTCCCCCGGCGCGCCGTCCTCCGGCGCCACGACCTCGGCCCCGCCGCCCACGGACACCACCGCGCCCGAGGACACCCCGTCGGCCACGAGCGGGGACACCGCCTCGACCTCGCCTACCCCGACCTCGACCGCGACGTCCACCCCGGACGCGGGCACGACCCGGAGCACGTCGCAGGGCTCGTCCGGGGGTTCGACCGCCACCACGTCGCCGCCGTCGGGGCCCGCGACCGAGAGTCCCGACCCGTCGGAGGGCTCGTCGGCCCGCTCGTCGGCCGCGGCCGGCTCCACCGGCTAGCCGACGGCACCCGCCCCCCTTCCCCCCTTCCTCCTTCTTCACCCACCCCACCGCCAGGTGTGCCTTCGGCACGCCCCGAGAACGAGTACGGATGCGAAAAAACGCCATGAATCACCCTCGGGCCACCCTGCCGATCCCGGCGCCGCCTCCTCCGGCGCACCACGACGAGCCGGTCCTGGACCTGGCCGTACCGGTGTTCAACGAGGAGACTGACCTGGAACCCAGCGTGCGGCGGCTCCACGCGCATCTGCGGGACACCTTCCCGTACCCCTTCCGGATCACCGTCGCCGACAACGGCAGCACCGACGCCACCCCGCTGATCGCCGCCCGGCTCGCCGCCGAACTGCCCGAGGTGGAGTGGATACGGCTGGCCGAGAAGGGCCGCGGCCGCGCGCTGCGGGCCGTCTGGTCGGCGTCGTCGGCGCCCGTCGTCGGCTATCTCGACGTGGACCTCTCGACCGGGCTCGCGGCGCTGCTGCCGCTCGTCGCCCCGCTGCTCTCGGGCCATTCCGACCTGGCCATCGGCACCCGGCTGGCGCCCGGCGCCCGGGTGGTGCGCGGCCCCAAGCGGGAGGCCGTGTCCCGCTGCTACAACATCCTGCTGCGCTGCACCCTGTCGGTGGGGTTCTCGGACGCGCAGTGCGGATTCAAGGCCGTACGACGGGACGCCATCGCACAACTGCTGCCGCTGGTAAGGGACTCGGCGTGGTTCTTCGACACCGAGCTGCTGGTGGTCGCGGAGCGGGCCGGGCTGCGGATCCACGAGGTGCCGGTCGACTGGGTGGACGACCCCGACAGCCGGGTCGCGCTGCTGTCCACGGCGCTGGCCGATCTGCGCGGCATCGCGAGGGTCGGCCGGGCGCTGGCCCGGGGCGCGCTGCCGTCCGGGCGGTCACCGCGGCCGTACGCCGTCCCCGCGGCCGTCATGGCGCTCGCCCAGCTGCTCCTGTACCCGGCGCTGCGCCCGGCCGCCGCCGAGCAGGTGGCCAACGCGCTCTCCCTGCTGGCGTGTTGGACGCTCGCCCAGCCGCTCCTCGGCCGGCTCCCGCGGCCCGCCCGGCCGGGACTGGCCGCCCGGCTGACCGTCACCGCCGGTTCGCTCGCCGTCCTGCGGCACACGGTCCCCGCCGCCGGGCTCCGCGCGGAACTCGCCGTACTCGCCGCCGCCCACCTGTCCCTCGCCCTGTCCCCCGTCCTCGTACGTTCGGCCGCCGGCGGGCGGCGGCGCCGGACGGAGTCCGCGGCCTCATGACCACGCCCCTCACCCCCTTGAAGAACACGGCACCGCCGCTGCCCGCCGACTCCGGGACCGCCGCGCCGGGCCCCGGACAGCGTCTGCGCGACACGGTCCGCCGCTACGGCCCGGTCCTCGCGATGTACGGCGTCCTGAAGCTCGTCGGCTTCGGCTCCTTCATGTATCTGCTGGACTCGGCCGGGGACTTCCGCAGGAAGAATCCGCGGTTCGGGGGCGGCGCGCACACCTGGGACGTGCTGGGCACCTGGGACGGCTGGTGGTACCAGCAGATCGCCCTGCACGGCTACCACCCCGCGCTGGTCCCGGTCCCCGGTGCCACCGGCCTGATCACCCTCCAGGGCAATTCGGCCGCGTTCTTCCCGCTCTACCCGGCGCTGATGCGGGTGGCGATGGAGGTCACCGGTCTCGGTCCGTTCGGCGCCGGGCTGCTGGTGTCGGTCGTGGCGTCGTTCGCGGCGGCGCTGGGGATCTTCGCGGTCGCCGCGTGGTTCGGCGGTCGGCGGGCGGGGCTGGCGGCGGCCGGGCTGTGGGCGGTGTGGCCCGGCTCCGGCGTGGAGTGGGCGGTCTACTCGGACTCGCTGTACGTGGCCCTGGCCGCCTGGGCCCTGTACGCCGTGCTGACCCGCCGCTGGCTGACGGCGGGGGTGCTGACCTTCACGGCCGGCCTGAACCGGCCCACCGCCGCCGCACTGGTCGCCGCGCTCGCCCTGGCCGCGCTCCTCGCGCTGCGCCGCCGCGCGGACGGCGTCGCCCGTCCGCTGACCGCGATGCTCGTCGCTCCCCTGGGTCTGCTCGGCTATCTGGGCTGGGCGGGTCATCGCATGGGCGACTACGGCGGCTACTTCGCGCTCCAGTCGGGCGCGTGGGGGCACGAGTTCGACTACGGCAGGCAGACCCTGGACGTCCTGACGTCGGTCCCGGTGGGCCACTTCGGCTACCTCTTCGCGCTCCCCTTCGCGGACGTCATCGGGGTCGGGGTGGTCCTGCTCGACCTGGCGCTGCTGCCGCTGCTGTTCCGGCTGCGGCCGCCCGCGGTGCTGGTCGTCCACACGGTGCTCACCCTCGCCCTGGTGCTGGGCAGTCAGCAGTACTTCGCGAACGTCTCGCGCTATCTGCTGCCCGCCTTCCCGCTGTTCGTCCCCCTGGCGGTCGCACTGCGCCGCGTCAGCCTGCCCTGCCTCTGCGTGCTGCTGGGCATCGCGGCGCTGGCCTCCGGCTCGTACGCGGGCTACGCCCTGTTCGAGCTCGGAGTGCCCTGACGACGGCGCGCTCCCGCTCGACCACGGCTCAGTCCTTCTTGACGGCCACTCCGCCGTAGAAGCCGATCTCCTCGGAGCCGGCCGGCGGGGTGGCTTCCGGGCGCCAGAACGGGACTTGGGCGACGCCGGGTTCGACCAGCTCGAACCCGTCGAAGAACCGCTCGACCCGGGCCCGGGGGCGCAGGTTCATGGAGGCGGTCGCGTTGTTGTAGACGGCCTGGGCCTCGCTGCGGTCGTCGGCGAAGTCGTCGGTGGCGTGCGAGAGCACCAGGAAGCTGCCGGCCGGGAGCGCGTCGCGGAGGGTGGCCACGATCCGCTCGGGCTCCTCCTCGTCGCGGACGAAGTGCAGGATGGCGCCGAGGAACAGCGCGACCGGCTCGCCGAAGTCGATGATCCGGCGTACCTCGGGGTGGTCGATGACGGACCGCGGGTCGCGCAGGTCGGCGAGGACGATGCCGGTGGTGCCGGCCCGGCTGAGCAGTGCGTCGCCGTGGGCCTTCACGATCGGGTCGTTGTCGACGTAGGCGACGCGGACGTCCGGCGCCAGCTCCTGGGCTGTCTCGTGCACGTTCGGTGAGGTGGGCAGCCCGGTGCCGATGTCGAGGATCTGGCGGACGCCGCCGAGGACGACGTGCCGGACCGCGCGCTGGAGGAAGCCGCGGTTGGCCCGGACGGAGATCCACACCTCGGGCGCGACGGCGGCGAGCTGGTCACCGGCCCTGCGGTCCACCTCGTAGTTGTCCTTGCCGCCCAGCAGGTAGTCGTAGATCCGCGCCGGATGCGGCTTGCTGGTGTCGATCTCCACGGACCCGTTGCCGTCCTGCGTCACGTGCGCTCCTCTCGACGACCGCCCCGGCCCCCCTTGGCTCACCGACGGATGGCGACAGCTTTCCATATCAACTTCGGCACCAGCGGGCGGAGTTCCGTCCTCGGCGGCGCCTGCCTGGCGCCGGGCGGTGGCCCCGGTCGACCGACCGGGCCGGACTTGACTACCATCGGTCCCAGGTGTCCGGGCAAGTGGCCCGGTTTGGTTTTGTTGGGGGTTCACAACATGGTTTCTGGTCGTGTGGTGCGGTTCGACAGCTCGCGCGGGTACGGGTTCATCGCGCCGGACGGTGGCGGAGAGGACGTCTTCCTGCATGTGAACGACATGCAGATGTCGGAGTCGTACGTCCGCCCCGGCGTGGCCGTGGAGTTCGAGATCGAGGCCGGCGAGCGCGGTCCGAAGGCGTCCGGTGTCCGGCTGGCCCGGAGCGCCGACGTCCGCACGCTCGGGCCGGACGACGACTCGCTGTGCGATCTGCTCAGCGCCGAGGAGTTCACCCGCGAGGTCACCGAGACGCTGCTGGCGTCGGCGCCGACGCTCACCGCCGAGGAGATCGTGCGGGTCCGGGGCGCACTGGCCCAGTTCGCGAAGAACCACGGCTGGATCGAGGGCTGACCCGCCCGCGGCGGGCGCTCGGCTCACGCGTCGCGCGAGCCGAGCAGCCGGCCGCCCGCCGCCAGGGCGGCGACCGCCCACAGGGCCAGGACGCCCAGCCCCTGCCAGGGGCCGATGGGCAGCCGGTCGGTGCCGACGGTCGCCTGGACGGCCAGGCCGGCCGTCATCGGGGCGAACCGCTGGAGGTGGCGCTGCCAGTCCGGGTCGGCCACGACCTGGGCGAGGATCGGGAAGACGAACAGCAGCGCCAGCACGATGCCGATCGCGGTGGCCGAGTTCCGTACGGCGAGCGCCAGGCCCAGGCTCAGCAGGCCGATCAGCGTCAGGTAGAGCACGGAGCCGGCCGCGGCCCGCAGGACGGCCCCGTCGGTCAGCGACAGGGCCGCGTACCCGTGTTTCCGGGTGAAACCCCGGCCCGGCTCGACCAGCCGCCCGACCAGCAGCGAGCCGAGCACCGAGACCGTCGCGGCCGTCAGCGTCACGGCGGTCAGGACGGCGGCCTTGGCGGACAGGACCGTCAGCCGTCGCGGGACCGCCGTGAGGGTCGTGCGCATCATGCCGGTGCCGTACTCGTTGCCGACCGTCAGGACGGCGAGGACCGCGACCGCGACCTGTCCGGCCATGACCCCGGTCAGGCTCAGACGTGCGGGGTCACCGCCGCAGCCCGGGACGTCGCACCGGGCGGACATCGCCACCCCGGCGCCGACCGCCACGGTCAGCGCGACCAGGCTCAGCAGCAGCCAGAAGTTGGCCGCATCGGTGCGCAGCTTCGTCCACTCCGCGTGCCCGGCGCGCCTCATACGTCCCTCCGGCGCAGCAGCACGACGGCGGCCCCGAAGGCGACGGCCGCGTAGCCGCACAGCACCGCGAACCCGGCCCAGGGAGAGAGCGGGAAGTACCCGGACGACGGCGCGTAGACGGTGACCACCTGGTCGTACCGTACGACGCTCTGCTGGACGGCGAACCCGGCCGCCGGGGTGACCCGCAGCAGCCACTCGGCGGCCCCGTCGGGCAGCACCGACGACGTCGCGAGCAGGTAGGGCAGGACCATGCCGGCGATCACCACGGTGATGGCGACGGCGCCGCGCCGCAGGATCGTGCCGACGCCGAGGGCCAGGACGGCGGCGGCGCCGAGCAGCAGGCCGGTGCCGGCGACGACCCGTGCCTCGGTGCCGGCCGGCACGGTGAGCACCGGGAAGCCGCCGGACCGGGAACGCGCCGCGCCGAGCGGGACCATCACGGCGGCGGCGACCGTCCCGGCGAGGAAGGCGACCCCGCCCACCACCAGCGCCTTGGCCGCGAGGACCCGGCCGCGGCGCGGACTGGCGGCGAGGGTGAGGCCGATCAGCCCCCGCCGGTACTCGGCGGTGATGTAGCCGGCGGCGACCACCACGATCACGACGAGCCCGGCGAACGCGCCGACGAGGAAGTTCTCGATCATCCGCACCCCGCTGCCGGCCGGACCGCCGACGACCGGCGCGATGTCCCCGGCCCCGGTCACGGTGTAACCGGAACCGGACCGGACGGCCGTGCCCCTGGTGTCCGCGGTGTAGCTGCCCGAGACCCCGGCGTCGTCGCCGACCTGCTGGTACCGCCAACCGCCCGCCGTCCACCCGCCGTCCAGGGCGATCCGGTCGAAGCCGCCGGTGGCGACCGCGGGCGCGAAGCCGGAACCCGTCCCGGTGGACTGCTCGGCCGACGGCGAGGTCACGAACAGCCCGGCCTGGACGGTGTCCGGGAGCCCGGCGAGGCGGGCGGTGCCGACCTCGCTCCAGGTACGGCCGTCGGCCGACTGGTAGCCGGTGAGGACGTCACCCGCGCGCCGCAGCCGGAGCCAGCGCGGTGACGAGGCGGTGACCGCGCCCGGCGCTCCGGCGACGTCGTGCGTGTAGTCGTACTGCATCCGCACGCCGTGGCCGCCGGTGACCATGACCGCCGCGTACGAAGAGCCCTGCGTCAGGCCGTCCTTGACGATGATCCCGGCCTTCGCCCAGGGGGTGAGGCCGGATCCGGTGTGGCCGGGGTCGGTGGCGAGCACGCCGGTGAGCGAGGTCACGGCCACGGTGAGCGTGCCGTCGCCGGTCAGCGGCCGGTGCACGAAGGAGAAGTCGTCGTTGACCGCTTCGCCGCCAGGGCCGACGGGGAGGGCGGAGCCGGCGCCCGCGTTGCCGGCCGCGGTGGCGAGCAGCCCGACCAGGCAGACCAGCAGGACGGCGCCGAGGCTGCTCACCCACCAGCCGCGCACGGTACGGAACTTGGTCCACTCGGCGTGCAGCAGCGGCCCGAACCCGCCGAGGGTGGCCGTGGTCATCGACCGGCCTCCTCGGGCAGGGTCCCGCGGTACTGGACGGCGTCGCGGGTCAGTTCCATGTACGCCTCCTCGAGGGAGGCGCGGTGCGCGGTGACCTCGGCGAACGGCACGCCGTGCCCGGCGAGCAGCGAGACCACCTGCTCGGCGGCCAGCCCGGTGACGGTGACCGTGCCGGGGCCGGTGGAGCTGACGGTGGCGCCGGCGCGGGCGAGTGCGGTCATGGCGTCGGCGCGCGCGGAGGTGCGCAGGGTGACCTGGCCGCGGGAGACGGACTCCAGCAGCTCACGCACGCCCAGGTCGGCGACGACCCGGCCCCGGCCGACGACGATCACGTGGTCGGCGGTGTCCTGGAGTTCGCCCATGAGGTGGCTGGAGACCAGGACGGCCCGGCCCTCCCCGGCGAGGGCGGCGAGGAAGCCGCGGATCCACTGGAAGCCCTCCGGGTCGAGCCCGTTGAAGGGTTCGTCGAGCATCACCGCGGGCGGGTCGCCGAGCAGGGCGGCCGCGATGCCGAGCCGCTGCCGCATGCCGAGCGAGAAGCCGCCCGCCTTCCGGTGCGCCACGTCCCGCAGGCCGACCTGCCGGAGCACCTCGTCGACGCGTGCGGCGCGCAGGCCCTGGGAGTGCGCCAGCCACAGCAGATGGTGGCGGGCGGTGCGGGCGGGCTGGACGGCCGCGGCGTCCAGCAGCGCCCCGATGTGGGTGAAGGGTGTGCGCAGTCGGTGGTAGGGGCGGCCACCGACGAGGGCGCTGCCCTGGTCGGGCCGGTCCAGGCCGAGGATCACCCGCATCGTGGTGGACTTGCCGGCGCCGTTCGGGCCCACGAAGCCGGTGACCTGGCCGGGCCGGACGGTGAACTCCATCCCGTCCAGCGCCTGTACGCTCCCGAAGCGCTTGCGTAAGTCCCTGACCTCGATCGTCGTTTCCATGACCGCCAGGCTAGGAAGCACGGCGGCCGGATACGTCACCCCTCGGAGCCAGCTTTCGCATCCCTCGCACGGGGGACCACGAGTCCGGACTCGTAGGCGGCGACGACGGCCTGGGTGCGGTCGCGCAGCCCGAGCTTGGCGAGGATCCGGCTGACGTGGGTCTTGACCGTCTCCTCACCGACGACGAGACGGGCCGCGATCTCCGAGTTGGACAGGCCCTCGGCGACGAGCAGCAGCACCTCGGTCTCCCGGGTGGTCAGCGTGCCCAGCCGGGGCGGCGGGGTGCTCGTGGCGGCCCGGTCGGGCAGCCGGGCGAACTCGCCGATCAGCCGGCGGGTGATGGCGGGGGCGAGCAGCGCGTCCCCGGCGGCGACGACCCGGACGGCGTCGAAGAGCCGCTCGGCGGTGACCTCCTTGAGCAGGAAGCCGCTGGCGCCGGCGCGCAGGGCGTCGTAGACGTACTCGTCCAGGTCGAAGGTGGTGAGGATGAGGACCCGCGGTCCGCCGGTCCGCTCCGGTGCCGTGCCGAGCAGCCGACGGGTGGCCTCGATGCCGTCCAGACCCGGCATCCGGATGTCCATCAGGACGACGTCCGGGCGGGTCTCGCGGCACCTGCCGACCGCCTCGGTGCCGTCGGAGGCGGTGCCGACGACGGTGAAGTCGGGCTGGGAGTCCAGCAGGGCGGCGAAGCCGGTCCGGACGACCAGGTGGTCGTCGGCGATCACGACACGGATCGGCGGGGTGGGGGTACTCATGCGCTGTCTTCCGTCCTGGCCTCGGGGTCGTCGCGCGGTGGCGCGGGGAAACGGGCGGCCACCAGGAAGCCGCCGACGTCCGCCGAGCCGGTGCGGACGTCTCCGGCCACCGCGGCGGCCCGCTCGCGCATGCCCAACAGGCCGTGTCCGTCGGGTGGTCGGTCGGTTGCCGGTCCTGGCCCGTTGTCGCGGACGCACAGGTGCAGGCGGTCGTCGGCGTAGTGCAGTTCGACGTCCACGGCGGCACCCGGCGCGTGTTTGCGGGCGTTGGTGAGGGACTCCTGGACGATCCGGTGGACGGCGAGTTCGACCCCCGGGTCGAGGGCGCGGGGAAAGCCGCTGAGGACCAGGCGGACGGAGCCGCCGGCGGCCGAACGGGCCTCGTCGAGGAGGTCGCCCAGGTGGCGCAGGTCCGGCTGGGGGCTGCGCTTGCCGCCGTTCTCGGACCC
Organism: Streptomyces sp. NPDC054770; assembly: GCF_053611985.1. Taxonomy (NCBI): domain Bacteria; kingdom Bacillati; phylum Actinomycetota; class Actinomycetes; order Kitasatosporales; family Streptomycetaceae; genus Streptomyces; species Streptomyces sp. NPDC054770. The sequence continues at coordinate 14,742 of NZ_JBSHBL010000010.1, forward strand.
GGTGTCCTCGCGCAGCACGCCGAGCAGCCGGCGCATCTCGTTGAGCGCGGCGCGGGCGGTGTCCCCGATGCCGAGGAGGCGTTCGGCGCCCTGGGCGGGCATGCCGGGGGTGGCCACCCGGGCGGTCTCGGCCTGCACGGCGATCATGGAGAGGTGGTGGCCGACGACGTCGTGGAGTTCACGGACGATCCGGGCACGCTCGCCCCGCGCCGCGTTCTCCCATTCGGTCACGGCCATGACCCGGCGTGCGGCGGAGTGTGCGCGGCGGTGCTCGGCGGCCCGCCCGGCGAGCCCGGCGCAGGCGGCGGCGGGCGCGAGCACCGCGAGCAGCACCGTGCGGGTGGCCGTGTCCGTGGGGGTGGACAGGGCCAGGGCGAGAAAGGGTGCGCCGAGCAGGAGCGCGAGGAGCGTGGACCCGGTTCGGGCCAGCCGGTACTGGGCGACGAGCTGGGCCGCGAGTCCCGCGGCCGTCAGGGTGTGCAGGATCGTGAGCGAGCCGAGGCTGGCGGCGGTGACCGTGGCCCCGGCCGCGCGCGGGCGCAGGAACAGCACCGGTAGTGCCGTTGCCAGGCAGAACAGCCCTATGACCAGGGTGAGTTGCACATGGCCGGTGCCGGAGGCGGCGTCCGCGAACATCCGCGGGACCGAGCCGTGGCCGACGACGAACTCCGCGAGGGACTCGGCGACCGCGAGGACAGCGGGCAACACCGCCCAGGCGTACGGCCGTCGGGCGATCCGGCGGCACAGCCGGTACCAGGTGTCCTGCCATGCCCCCGCACGCATCACGCCGGTCAGTATGACAGCGGGCCCGTCCGATCATCGAAACGTCATCGTGACGAGGGTCACACTGCCGCGGTCGAACTTTGGCGCCCGTACCGCATCTAGTCCGCGTCGGTTCACGAGCGGCCGCGGAGCAACCCCCCTCCGTTGCCGTCCACTTGATTCAGCAAGGAACATTCAATGGGTTTCATGGCTTACTTCCGCGGCTTCGTCCCGTGGATCGTCGCGGGCGTCGTGTCCGGCTTCGTCGACTGGCGCTGGGGTGCGGTCGCCGGTGTCGTCTCGGGGCTGGTGCTGCTGCTCCAGGACCGCCGTCGCGGGGTCGAGCTCGACGCGCTGATCCTGGAGGCCAGCACCATCCTCTACTTCCTGGTGATCGGCGGCATCTCCTTCGCCGACCCGGAATCGGCGCTGAAGGACCACAGCGACGTCCTCTCGTTCGCCTGGCTGGCCGCCACCGCCTGGGGATCCATGGCGATCCGCCACCCCTTCACGCTGGGCATCGCCAAGCGCCAGACGCCGCGCGAGTACTGGGACATGCCCGAGTTCCTCCAGGTGAACAACTACATCACCGCCAGTTGGGGGGCCGGCTTCACCTTCATCGCCGTCGTCCTTGCCATCGGCAACGCGGTGGACGCCCCGACCTGGGTGGGCATCACCGCCCACGTCATCGGCCTGGCCGCCCCGATCGTCTTCACGAAGGTCTATCCCGAGCGTGCCCAGCGGCGCCTGCTGGAGTCGCAGGGGCTGTCCGCACCCCGGTGACCCGTCACCCGCGTGAGTGCGCTGGTCCGTCACCAGCGTGAGTGCGCCGGTACACGTCGCCGCGTTCGCGGCCGGCCTGCCCGCCGACGAGGCGCGGTCCCTGGCCGGCTCCGAGGACCGCATGATCCCGCCGCACGCCCGGCGCGCGATGGCCGAGCGGGCCGGCGCGACGGTGCCGGAGACCGGCGGCCACCACCTGACCGTGCCACACAGACGGCCGCGGCACCGATCGCCGCGGCCGCCCCGGACCTGATCCAGCATGCGGCCGGCACCGCCCCGCCGGCCCGGACAAGGAAAGCACCATGACCGAAGAGAGCACCCTCCCCCTGTATCTCAAGGGCCGGTTCGCGCCGGTCCCCGAGGAGCACAGCGCCTTCAACCTCACCGTACGCGGCACCCTCCCGCCCGAACTGGACGGCCGCTACCTGCGCAACGGCCCCAACCCGCTGCCCGGCGAGGACGACGGCCACTGGTTCACCGGCCCCGGCATGCTCCACGGCATCCGGCTGCGCGACGGCCAGGCCGAGTGGTACCGCAACCGGTGGATCCGCACCCGGGAGCTGGACGGCCACCCCTTCGTCCGCGAGGACGGCACCATCGACCTGGCCTCGACGCCCGGCAACACCCATGTCATCCGGCACGCGGACACCGTGCTGGCGCTGTGCGAGGTCGGCTTCCCCTACCGGGTCACCCCGGCGCTGGAGACCGTCGGGCCGTACGACTTCGGCGGCAAGCTGACCACCGCGATGACCGCACACCCCAAGGAGGACCCGGTCACCGGCGAACTCCACCTGTTCGGCACCGGGTTCGCCCCGCCGTATCTCACCTACCACCGGGTCACCGCGGCCGGGGAGCTGGTCGACAGCCGCCCGATCGAGGTGCCGGGCCCGACGATGATGCACGACTTCGCCATCACCGAGCACCACATCGTCTGGATGGACCTGCCCGTCGTCTTCCGGCCCGAACTGGCCGGCCGCGGCGGCATGCCCTACCAGTGGGACGACGGCTACGGCGCGCGGCTCGGCATCATGTCCCGTACGCCCGGCAGCACCGAGGTGCGCTGGTTCGACGTCGATCCCTGCTACGTCTTCCACGTCGGCAACGCCTACGAGGACGCGCTGGGGCGGATCGTCCTCGACGCGGTGCGCTACGACCACCGGAAGTTCGAGCAGGCCTGGGGCGACATCGGCGGGCCCACCGGCGTGTCCGTCGTGCCGGAGCCGGGCCTCGTCCAGGCGCCCGCGGTGCTGTACCGCTGGACGCTGGACCCGGCCACCGGCAAGGCCACCGAGCAGCAGCTGGACGACCGGGACGCCGAGTTCCCCACCCACAACGAGACCCTCACCGGGCGCGAGAACCGCTACCTGTACACGGTCGCGGGCGACGGCATAGCCAAGCACGACCTCACGGGCGAGACCACCCGGGTCCATGCGACGCCCGGCGCCCGTTACGCGGGCGAGGCGGTGTTCGTCCCGGCCGGGGACGGCCGGAGCGAGGACGAGGGCTGGCTGCTGTCGCTGGTCTCCGACGACGACGGCAAGGCCGCGGAGCTGCTGGTCCTCGACGCCACCGACCTCTCCGAGCAGGCGGTGGTGGAACTCCCCTACGCTGTCCCGGCGGGTTTCCACGGCAGCTGGCTGCCGGAACTCGGCACCGAGGACTAGCCGGGGCCCGCGAGAACAGAGAGGCCGAGAAGATGCGGTTGCTCCGGTCCCGGCACCGGAAGGACGGGCCCGCAGCCGTGTCCGGCTCCTCCGCCGCCTTCGCCTTCGGCTTCGCCGGTGCGGCCTCATGAGCCCGGTGACGGCCGAGGCCGCCCGCGTGCAGGACGCGGTGCTCGCCCGGGCCGCGCAGGCGGGCGAGGTCGCCGCCCTGGGACTGCTGCTCGAACGCCACCGCGCGGGGATGCGCGCGGTGGCGCTGAGCCTGCTGGGGCCGGGCCCGGACGCCGAGGACGTCATGCAGGACGCGGCCCTGACCGCGCTGCGGCGGATCGGCGACGTCCGCGATCCGGGGGCGGTGGGCGCATGGCTGCGGATGATCGTGCGCAACGCCGCCCGTTCCCTGCTGCGGGACGCGGTTCCCGTGCGGCCGGTGGACGAGGGCCTGCACCTGCCGTCCGCGGAGGCCGGTCCGGAGCAGTGGCTGGAACAGAGCGCGCTGCGGGACTGGATCTGGGAGGCGCTGGAGGAGCTTTCGCCGACGCTGCGCCTTCCGCTGGTGCTGCGCCACTTCACCACGAGTGTCACCTCGTACGAGCGGATAGCCGATGTCTACGGGATCCCCGTCGGCACGGTCCGCAGCCGGCTCAGTCAGGGCCGGGCCAAGCTCGCGGCGGCCCTGGCCGGCACGGCGGACGGCACGCACGGCGACACCGCGCGGCGCACCCGGGACAGCCGGGTCCAGGCCCGGGAGACCCTCGCCGCCGCCGAGAGCGGGCACTTCGGCGCGCTGCTCGCGGAGCGCTGGTCCCCCGAGGTCGCGCTGCTCAGGGGCGGCGAGCGGGTCGGCGGCGGGGACCTGCTGGTGCGTGCCATGGACGGTGACATCGCGGCCGGGGTACGGCAGCGCCTCGTGCATGCCGTCGCCGGCCGGTCGCTGGCCGTCTGGGAGATGGACATCGTCAACCCGTCCGACGACCCCGGGCACTGCCCGCCCGCCGTGGCCTGGCTGATGACGCTGGACGAGGCCGGCCGGGTGCACCGGCTGCGCCTGTTCCATCCGCGGCCGCTGCCGGCCATGGAGCGGCTCCCGGTGCTGTGACCCGGCAGGTGCCGGCCGACTTCGCCTCGGCGGACTCCTACTCGGCGGACTCCGACTCGGCGGCGAGGACCCGGGCGCGCAGGTCCGCCGGGAAGACTCCCTCGAAGTTGGCCTGCGGAGCGCGTCCGTGGCCCTCCGCCGGGAGCAGCGCGTCATGGACGACGACGGCTCCCCAGCCGCTGTGCAGTTCCTCCTCGGTGAAGCACGGGTACCACGGCATGATCGGCCCGTGCCACTGCTCCTGACGCAGCGTCGGGTGCACCCGGGTGGCCAGCGCCCACAGCAGGTCGGAGTCGTTCGCCGGGTCCACGTCGTCGTCGAGGACGTAGACGACCGGGGAGAGCCGGCCGACCCGGGTGCCGTTGAGCACCTCGCCGATGCGGTGCACGAAGCGCGCGGTGTCCATGCCGGGCAGTTGGTCACGCCAGTTCGACGGGACCGTGATCACCGTCCAGAAGCAGGCGGCGCGCAGCGGCAGCCAGGCGGTGGTGACGGGCAGCCCGGCCTTGCGCAGTTCCGCGACGACCTCTCCGGAGATACCGGCGGCGGGTGCGACGTGCGAGTCGTCGACGGGCCGTCCGGCCGGCGCGAGCGGCCAGATGGGGTCGTCCCGGTAGGTGATCGTCTCGATGCTGAACAGCGGCTGCGGCGAGGTCTCGGGCAGCGCCCAGCCGTGGAACTCGGCAAACGGGCCCTCGACGGCGTCGCGGGTCGCGGACAGCCGGCCCTCGATGACGACCTCGGCGGAGGCCGGCACCTCCAGGTCGCTGGTCTCGCACTTCACCACGTCCACCGGCCTGCCGAGCAGCGCTCCGAGATAGGCGCCCTCGTCGACCTCGGTCGGGACGGTCATGCCGCCGACGACGGCGGCGCCCGGGTCCCCGCCCTGGAAGAGGGCGTACGGCATCGGTTCGCCGATGGCCTCCCACTCGCGCCAGATCATCCCGAGGTGCTGGCCCGGCAGCACCAGTCCGGTCATGTGCCGGTCGTCGATCTTCATGATCCGGGAGATGGCCCAGTTGGTCCACCGGCCGTCCGGCGTCCTGGCCACGACGACGCCCCAGGTGTTGACGTAGGGGCCGCCGTCGGCCTGGTGGACGAACGGGATCGGGAACCGGTCGAGCGTGGCGTCCTCGCCGGTCAGGACGTGCTGCTTGCAGGGCGCGCCGGCGGACGGCACCCGCCGGGGCGGGAGCAGTTCCCCGGTGCCCGCCTGCGCGAGCTTCTCGACCAGTTCGGCGGCGGTCGTGGTGTGCGGCAGGCCGAGCGAGAGCGAGATCCGGGCCAGCGGATGCCCGGGGATGCTGGACAGGGCGCCGGGGGCGCCGACCATGCGGAAGCCCTCGTCGACCCCCTTGAGGTGCTCGAAGAACGGGGCGGGGCGGCCGTTCTCGGTGGAGCGCCGGGTGACGGCGGACGCCTCCAGGTAGGGATCGATCACCCGGGAGACGCGCTGGAGGTCGCCCCGCTCTTCGAGGGCGGCGAGGTAGGAGCGGAAGTCATCGGTGGCGGGCATCAGTTGGTTGCGCCTTTCGGTTCGGTCGGGTGGGGCATTCCGTCCCAGCGCTGCGCCGACGGCACCTGGATGCCGATCTGGTCCAGCACCCGGACGGCGATGTGCCCGACGAGGTCGTCGATGGTCTGCGGGCGGTTGTAGAAGGCCGGCATGGGCGGCACGATCCGCGCTCCCATCCGGGAGAGCGCCAGCATGTTCTCCAGATGGATCTCGCTGAGCGGGGTCTCCCTGGGCACGAGCACCAGGGGCCGCCGTTCCTTCAGCGTGACGTCGGCGGCGCGCGGGATGAGGCCGTCGGCGTATCCGGTGCGGATCCCGGCCAGGGTCTTCATGCTGCACGGCGCGATGATCATGCCGTCGACCGGGAACGAGCCGGACGAGATCGCCGCGCCCTGGTCGTTCCAGGCGTACGTCACGTCGGCCAGGTCGGTGACGTCGCGCACCGAGTAGTCGGTCTCCAGATGAATGGTCGCCCTGGCCCACTGGGACAGCACGAGGTGGGTCTCCACGTCCGGCTGCTCCCGCAGTCGGCGCAGCAGTTCGACACCGAAGACGGCACCGGTCGCCCCGGTCATCCCCAGGATCACTCGTCGCGGCATGAGAAATACCTTCCGTACGCGGTAAGTCCGTACACGGATCAATCTAGAGCACCCGCCTTGCGATGGCAAACGCTCCGTGTGCGGAATGACAGTGCACGGAGGTAACCTGGAGTGCATGACGAGTGGTGCTCGATACGACGGAACACTGGAAGACGGCATGGCGCACCAGCTGCGCCGGGCCTCACAGGCGGTGAACGCCTCGTGGCAGCTGCGCAGCGGCGACCTGACTCCGCCGCAGTTCGCCGTGCTCCAGATCCTGGACGAACGCGGGAGCCTGGACCAGAAGACGCTCGGCGCCCTCGCCGCGGTCGACCGGTCGACGCTCACTCCCCTGCTCGACCGGCTCGTGGCCCGCGGTCTGGTCACCAAGAACACGGATCCGGACAACCGCCGCCGCCAGCTGATCGCCCTGACCCCTGCCGGACAGGAGCGCACGGCGCTGGGCCGCGAGCAGGCCCAGGAGACCAGCCGCTGGATCGAGGAACTGCTCGGTCCGGAGCGGCTCACGACACTCACCCTGCTGCTCAGGGAACTCGGGGACGCGGGCCGCGAGGCGTAGCCGCGTTCCCCCGGTCGTCTTGCCGCTCAAGCCTACGCCCGCGCGCTCAGCGCGCGGGCGAGTCGATGCGCTGGAGGATGCGCTCGGCGTCCTGGCCGAGCCGGCGAAGACGCTCGGGAGAGAGGTTGTCCACGACGAGGTGACGGGCGTTGGCCACGTGGCCCGGCGCCGCGGACTCCAGCTTCCGCATGCCGTCGGGCAGCAGGATGGCGTTGGTGAACCGCCCGTCGGTGGGGTCCGGTTCACGCCGGACGTAACCGCGCTTCTCCAGCCGTTTCACCAGGTGCGACAACCGGGACAGCGAAGAGTTGGTCTCCTCGGCCAGCGTGCTCATCCGCAGGGTCCGGTCGGGCGTATCGGCCAGCATCGCCAGGGCCATGTACTCGACCATGCTCAGGTCCGCGTCCCGCTGCAACTGGGCGTCCAGGGCCCAGGGCAGCCGGTTGATCAGACGGACCACCGACATCCACGAGGCCAGTTCGGCGGGCGTGAGCCACAGGTCGGCGTGCTCGTCGTCCTGCCGGGGCTCGTCGGGAGTCGTCACTTCGGGAGCGTATCAGCCCACTTGAGCCTTCACGCGACGCCGTCTCCTCACCCTGCGGGCGGCACGATCTCCTTCTTGAGGATCTTGCCGGTGGGCCCCTTGGGCAGGGCGTCCGCGATCCACACCTTCCGCGGGTACTTGTAGGCGGCGACCTGCCCCTTGACGTAGGCACGCAGTTCCCCGGCCGTCGTACGGGCTCCCGGCACGAGAACGACCGCCGCCCCGACCTCCTCGCCGAGGTCGGGGTCGGGCAGGCCGACGACCGCGGCGTCGGCGACCGCGGGGTGCTCGTACAGCACGTCCTCCACCTCGCGGGGGTACACGTTGTACCCGCCCCGGATGATCACGTCCTTCTTCCGGCCGACGATCCAGAGGTACCCGTCCCGGTCCACCCGGCCGAGGTCACCGGTGTACAGCCAGCCGTCCCGGATCGTCGCGGCGGTCTCCTCGGGCCGCCGCCAGTACCGCTTCATCACGTTGTGCCCGTGCACCGCGATCTCGCCGGTCTCCCCGCGCGGTACTTCCGTGCCGTGCTCGACCACCCGCACCCGGACACCCGGGATCGGGGTGCCGACCGAGCCGGGCCTGGGTCCGGCCCGCAGGGTGTTGACCGAGACGACGGGCGAGGTCTCCGACAGTCCGTAGCCTTCGAGCACCACGCAGTCGAACGCGGCCTGGAAGTCGTACAGCACCTGGACGGGCAGCTCGGCGCCGCCGGCGAGGCACACGCGCAGCCGGGAGACGTCGTGGCGCTCCCTGCCGGGCTGCCGCACCAGCCTGCTGTACACCGTCGGCACCCCGGCGAAGACCGTCACCCGGTGTGCGTCGAGGATCGCGAGGGCCTGTTCCGCGTCGAAGCGCGGCAGCAGGGTGAGGCAGGCGCCGGAGGCCACGGCGGCGTTGAGGGTGCAGGTCTGCCCGAAGGCGTGGAACAGGGGCAGCCCGCCGAAGATCACGTCGTCGGGGGTGAGCCGGAACAGCTCGCCGGCCACCATGTCGCAGTTGCGGGCGAGGTTGGCGTGGGTCAGTTCGGCGCCCTTGGGCCGGCCGGTCGTCCCCGAGGTGTAGAGAATGACCGCGGTGTCGTCGTCGTGACGGTCGGTCAGGTCGTCGAGGGGCGGGGCGGATTCCAGCAGGCCGTCGAGGGCGCCGGGGCGGACGGCGATCGCCGCCGCGTCCGCCTGCCGCGCACCGCCGTGTGCCTCCTCGGCGAAGTCGTGCCAGGCGAACAGCAGCCGGGCCCCCGAGTCGCCCAGGTAGTAGGCGATCTCGCGGGACTTGAGCAGGGGGTTCATCGGGACGACGGTGCCACCGGCCCGGAGTACGCCGTAGTAGACGACGGCGAACTCGGGAACGTTGGGCAGCATGACCGCGACCCGGTCGCCGGGCTTCACACCGTGCTCGCGGAGCAGGCCGGCCATGCGGGCGCTGCCCCGGTCGAGCGCGCGGTAGGAGACGGTGGTGTCTTCGAGGCGGAGCGCGGGGCGGTCCGGGTGTGCCCGGGCGCTGTCGGGCACGTGGTGGGCGAGGTTCATGGCGCGTCCTTCTCAAGCACTCTCCAGCGCTTCTCCAGCACTTCGCAAGCACTTCGCAGGGGCTCGAACGATCAGAGACTAGGCCCGGAACACAGGGAAATCACTGGGCTCGCGATACGACCCCGGGGCCCGAATTGGTGCCGTCGGACCATTCTGCGGTTAGCTTTGAGGCATGGCTGCGGAGCACCCAGAAGCCGTCAAACAACTGTCCGTGGTCGCGGAGAACGTAGGGTCACGTCTTCCGGAGGTCGGCCGCGACATCGGAGACTACGTTCTTGCCGAGATACCCGAGCTCAGGGGCGACGCGACCATCGTCAAGATCCTGCGGGCGAGCATCTCGGAAAACGTCGGCACACTGCTGCACGTCTTCGAGAACGACATTCCCCTGGAAAAGGTCGAAGGGCCCGCGGCCGCCCTCGAATACGCGCGGAGACTGGCCCAGCGGGGCATTTCCCTGAGCGCGTTGATCCGGGCCTACCGGATCGGTCACTGGCGCTTTCTCCAGTGGTGTCTGGACGAACTCAACCGGCAGAACGCCGCCGAGGACCTGGCGGTCGCGACCAACCGGCGGATGCTGCACACGAGCTTCGGCTACATCGACCGGATCACCGAGCACGTCATCGCGGAGTACCAGCACGAACGCGACAACTGGCTGCTCAGCCAGACCGCGGCGCGCGCCGCCCGGGTGCGCGACATCCTGGCCGCGAGCGACGTCGACCTCAACTGGATCGAACCGACCCTCGGTTACCGGCTCCGGCAGCATCATCTCGGGCTGGTGGCGTGGCTGCCCACGCCGACCGACGGGGGCGAGGGGCTCTCCCGGCTGCACCGGACCACCGACGAGATCGCCCAGCGACTGGGCTGCCCGGCACGGCCGTTGTTCGTCCCCCGGGACGCGATCGTGTCCTGGGCCTGGCTGCCGCTGGGCCCGAGGAACGACGTGCCCTGGCACGAGGTCTCGGGCGTGCTGGAGCGCGGCGATCCATCCGTCCGCGTGTGTGCCGGGGGCGTCGGATACGACGTCGAGGGATTCCGGGCCACCCACCGGCAGGCACTGCGCGTACAGGAACTCGCGGCCATGGCCGATCCGGTGCCCCGGTTCACGCACTTCTCCACGGTGGCCCCCATCGCCCTGATGGCCACCAACATCGACGACATACGCGCCTGGGTGTGGGACGTCCTCGGTCCGCTGGCCCTCGATGACGAGAACAGCGCCCGCCTGCGCGAGACCGCGCAGATATTCCTGGACAACAGCTGCAGCTACACGGCCACGGCGAGCGCCCAGATCCTGCACAAGAACACCGTGCAGTACCGCATCCGCAAGGCCGAGGAAATCATGGGGCACCCCATCCAGAAGGAGCACACCGATCTGGAGATCGCGCTGCGCGCCGTCCGGTACCTCGGCTCCACGCTGCTGCGCACGGACACCTGACACAACGCACGGCACGCTCTCCCTGTCAGCGGCCCTGCCAGTGCGGCTGGCGCCGTTCCGCGAAGGCGTGGGCGCCCTCCTGGGCGTCCTGGGAGGCCAGCACCGGGTCGGCGATGAGGTCCTGGTCGGCGAAGGCGTCCTCGTCGCTGAACGCCCGCCGCTCGTTGACGACACGTTTCACGGCCTCCACCGCCAGGGGTGCGTTGAGCACGATGCTGCGGGCCAGTTCCAGGGCCCGGGGCAGCGCCTGCCCCGGCTCCGTGAGCTCGTTGACCAGGCCGAAGCGTTCGGCCCGCTCGGCGGGCAGGGTCCCGCCGGTCAGCAGCAGTTCGAGCGCGATGTTGTGGGGGATGCGCTCGGGCAGCCGCACCATGCCGCCCTCGGGCGGCACGATGCCGTAGCGGACCTCGGTCTGGCCGAAGGTGGCGTTCCGCGCGGCCACGATCATGTCGCAGGCGAGCGCCATCTCGGTGCCGCCGCCCAGCGCATAGCCCTCGACGGCGGCGATGAGCGGCGTCCTGAGGTGGGCGCGGGTGATCCCCGCGAAGCCCCGTCCGGCCACGATCGGCCTGTCGCCGGCCGCGAAGGCCTTGAGGTCCATGCCCGCGCTGAAGACTCCGTCGGCCCCGGTGAGGATGCCGACCCTGAGATCGTCGCGGGACTCCAGCTGGTCGAGGGCGGCGGCGAGGGCCCGCGCGGTGGCCCCGTCGATGGCGTTGCGAGCCCTGGGCCGGTCGATCGTGATCACGAAGATGCCGTCGATCTCCTCGGTCCGTACGGTCGGTGCGTTCCTGGCCGTGGTCATGACGTGTTTCCCTTCTTTCCTGGCGGCCCCCTGGCAGCCCAGGCCTCAGGCGACGGCCTCGGCCTTGTGCAGTTCCTCGATCCCGGCGGTGTCGAAACCGAGGTCACGGAGCACGGAGTCGGTGTGTTCGCCCAGGTCGGGGGCCGGTCGCGGCCGGACCTTGGGTTCCTGGTCCAGCCGTACGGGGCTGTCCACGGTCAGGTGCGGGTCGGTGCCGCCGTCGTCGATCGGTACCAGGATCTTGTTGGCCACCAGCTGCGGGTCGTGGGCGAACTCCTCGATGGTCTGGGCGACGCCGTAGGTGAGGCCCGCGGCGTCGAGCACCTGACGCCACTCGGCCAGCGGACGGGCCGCGAACGTCTTGTCCAGCAGGCCGGCGATCTCGCCGGCGTGGGCGCGGCGGCTCTGCGAGTCGGCGTAGCGCGGGTTCTCCGCGGCCTCGGGGCGGCCGATCGCCTGGAGGAAGAGGGGGACCTGCTTGTCCTCGTTGGCGAAGGCCAGCAGCAGCCAGCGGTCGTCCGCGGTGCGGTAGGCGTTGGCGAGGGCGTTCGGCGGGTCGGTCCTGTCCACCGGGCGGGGGGCCTTCCCGCCGACCAGGACGGCCTGCAGCCACATGCCGGCCGCCCAGGCGCCCTCGGCGACCAGCGACGCGGTGACGCGTGCGCCCTCGCCGGTCCTCTCCCGCCGGTACAGCGCGGTCATGATCCCGGCGAACAGGGTGATCGCCGTCGGGTGGTCGCCCGACCCGAACGCGTTGATCGCCGGGGGCGCCTCGTGCTGGCGGGTGACGTCCATGAGGCCGCTGCGGGCCCAGAACGCGGTCACGTCGAAGCCGGGCAGGTTCGCGTCCGGGCCCTCCTCGCCGAAGCCGGTCACATCGGCGTAGATCAGCCGGGGGTTCAGCGGGGTCAGGTCGTCGTAGTCCAGGCCCAGCTTGGCCCGGGTGTGCGGCGGGAAGTTGGTCACCAGCACGTCCGCCCAGGCCACCAGCCGTTCGACCACGGCCCGGGCGCCGGGTGCCTTGAGGTTGAGTGCGATGCTGCGCTTGTTGCGGTTGTCCAGCTGCCAGGGGTAGTTGACCCCCTCGACACGGGGGTTGGGTGGCATGCGGCTGAGCGAACGGTACGCGTCGCCCACGCCCGGGGGTTCCACCTTGACGACGTCGGCGCCGAAGTCGCCGAGGATGGTGGCCGCGGCGGGCCCTGCGATGAAGCTCGCGAGATCGACGACGTGCAGTCCCTCGAGGAGGGGCGTGCTGCTCATGACGACTCCTTGTCCTCGACGGTCCTCGACGGGGCGCCGGGTCAGTGGTGGCTGGGCGCCGCGGGCACGAAGGCGCTGTAGCCGGTGATGTCCCGGCCGACGATCAGCGCCTGTACGGTGTCGGTGCCCTCGTAGGTGTCGATCGCCTCGATGTCGCACAGGTGCCGGGCCACGTGGTAGTCGAGCAGGATCCCGTTGCCGCCGAGCATGTCGCGGGCGTCGGCGAGGATGGCCCGGGCCCGTTCGGTGTAGTGCATCTTGGCCAGCGCGACCCGGGGCATCGAGTACTCGCCCTCGTCCAGCAGCTGGCTCAGCCGGTGCTGCATGCACAGCATGTCGGTGATGTCCGCGAGCATCCGGGAGAGCCGGTACTGGATGAGCTGGAAGGCGGCCAGCGGCATCCCGAACTGCCTGCGCTGCTTCGCGTAGGCCAGGGCCGTCTCGTAGCCCGCGACCGCGGCCCCGATCGACTCCCAGGCGACGCAGAAACGCGAGGCCAGCAGGACCTTCTCGGTGTCCCGGAAGGTGTTGACGTTCGCCAGCCGGTTCGCGGCCGGCACCCGGACGTCGGTGAGGGAGATCTGCGCGTTCTGGACGCAGCGCAGTGCCGTCTTGCCCGTGATGACCTGTGCGTCGAACCCGGGCGTGCCCTTCTCGACCACATAGCCGCCGACGTGCCCGTCGTCGCCCCGGGCCCAGATGATCGAGTAGTCGGCGAAGGTCGCGTTGCCGATCCACCTCTTGTGACCGTTGATGACGTACGAGTCGCCGTCGCGGCGCGCGGTCGTCTCCAGCTTGACCACGTCCGAGCCGTGCGTGGGCTCGGTCAGGCCGAAGGCGCCGAGCTTCTCCATCCGCGCCATCGCGGGCAGGAAGCGCTGCTTCTGCTCCTCGGAGCCCAGCAGCGCGATCGACATCATGGCCAGGGCCGAGTGGACCCCCATCATGGTCGAGATGCTCAGGTCGCCGCGGGCCAGTTCGAGGATCACCAGGCCCGCCGTCACGTTGCTCATTCCCGGACAGCCGTTCCCGGAGATCTGGAAGCCCGCGATGTCCAGCTGCGCCAGCTTGGGCACCAGCTCGAACGGGAACTCCGCCCGCTCCCAGTACGGGTTGATGACCGGGATGACCTCCTGGTCCATGAACTCGCGGACCTTCTTCTTCAGGGCCCGCTGTTCGTCGGTGAGCAGGTTGTCCAGAAGGAAGTAGTCGGAGAACTCCGACCCGCCCAGCACGGGCGGCTCCACCCCGGACGAGTTCCCGTTGGGGCTCGCGAGAGCGTGTCCCTGATCGGCTGCCGCGCCGTGTGTCGCCTTCATCTGCCGTTCCTTCCGATCGGGGATCCGATGGGTCACTGCGTTCGACGCTAGGAGGCGGCGGAGGCACAGCCACTGGGCGCGGAACACCACATTGCCGACCGATTTGGTGCTCTTGTACCAATTCTTCAGCGAGGCGTCGGCCTTCTCCCGCCGGACAAGCCTCGTACTGTTCTGCCGATCGGCTGCGCGGCAGCGGCTGCCCGGTCCGGTCCAACGGCCCGTTCCCCCGGCCGCCGGCCCTCAAGTACCGCGAGCGGCACAGGTGTTGTGTCAGTAGCCCCAGCAGTTGGCTCCGCACCCGGCCGTACGCACGGCGGTCGGACGCCGCAGTCGCCCGTCGGCCGAAGGGTCCTGTACCGCGGTACCAACAAGCCGCCCGAATCCTGGGCGCGCAGCCCGATGCGCCGCCACTCCCCCGGGCCGAGGGTTGTCCCGTGGCCGCCGCACGGCGCCTCCACGTACCTTCCGTGGCCAACGATCAGGAGCAGTGATCAGCCATGACATCGCACAGGCCCGTCCACCGCGTGGCGATCGTCGGGACCGGCACCATCGGTGCCAGTTGGGCGACGCACTATCTCGTCCGTGGCTTCGACGTCACGGCGACCGATCCCGCGCCCACCGCGGAAACGGCCCTGCGGTCGTACGTGGCGGGCGCGTGGGACGCGGCCGCGGCGATCGGGCTCGCGCCCGGCGCCTCGCCCGACCGCCTCGGTTTCACCCCGGACATGCGTCAGGCCGTCGCGGACGCCGACTTCGTCCAGGAGAACGCCCCCGAGCGCCCGGAGCTCAAGGTGAAGCTGTTCGCCGACCTCGACGACGCCACACCACCGGACGCGATCATCGCGTCGAGTTCGTCTGGCATCACGATGAGTGACATCCAGGTCGACTGCCGGCATCCGGAGCGGACCGTCATCGGTCACCCCTTCAACCCGCCGCACGTCGTCCCCCTGGTGGAGGTCGTCGGCGGCACGCGGACCGCCCCGGAGACGGTCCGGGACGCCATGGAGTTCTACGCCGCGATCGGCAAGAAGCCGATCCACCTGAAGAAGGAGCTTCCCGGGCACGTCGCCAACCGCATCCAGGCCGCGCTGTACCGCGAGGTCGTGTACCTGGTCCAGGAGGGTGTGCTCGACGTGGCCGACTCCGACGACGCGGTGTCCTGGGGGCCGGGGCTGCGCTGGGGCGTGATGGGCCCGCACCTGCTGTGGCACCTCGGCGGCGGCGAGGGCGGCATCCAGCACTTCATGGACACCCTCATGCCGCGGATGGTCGGGTCCTGGGAGGAGCTGGGCACCCCCGAGTTCACACCCGAGCTCAGGGACACGATCGTGAGCGGTGTCCTCAAGGAGGCGGACGGCCACTCCGTCGACGAGCTGTCCGCCCGCCGTGACGCCATGCTCGCCGCCCTGCTGGCCGTACGGGCGCGGCACGACCTGTCCGGACCGCCGACCGGGACCGCGGGCGGGCCGGGCGCGAAGGAGGGGACGTGATGGGAGGCGAGGAGCGGCTCTTCGTGCTGGAGGCCAGCGGCGGTGGCCGTCTGTTCTCGGTGCGCCCCGACGGCTCCGGCAAGACGGTCCTGGTCACCGGGTGCCGGATCCCCGACGGCGTCGCCGTCGACGTCGACGCCGGGTACGTCTACTGGACGAACATGGGCGTCCCGGCGGCGAACGACGGCTCGATCGAGCGCGCGGACCTGGACGGCGGCAACCGGACGACGATCGTCCCCGACGGCGCCACCCACACGCCGAAGCAGATCCACCTGGAAGCGGCCGACCGGAAGCTCTACTGGGGCGACCGCGAGGGCATGCGTGTGATGCGCTGCGACCTCGACGGCTCGAACGTCGAGACCCTCGTGCGGACCGGCGAGGGCGAGGAGGACGGCCGGGACGAGACCAAGTGGTGCGTGGGCGTGGCCGTCGACCCTGTCGGCGGACACCTCTACTGGTCCCAGAAGGGTCCGAGTGACGCGGGACGCGGCAGGATCCTGCGGGCCGGCACCACCCTGCCCGCCGGGCAGACACCGGACGGGCGCACCGACGTGGAGGTGCTGTTCGAGGGGCTGCCGGAGCCGATCGACCTCGAAGTCGACCTCCAGGCACGGGCGTTGTACTGGACGGACCGCGGGGACCCGCCCAAGGGCAACACCGTCAACCGGGCCCCGCTGGACCCGCCGGACGGCCGGTGGACGTCCGAGATCCTCGTGACCCACCTCATGGAGGGCATCGGCATCGCCCTCGACCCGGACCGGGACCACATGTACGTGACCGACCTCGCGGGGACCGTCTACGCCGCCGGCCTCGACGGATCGGACCGGCGGGAGATCCTCGTCGCACAGGGCAACCTGACGGGCATCGCACACGCCGTGGTGCAAGAGGGGTGACCACCATGACCGGAAACTTCGGCGACTTCCAGATCGGCGTCTACTTCGACGCGGTGCACGGCGTCACCTCGCGGTACCCGTTCGACGCCGCGTCCGTCGAGCGCAAGGCGGCCCAGACACTCCCCGACTGGGTGTACCGGTACGTCTCGGCCGCCGCCGGCGACGGGCGCACCCAGCGCGCCAACATCGAGGCGTTCACGCGCTACGGCATCATCCCGCGGATGATGGTCAGCCCGCCCCAACGCGACCTGTCCGTCTCGCTGTTCGGCAAGCGGCTCGACTCGCCGATCTTCATGCCTCCCATCGGCCTGGTCGGCCTGTGCGCGCCGGACTTCCACGGGGACGTGGCCGCCGCCGAGGCGTCGGCCGCCACCGGTGTGCCGTTCACCCTCTCGACCTTCTCCCAGACCCCGATGGAGCAGGTCATCCCGCACTCCGGCGACACGCCCGCCTTCTACCAGCTGTACCTGCCCGGCGACCGGGAGCTGGCGGCCAGCCTCATCCACCGGGCCGCGGACAGCGGCTACTCGGCGCTCGTCCTGACCGTCGACTCCTGGGCACTCGGCTACCGGCCGGCCGACCTGGAGCGGGGCAACTTCCCCCAGTTCCGCGGCTTCTGCATGCAGAACTACTACTCCGACAAGAATTTCCTCAAGCATCTGGACAAGCCGCCGGAGGAGGACCAGCCGGCCGCTCTGCGGCACTACGCGAAGATCTTCCAGCATCCGCTGTCCTGGGAGGACCTGCGGTGGATCCGGTCGCAGACCGAACTCCCCATAGCGATCAAGGGGATCCAGCACCCCGACGACGCCCGGATGGCGATCGACAACGGCGCCGACGTGCTGTACGTCACCAACCACGGCGGCCGGCAGGCGAATTCGGGTATCTCGACGCTTGAGCTGCTGCCGGGTGTCGTGCGGGCCGCGGGCTCCACGCCGGTGATGTTCGACGGCGGTGTGCGCAGCGCGACCGACGCCGTCATCGCTCTGGCGCAGGGCGCGACGGCCGTCGGCATCGGCCGGACGTACGCGTACGCGCTCTCCTACGGCGGCGCCGAGAGCCTGACCCACTTCCTCAAGGCGCTCCTCGCCGAGCTGGACCTCTGCCTGGCGATCTGCGGCTTCAAGGACATCGCCGAGCTCCGCGAGGCCGGCGTCGAACCGGTCGTGCAGCAGCACTGACGCGGCGAGCGAGGCGGAAGGTGAGGAACATGAGAGTCAGGTCGGTCGAGTGCCGCACCCTGCGGACCGAGGTCGGCGAGAACGTCATCCCGGCGAAGGGCAAGGCGAACCGGATGCCCCCGCTCGTGCTCACCTCGGTCACCACCGAGGGCGGCGTCGAGGGCGACTACATCAGCTACTGCACCCCCGAGCGGACCGTCGAGCACGGCGTCGGCATGGTCCGCGACCTGCTGGTCGGCCGCGACAGCTACGACGTCGGCGCGATCTCGCAGGAGCTGGCACATGTCCTGCCGTTCAACACCCACCCGCAGGTGTTCGCCGCGGCGGACATCTGTCTCTGGGACATCAACGCCAAGGCCGTCGGCCTCCCGCTGTACAAGTACCTCGGCGCGTGCCGCGACCGGATCCGCGCCTACGCCAGCACCGTCCCGTACCCCGACGTCGACGGCTACGTCGAGGTCATCTCGGACGCCGTCGCCCGGGGCTGCACCGCGGCCAAGGTGCACCCCTTCGGCGAGGCGAGACGCGACGTCGAACTCGTGCGGGCACTTCGCTCGGAGTTCCCCGGCATCGACCTCATGATCGACCCGGTGTGTGCGTACAACGTTCCCGATGCCCTTCAAGTCGGTTACGTCCTCGACGAGTTGGGCTACTTCTGGTACGAGAACCCGATCTCGGACTACGACCTCGACGGGCTGGCGTACCTCAGCGGCAAGCTCCGGACCCCGCTGGCCGTGGGCGAGCAGAACTACGTCGGGTTCCCGGCGCTGCGCGAGTACCTGAAGTCGGGTGTCGGCTTCTACGTCCGCAGCCTCGGCGAGTACGCCGGCGGCCTGACGCACGTCCTCAAGTCCGCCCACGCGGCCGAGGCGTTCGCCATGAACTACGAGATCCACAGCTACGGTCCGCCGCTGAACCTCGCCATGTACCTCAACGTCGCGCTGGCCGTGCCGAACTGCGAGTTCGCCGAGGTCATCGTCCCGGAGACGCTGCTGGCCATGGGGATGGCCGACATCCCGACGATCGGCGCGGACGGCTGCCTGGAGGCCCCGACCCGGCCCGGCCTCGGCTACCGCATCGACCGGGACGCCGTCGAGAACCTCACCGTCAAGGTGTTCTGACGGCACGTCATGTCCCGTGCGGCCCCTGTGCCGTCGTCCGCAGGCGCGGGCCCCTGATGGACAGCCGGCCGCCGAACTGGGTGATCTGGGAGGCGGTCGCCGCGGTGAACGTGATGGTGCGGGTGACGGCGGGGCGGTGCGGGTGCGAGAGCCAACGGGGCACGGAGTCGGGGGTGACGGTGACGGTGCGGTGCGCCGGGAGGGGGCCGCCGCCGAGGCCCGTGACCCTGCCGGTCAGCTTGCGGACGTAGAGGGTGGCCACCCCGCCGGCGCGCTGCCCCTTGAGCGTGGAGGTGGTCGCCGGCCTGGCCCGGAGGCGGATCGCCGCGCGGCCCCGGCCCGCGGTCAGATCGAGGTTGACGGCGTCCAGCGACCGTACCGTGAACTTCAGGGCCCGGACGGTGCCGGCCCCGGTGCGTACCGAGACCACTCCGCGGAACCGGGCGCCGCGGAGTACGAGCCGGTCGGCACGGAGCACGCAGGGGCCCCTCGCGGGGCGCACCGGGAGCGACGCGTCGAACCGCGCATGAGAAGCGCCTCCGACGCTGTCGGCGCTGCCTGCCTCCTGCGGTACGCCGAGGTGCAGGAGCACGGCGACGCCGGCCATGGCCAGCGCCCCCGCGAGCGGCCGGGCCACACCACCGAACAGGTCAGGTGCCACTGCGCTCTTCTTCCCCCGCAACCGCCGCAACCGTCTGGCCGTCCCCCGCCGTCGGCGGCTCGTCGACCGGTGGCGGCAGCCAGGCACAGGCCAGGGAGCCGCCGACCAGACCGGAGGCCACGCCGAGGAAGAGGCCGCCGAAGTTCGCGACGGGGAAGGAGACAAGGGCGAGCAGGAGGGTGGCGATCCCGGCGAACACCCTGAGGTGGGGGCGGCAGCAGAGCGCGACGCCCAGGGTCAGGAGCAGGGCTCCGATCACCAGCGAACCGGCGCCGGACGTGGTCGACAGGGCGAGCGGAAGGCCGCCCAGGTTCAGGTTCGCGTAGGGCCAGTAGAGGATGGGCAGACCGGCGGCGAAGGTGAACAGCCCGGCCCAGAAGGGTCGTTCGCCACGCCAGGTACCGAACCTCTGCCAGAACTCCGGTGCCCTGACGAGCAGTTCACGTCCTTTGCCGAAAGCGGCCGCCCGGGTCAGAAGCATGAGTGGTCGCCCTGCCGGAGCCGCACCCGCAGGCCCGGGATGTTGAACGTGCCGGCGGAGACGGCGAGCGCGGTCACCCGTACGTCGTTGAGGGTGGTCGACACCGCCTGCTGGGCGACGCCGTCGGGATCGAAGAACCGCGAGTTCCGGTCACCGGACCTGATCGGGCCCTTGGTGACGGCCCCCTGGGCGACGCCGATGTCGAGGCCGTTGAAGTTCGCTTCACCGACCGACTCGGTCGTCGCGTCGATGAAGAGGTTCGAGGCCTCGACCGGCCGGCCGCCACCGCCGGTGAGCCGCAGGGTCTGGGTGCCCACCACCGGGACGTCGACGACGACGGACTGGCACAGTCCCTCGACCGTCGCATGCCGGAAACCGGAGACCGCGACGGGGACGAGCCGGTGCTCCCTGGTCACGTCGATCATGCCGTAGAGGCTGAATCCGCGGGCGGTCAGTGAATCGGCGGAGACCTGGAACTGCTGGCCGGAGATGAAGAAGGAGGCGGCGAGCACGCCCTGTGCCATGGCGACACCGAGGGCGGCACAGGCGGCGACGCCGGGCACCAGGATGACCGCGAAGCGTCTCCAACGGGTCCTTCCCGCGCGGTGCGACATCCCGTCTCCTTCGGTCGTGAGGTGGACCCACCCATGCCGACAAGGCAGCAGATGCACCGATTGTCCGGTGATGGATCCTAGGCTCCCGGCTGCGCGAACCCACTGCACGCCAGGCCCGCCGGACGAGTGACGCAACTTCTGCTGCTCTCTTCGGGCGACCGCCCCGGTCCGGTCCGGTCCTCAGGAGGCGAACGGCACCTGCGCCGACGGTGCTTCGCTCTTCCCGGCGGGGTGCCGCCACACGCCCTCCGCGGCCAGCCGGGGCAGCACCCCTTCGCCGAACCAGTACGCCTCCTCCAGATGCGGATACCCGGAAAGGACGAACTCCTCAATTCCCAGTGCGGCGTACTCCTTGATCCGCTCGGCGACCTCGTCGTGGGAGCCGACCAGGGCGGTCCCGGCGCCGCCCCGCACCAGCCCGATGCCCGCCCACAGGTTGGGGTGGATCTCCAGGGCGTCCCGGCGGCCGCCGTGCAGCGCCAGCATCCGCTGCTGCCCCTCGGACTCGCTGCGGGCCAGCCCCGACTGCACCGAGCGCACGGTGTCCGGGTCGAACCCCTCCAGCAGCCGGCCTGCCTCGGCCCACGCCTGCTCGGAGGTGTCCCGGGTGATGACATGCAGCCGGATCCCGAACCGCAGGGTGCGCCCCTGGGCCGCCGCGAGCCCCCGGATCCAGGCGATCTTCTCGGCGACCTGGGCCGGCGGCTCCCCCCAGGTCAGGTACACGTCCACGGAGCGGGCCGCGACCTCGCCCGCGACCGGCGAGGACCCCCCGAAGTACACCTCGGGCACCGGCTCCGGCACCCGGGCCAGTTTCGCGTCCTCGACCCGGAGGTGCTCCCCGTCCAGATCGACCGTCTTGCCCTCCCACAGCCCTCGTACGACCTCCAGGAACTCACCGGTACGGCGATACCGCGCGTCCTTGTCGAGGAAGTCCCCGTAGGCCCGCTGTTCGTGGCTCTCGCCGCCGGTCACCACGTTGAGCAGCAGCCGTCCGCCGGTCTGCCGCTGGAAGGTGGAGGCCATCTGCGCGGCGAGCGTCGGCGAGACGAATCCCGGCCGGAAGGCGACCAGGAACTTCAGCCGCTCGGTGTGCTGGCTGACCATCGCCGTGGTCAGCCACGCGTCCTCGCACCAGGCGCCGGTCGGGGTGAGCGCCCCCACGAAGCCGAGGTCCTCCGCGGCCCTGGCGATCTGGCTCAGATAGGCGACCGTCGGCGGCCGGTCCCGTCCGGAGGCCGTCGCCGGGGTGCCATGGCCGCCGCCGACGACATGCCGGCTGTCCCCGTTGGTGGGCAGGAACCAGTGGAAGGTGAGGGACACGAGGCGTTCTCCGATCACGAGTGGCCGTTTGTGGGGCGAGACGGGCTGCGGGGCGGTCAGAGCAGGCCGTGGCGGGGCGGCGGGGTGCCGTTGAGGACGTAGCGGCCGATGTGCTGGATCTTCCAGCGGGCCGGATCATGCAGGGTGTGGGTCCGGGCGTCCCGCCAATGGCGGTGCAGATTGAGTGAGTTGAGGGCCGAGCGGGTGCCGGACACCTCGAAGAGCGCGCCGGCGACGGTCACGGCCGTCTCGGCCGCCTGCACCTTCGCGGCGGCCACGGCGATGGACGCCTCGGCGGCCGATGCGTCGGTGAGGTCGGCGCCGGCCGTGTCGACCGCGCGGGCGGCCTCCCGCAGCAGGGCCTCGGACGCCCGCACCTGGACGGCGAGTTCACCGAACCGCTGGATCAGCAACGGGTCCTCGGCGGCGGACTCCACCCCGCTCTCGAACCAGGGCCGGCTCCTGGTGCGGACGAACTCCGCGGCCTCGGCCAGCGCTCCACCGGCGATCCCCACGTCGATGGCGGCGTGCAGCAACTGGGCTACTGCTCCGTGGAGTTGGGGTCCCTGGAAGGTGAGGTGGTGGGGCAGCACGCGGTCGGCGGGGACGGTCACGCCGTCCAGCCGGACGGTTCCGCTGGCAGTCGTACGCTGTCCCATGCCGTCCCAGTCGTCGACGACGGTGAGGCCGGGCGCGTCCCGGGGGACGTACGCCACGTGCAGGTTGTCGTCCTCGGCGCCGGCCAGGACGGGGATCCAGTCGGCGAACAGGGCGCCGGTGGAGTAGTGCTTGATCCCCGTCAGCAGGTAGGTGCCGTCGTCCTGGCGTTCCAGGCGGGTGCGGATGTCCTGGACGTGTTTCGTGCCGGCCTCGGACTGGGCGTTGCCGAAGCGGCTGCCGGCGAGCAGTTCGGCGAAGAAGAACTTCCGCTGCTCCTCGGTGCCCTGACGGCGGATCACGTTGACGTACACGAAGTGGCTCTGCGGGATCTGGGCGAGGCTGCCGTCGGCCGAGCCGAGGAGCCGGAAGATCTCCGCGAGCGTCAGGGCGCCGACGTCGGCTCCGCCGTGCTCGGCGGGCACGGTGACGCTCAGCAGGCCCGAGGCCGACAGGCGGTCCAACTCGGCCCGGGGCAGCCTGCGTTCGGCGTCCCGCTCGGCGGCCCCGGCGCGGAACCCGTCGGCCAGGGTCGCCGCCACGGCGAGGGCCTCGGTGTCGTCGGCGATGACGTGGGCGGTCATCGGGTCAGCTCGCCGCGGCCAGGACGGGCGTGCGGCCGAGGAGCGCGGCCGAGAACTGGTCGACGACCGGGGCGAGCGCCTCGGCGGCGGCCGGTGCGAGGGCCAGGGTGCCGTCCTCGCCCACGGTGATGTCCTTGTCGAGGGTGAACCAGCCCTGGACGATATGGGCGGCGCCCATGGAGTTGAGGACCGGGCGCAGCGCGTAGTCGATGGCGAGGACGTGCGCGACGGAGCCGCCGGTGGCCAGCGGCAGCACGGTCTTGCCGGTGAGCGCGTACTGCGGGAGCAGGTCGAGGAGGGCCTTGAGGACTCCGGAGTACGACGCCTTGTAGACCGGGGTGCCGATCACGACCCCGTCGGCGCGGTCGAACAGCTCGGTCGCCTCGACGATCGCCGGGTGCCGGAAGTCGGCGCCGAGCAGGGCTTCGGCGGGGATGGTGCGGACGTCGAGCGGGACGACCTGGTGGCCCTGGGCGGTCAGCCGCTGGTCCAGGTGGCGCAGCAGACGTCCGGTGCGGGACGAGGCGGAGGGACTGCCGGAGACGGACAGGACGGTGGCCATGGAGCTGCCTCTTTCGTGGCTTCGCAGTGGAGGGAAGGTCAGGCGTGGGCCCGGACGGGCTCGGACTCCCGGTCGGGGAGCCGCGCCTCCGGTTCGCGGACCAGGGGCAGCACCCGCCTGCCGAAGTACTCGACCTCCTCGTGGTAGTGCAGGAAGCCGAGCAGGAAAAGGTCGACGCCGAGCTGCTTGTAGGCGACGATGCTCCCCCAGCCTTCGGCCGGGTGGACCCCCAGGCGATCTGTTCCGGGGTGCCGATCAGGCCGGTGCGGAAGCCGTCGTTGTACCGGACGAGGTCCTCGAAGGAGGCGTCCTGCCACATGCCCTTGCCGTCGGCGGCGGACCGGCCGGCCTGGCGGGCGGCGGTGGAGTTGCCGCCCGGGAAGATCTCCGGGTGCGGGCGCTCGGGGGTGTTGAGCGGCTTGGGCTTGAGCGAGAAGTACCGCAACCGGTAGAAGTCGCCGACGAGTTCGGTGTGGTCCTCGGTCCAGATCCGGCGCAGCGCCCGGATGAACTCCTCGGCGCGGCGGATGGGGGTCCCCCCGGTTCGAGCGAAGCCGAGAACTGGGGGAGTTCGTCGTGCTCCGGCCAGGGCTCGAGGACGCCGGGGTGCCACAGACCGGGGTGGACGGCGGCGATCACCTTCAGGCGCTCGGTGGTGAGCAGCAGGGCGAGGCAGAAGCTGGTCGACTCGTGCTGGTACTCGGCGCCGTAGCCGGCCATGCAGCGGACCTGGCTGAGCGCGTACTCGAAGCCGTTGGTCTCGGCGAGGACGGCGAGTTCGCGGTGGTAGTCGTATCCCCAGTCGGTGCGTTGCTCGATCCTGCTGGTGACGACTCCTCCGCCGACGTCGGGGACCCAGTAGGCGACTTTCACGGGCGCGGCGGGCATGCGGAACTCCTGTTGCGAGTTTTCGGGCACGCCGGAATTCACGGGCCCGGCGCGGTGCGGGCACGGCACGGCACGGCACCGCACGGAAGGCACGGTGAATTCAGGCGGGAAAAGAAGGGAAGAGGGCGCGACGGATCTTGGTGGGGCGATCAGGCCGCGGCGCAACAGGAGGCGCTGGAGACGCGCGCGAGGTCGACGTGGCGTCGCCGCGTGAGGTCCAGTCGCATCTTCATGCCGTCGATGGTCGCAGTCCGCGCCGAGGGCCGTCAAGGAAAACCCGACCGTTCTCGCATCGCGGACCATTGAATTTCACGAACGTGTGACAGGGAAACCCTTGAACACGCTCCGAATAGCGGCGCATTCTGCCGGGGTGCGGACCGAACAGCTGGAATACATAGCGGCCGTGACCCGGCTCGGCTCACTGCGGCGGGCGGCCGACGAACTGCGCCTGTCGCAGCCCGCGTTGAGCGAGACCGTGCGGAACCTGGAGCGGGAGCTGGGCATCGATCTGCTGGAGCGCAAGCGCACCGGCGCGACGATGAGTGCGGCGGGGCAGGAGCTGCTGCCGCACATCGTCGAGGTGCTGGAGGCGGTGGACCGGCTGCGGGTCGCGGCGGGCGAGCAGCACCGGATCAGCCGGATGGTGCGCGTCGGCACGGTCAACGCGGCGACCGTGCCGCTGCTCATCCCGGTGCTGCGGGACTTCCGGGCCACGCATCCGGTCACCCAGGTCGAGGTGGTGGGCGCACAGCAGACGGAGATCCACCGGGGCCTCGCCGAGGGCGGCCTCGACCTGGGGCTGGTGAACCATCTCGACGGGGACGACGTGCCCGCCGGTTTCGAGGCCACCGAACTGCTGCGCGGGCGGCCGGTGGTGTGCGTACGGCCGGACAGTCCGCTCGCCGGCCGGGCCGAGGTGTCGGCCGACGAGCTGCTCACCGTGCCGCTGATCGCCATGCGCACCGGCTATGTGATGCACCGCTATGTGCACCGGCTGCTGGCGGACCGCACCCCGGTCTTCTCGTACTCGACGGACGGTGCCGAGATGGGCAAGCTGATGGTCGCGGAGGGGCTGGGCGCCACGGTGCTGCCGGACTTCAGCGTGGTCGGGGACCCGCTGGAGCGCGGCGGGACGATCGTCTGCCGCCCGCTGGCCGGGGACGCCACCGAGGTGGTGCTGATGCTCCAGCGCCGGCGGGCCGAGTCGGTGCCGCAGGCGGCGCGGGACCTGTACGAGACCTTCGTGCGCCGGGCGGCTGAACTGGGCGGGACGGTGCCGCGGCAGCCCTGACGCCGACTCAGGTGGCGGGCCCGGCCAGGTGGTTCCGCAGTGTCGTGGCGAGCTGTTCCGCCGCGGCGAGCTGGTCCGGGGTGAGGGGGGCCACGAACAGTTCGCGTACGGCGCGCAGATGGGGCAGCGACGCGTTCCGGAAGGCCTCCGCGCCCTCGGGGGTGAGCACCACCTCGGCGCCCCGGCTGTCGGTGGCGCACTCCTCGCGCCGGATCAGCCCGCGCCGCTCCATGCGGCCGATCTGGTGCGAGAGGCGGCTGCGCTCCCAGCCGACGCGGGCCGCCAGTTCCGAGGACCGCAGCCGGCGCCCGTCCGCCTCGCGCAGGGCGAGGAGCACGGCGTAGTCGCCCGGCGACAGGGAGCTCTCGCGTTGCAGGCGGGCGGCGAGCTCGGCGCGGAGCGCTTCCGTCGTCTCGATGAAGTCACGCCAGATCCGCAGTTCCTCAGCGGTGGGGAATTCCCGCCGTCGCGCTGTCATCGTGCCGCCACTCCCTCTTGTTGACATGTCAATCATATGCGAGCGATGATTGATGCGTCAACTACTTCAAGGAGTCCCGTCATGCCCGAACCCGCGACCGATCTCGTCTTCGGTCTCGACACCTTCGGCGATGTGCCCCAGGACGACTCGGGAGCCCTGGTGTCCCACGCGCGGGCCGTCCGGCAGGTCGTCGACGAGGCCGTGCTCGCGGAGGAGACCGGCGTCGACGTCATCGCCCTCGGCGAGCACCACCGCCCGGAGTACGCGATCTCGACCCCGGAGACCGTCCTCGCCGGCATCGCCACGCGCACCCATCGCATCCGGCTGGCCTCCGGCGTGACCGTGCTGAGCTCCGACGACCCGGTCCGCGTCTTCCAGCGCTTCGCCACCGTGGACGCGCTCTCCGAAGGGAGGGCCGAGGTCATCCTGGGGCGCGGCTCCTTCACCGAGTCGTTCCCGCTCTTCGGGTACGACCTGAGCGATTACGACGTGCTGTTCGAAGAGAAGATCGAGCTGTTCGCCAAGCTGCTGGAGGAGAAGCCCGTCACCTGGAGCGGCACCAAGCGGGCCCCGCTGGAAGCCGCCGACGTCTTTCCCAAGACGGAGTCGGGCCGGCTGAGCACCTGGGTCGGGGTCGGCGGCACCCCCCAGTCGGTCATCCGGACCGCCCGCTACGGCTTCCCGCTCATGATCGCCATCATCGGCGGCAATCCGGAGCGCTTCGCGCCGTACATCGACCTCTACCGGCGGGCCGCCGACCAGTTCGGCACGACCGCGCACCCGGTCGGGATGCACTCGCCGGGCTTCGTCGCCGACACGGACGAGGAGGCCCGGGAGCAGCACTGGCCGTACTACCGGGTCATCCGTGACCGCATCGGCGCGCAGCGGGGCTGGCCGCCGATCCGCAGGGAGGAGTACGAGGCCGAGAT
Organism: Streptomyces sp. NPDC054770; assembly: GCF_053611985.1. Taxonomy (NCBI): domain Bacteria; kingdom Bacillati; phylum Actinomycetota; class Actinomycetes; order Kitasatosporales; family Streptomycetaceae; genus Streptomyces; species Streptomyces sp. NPDC054770. Next base: position 41,775 of record NZ_JBSHBL010000010.1, read on the forward strand.
CGAGCACGGCTCCCTTTACATCGGCTCCCCGGAGACGGTCGCCCGCAAGGTGGCCGGGGCCGTCAAGGCGCTCGGCGTCGGCCGGTTCGATCTCATCTACACGGGTGGGGCGCAGTCGGTCAGCGCCCGCCTGCGCGCCGTCGAGCTGTACGGCACCAAGGTGATCCCGATGGTCCGCGACCTCCTCGCCGGCTGACGCCGTGAACGGAACGGAGAAGGGGGCCACCGGCGTGCGTACGGTCGGGATCCTGGGCGCCGGGAAGGTCGGCACCGTACTGGCACGGCTGGCGGTGGCGGCCGGGTTCCGGGTGCTGATAGCCGGATCCGGCGACCCCGCAGCGATCGCCCTCACCGTCGAGGTGCTCACCCCCGGCGCCGTCGCGGTCGGCGCCGTCCAGGCCGCGGCGGAGGCGGACGTGGTCGTCCTGGCCCTGCCGCTCGGCAAGTACCGCGGCATTCCCGCCGAAGCGCTGCGGGGCAAGCTCGTCGTCGACGCGATGAACTACTGGTGGGAGGTCGACGGTGTCCGCGAGGACCTCACCGACCCGCTGACCTCCTCCAGCCAGACGGTGCAGGCGTACCTGCCGGATTCGCGGGTGATCAAGGCGTTCAACCACATGGGCTACCACGATCTCGAGGACGGGGCGCGGCCCGCGGGCACACCGGGGCGCAGGGCGATCGCGATCGCCGGCGACGATCCGGACGGCCTCGCCACCGTCGCGCACCTCGTGGACGCGCTCGGCTTCGACCCGGTCGTGGCCGGCCCGCTCGCGGAAGGGGTACGGCTGGAGCCGGGCACCGAGCCCTTCGGCGCGTACGTCGGCGCCGAGGAGCTGCGCGCGATGCTCGACCGCTTCCCGGAGTCCGACCGCGGACGCACCGTGCTCGCCGCACGGGCGACTGCCACGACGCCCACCCGACCCGCAGCCTGAAGGCACCTGCCACGACAACGGCTTGCGCACATCGCCCCGATCGTGCGATGCGGGTCTGATTCGTCCGCTTCGCCCCCGGTGTTTCGGTACGGTGGGATCCGCTCCGCGGGAGGGGCCCCGGCCCGGTTTCCCGAGCGCTGACACGGCATTCCGGCCCGGGCAAGGAGACAGCATGCTCTCGGACTCGATCGTCTTCGGCGCCGGGGGCTTCATCGGCCGCTCCCTGGTGGCCGAACTCCTGCGCCGGGGCGGGCGGGTGGCGGCCGCCGTGCGCGGTTCCGGGGACGGACTGACGGCGTGGCTCGACGGGCAAGGCGTGGACCGTACCGCCCTGACGGTGCTCCGGGCCGACGTCACCGCCCCCGGTCTGGGACTGCCCGAGGAGGGGCTGTCCGGGATCCGCGATGTCTACAACACCGCCGCCCGGTTCGCGTTCGGCATCACGGAGACGCAGGCGCGGGCGGTCAACGTGACGGGCGCCGTACACGTGGTCGAGTGGGCGGCGGGTCTGCCGAAGCTGCGCCGGGTGGTCCACATCAGCGGCTACCGCATGGCCGCCGCGGACGGGCGGCCGCCGGACTACCGCCGGCAGGGTGCGTACGAGGCGTCGAAGCAGGACGGCGACGCCGCGGTCCGGGCCCGCGCCCGTGAGCTGGAGGTGCCGCTGAGCATCGCCAATCCCAGTACGGTGATCGGGCCGGGACAGTACCTCGGGCTGGCCGAGGTGGTCTCCGGTCTGTGGCAGGGCCGGCTGCGGGCCCTGCCCGGAGGCCCCGGCGTCTTCCTCCCGGTGGTGCCCCTGGACCACTTCGTCCGGTTCCTGGCAGCTCTTCCGCAGGACCCCGGGAGCACGGACGGCACCTACTGGGTGCTGGACGACTCGACGCCCGAACTCCCGGCGCTGGTCGGCCTGCTCGCGGAGCACCTGGGGGTGCGCCCGCCGCGCCGCTCGATCCCGGTGGGTGTGCTGCGCAGGCTGCCCCGCGCGATCACCCGGGCGGATCCCGAGACCCTCTCGTTCCTGTCGACCGACCGCTACGACACGGCCTCCGCCCGCGCCCTGTCCGCGGCCCACGGACTGTCCATGCCACCCGTGCGGACGGCGCTGCGCGAGTGGGCCGACGACCTGGTCGCCACCCGATTCGGCCGCTCCGGACGGTGCCGCCGCCCCTACGGCTTCCACAGTGTGGCGGGCACCCGGACCTGGGTGACGGGAGAACGGCAGCGCCCCGGATACGTGCTGTTGCACGGGCTCCTGCTCAGCGCGGACGCCTGGGCCGGGGCGGCGGACCACCTGGACGCGCCCGCCCTCGCGGCCGACCTGCCCGGCTTCGGCAGGTCGGGAGCGAGCGAGGCCACTCTCGACGAGTGGCTCGACGACCTGCTGCGGCCGGTGGAGACCCGGCCGGTGCTGGTGGCGCACTCCCTGGCGTGCGGTCCCGCCCTGCGCTACGCCGCGGCCCGGCCCGACCGGCTCTCGGCACTCGTGCTGGTCGCGCCGGCCTTCCTCCAGCGGCCGTCCGCCGCGCTGCTGCGCTCGCCCCTCGCCGTACCGCTGCTGCGCACGGCTTCCGCCGCCCGCCTGGCCCGTTCCCTGGATCTGCCCGAGGGCCCCGGCCTCGACGCTCTCACGCTGGACCTGCGGCGGGCCGGGACCGCACGCCGGGTGGTCGCCGCGGTGCGCGACGCCCATCGGCAGCGTGCGGAACTGCGCCGTGTGCTGCGGGAGTCGCGGCTGCCCGTGGACATCGTCGTCGGGTCGGCGGATCCCCTGGCCGAGCCCGTGGACACACCGGTCACGGTGATCGAGGCCGCGGGGCACTGCCCCCAGGTCACCCATCCGGCGGCTGTCGCGCGCCTGCTGACGTCCTGCCGGGACCGGGCCGCCGCCCCCTAGGCCCCGGTGCCCGTGACGGGCTCCCTCCGCGCGCTACCTCGTGAAGGCGAGGACCACGTTGTGTCCGCCGAATCCGAAGGACGTGGACAGGGCCGCCCGGGCGGGCACCCGCCGCGGGCCGCCGCACACCAGGTCCAGTTCGATCCCGTCGGACGCCCTGTCCAGGTTGCGGACCGGCGGGATCAGACCCTGTTCCAGGGTGAGGACGGTGAAGACGGCCTCGACCGCACCGGAGGCGCCCAGGAGGTGGCCGGTGGCGGACTTGCAGGCGGTGACCGCCGGATGCGGTCCCACGGCCTCCTGTACGGCCCTGGCCTCGGTGGCATCGCCGAGGGGCGTACCGGTGGCATGCGCGTTCACATGGTCGATGTCGGCCCCGGTGAGTCCGGCGTCCCGCAGGGCCGCCCCGATGGCCCGCGTCTGGCCCTCTGCGGCGGGGAGCGTCACGTCGTAGGCGTCGGAGGTGACACCCGCGCCCGACAGGGTCGCGTGCACGTGCGCGCCGCGCGCCCGCGCGAAGTCGGCGCGCTCCAGTACGACCATGCCGGCGCCCTCGGACATGACGAAGCCGTCGCGTTCCCGGTCGAACGGCCGGGACGCCCGGTCCGGGGCGTCGTTGCGCAGGGAGAGGGCGCGCATCCGGGCGAACGCGCCGAGTGCCAGGGGGTGCAGGCAGGCGTCCGTGCCGCCCGCGACGACCACGTCGGCACGGCCGGAGCGGATCAGGAGCGTACCGACCGCCAGGGCCTCCGCACCGGACGCGCAGGCGCTGGTCGGGGCGTGCGTGCCCGCCCGGGCCCCCAGCAGCAGGCCGACCGCCGCGGCACTGCCGTTGGGCATCAGCATGGGCACCGTGTACGGCGAGATGGCGCGCGGGCCGCGCTCCTCCAGCCGGTCGTCCTGTTCGAGGAGGGTGAGCCCGCCGCCGATGCCGGTCCCCACGACCACCGCGAGCCGTTCCGGCTCGACCTGCGGCGCGCCGGCGTCCGTCCAGGCCTCCCGGGCCGCCACCACCGCGGCCGCCTGACTGCGGTCCAGCCGCCGCCGCTGGATCCGGTCCAGCCGGGAGGCGGGGTCCTCGCACATCCCTCCGGCGATACGGACGGGCAACTGCTCGGCCCAGGAGGTGTCCAGGCGGGACACCCCGGACCGGCCGGACAGCAGCGCCCTCCAGCTGGACGGAGCGTCACCGCCGAGCGGGGTGGTCGCGCCGAGGCCCGTCACCAGCACGTCGGGGCTCGGGGGTGTACGCCGGCCGGCGTGGGGCCGGTTCGCTTCAGTGGTCGCGGGCAGCATGAGAGGTTCCTTCCGCGCGGTGTTCCTGTCCCTTGCCTTGCGTCGCCGGCGGCAGGTTCCCCGGCGTCTCCCCGGTCGTCCGGGGGAGTCCGGCCGTCACCAGCGCCATGATGGCGATCAGTAATTCCCCGGTGCTGAGAATTTCTTCGGCCCTTTTCATGCCTTCCCGACGCATTCGAATATCGACCGCTTTCTTCGGCACATCCGCCCGGAGAAATCTACTCGCCCGGCCCGGTCCGGCGCCTCACTCTTTTTCACGAGATCGAGGCGGGCCCGGGAGACCACACAAGGGACCATTAGCAATATAAACAGTCCACCACCTGTCCTATTTTCTTCAGATAGTCGGGCGGCAGGCCCTCTAATTCCGCTGTTGCAGCGACGCTTGAACACGCTGCATAGTGAGGTAGTAATGCCGCAGGGAGAGCTCGACGAACAGGACCTCGCATTTTTCCACCCATCCGAAAGGGGAAGTCAATTCGTGCCTCAATACAGTGAGGGGCAGTTATTCTCAGCCATCCAGGACGTGCGCGTCCTGCGCTGGCCCGTCGAGGTGCAGGAGCTGGAGCAGTTGCGGCGCCGGGGAATCCTCCGGCTCCTCGTGGTGGAGAACGGCGCGACTCCGCCGGTTCCGAGCGACTCGCGGGAGGACTGGATCCGGGCGCCGGTCAGCAGGGCCGACTTCGCGGCCCGGGTCGCGGCGCTCCGGGCCAGAGCCGGCACGCACCGGATCCCCGTCCTCGACCAGGACGGACTGCTCCGGTACGGCACCCGGATGGTCCCCGTGTCACCGACCCAGATGAACCTGCTCCAGCCGCTGGTCGAGCGGTACGGCACCCTCGTGGCCCGGCACGAGCTGATCGCCCTGCTCCGCGACCGGCGCGGAACGGACAGCCAGAACGCCCTGGACCTGCACATCATGAGAATCCGGCGCAAGGTGGTCGCCCTCGGACTGCGTATCAGGACCGCCAGCGGACGGGGATATCTCCTCGAATCCAGCGACTGATCCGCGACTGATCTTCACAACAGCCAATGAAACGAGCCCTGTTGAGCGCCGTGCGCTCGACAGGGCTCGCGCGGAGCACCGCAGGCTCACTGGAGCGCCCCCGGAGCGTGGTCGCCGGTCCGGTGCCGGTCGGGCTCCGGGCCGGGCGGCGCCATCAGGCCCATCCGGTAGGCGTGGATGACCGCGTGCACCCGGTTGCGCAGGTTCAGTTTTTCCAGCAGCCGTTGCACATGGGATTTCACGGTGTTTTCGCTCAGCACCAGCACCGCGGAGATCTCCGTATTGCTCAGCCCGTGGGCCAGCAGCCGGAACACCTCCCGCTCCCGCCGGGTAAGCACCTCGAATCCCGCCGCCCCCGCCGCCGGAACACCGGGGAATTCGGCGGCCCCGGGAAACCGGCCGGCGCCGCCCGCCCGCGGCCCCTCCTCGTCGAAGAAGATCCGGTAGCCGGCCGCCACGACGTGAATCGCGGACAGCAACTGCTCCGGGGTGACACGGTGGCGCACGACCCCGTGCGCTCCGGCCCGCAGGGCGCGCCGGGCGCCCGGGTCCCCCTCGTGGGCCATGAGCAGGACACCGGGCCCTTCGGCGCCGCAGCACGCGGACAGTTCGTCGACCAGTTCGACGGCGTCGGCGGGGTCCGGGAGGGCACCGGCGAGCAGCAGATGCGGCCGGAGTTCGCGAGCCTTTCCCACCGCGCTCGCACGGTCGGACACCTCGCCGACCACCTCGATGCCGCCGTCCTCGTCGAGGACGGACCGGATTCCGGTGCGGGCGATGGACCGGTCGTCCACCAGCAGGACCCGGATCGGTGAGCTCATCGCCGTCCCCTCACACCAGGTCGCCCACGCACCCCGGCACGGCCGGTTCGGGGTCGGCGGGCCGGCCACCGCGGGGGCGCCGCGGTACCAGCAGGACCGCCAGTGCTCCGCAGGCGATCAGGGCGACGCCGGTCCACACCGCCGGAACCATGCCGTCCGTGAACCGGTCCGCGGTGGTGAGGTCGCCGTGCGCGGAGAACACCGAGGCGAGCACCGCGATGCCGAGCACACCGCCGAGTTCGCGCAGCGCGCTGATCGCCCCGGAGGCCATGCCGCGCTCCCCGGCGTCGACCGCGCTCATCACCATGTTCGCGGTGGGCGTGAAGTAGAAGGTCATGCCCAGGCCGCACAGGACCAGGGCGGGAATCAGCGACGGATACGAGACCCCGGGCGAGACCCGGGCGGCGATCCACCCCAGTCCGAGGGCCTGGAAGGCCAGGCCGAGTGCGACGACGGTCCGGCTGTCGACGCGGTCGGAGACCAGGCCCACCAGGGGCGCCACGAAAACGGGCACCGCGGTCCACGGGAGGATCCGCAGACCCGCCTCCAGGGGCGTGTAGCCCAGTGGCCCCTGGAGGAACTGGGTGAGCAGGAAGACCGACCCGAACATGCCGGCGAACATCAGCAGCCCGGCGCCGTTCATCGCACTGAACGTCCGGTGGCGGAACAACTTCATCGGGAACATGGGGTGTTCGACCCGCAGCTCCCGCAGGACGAAGGCGGTCAGGACGGCCGCGCCGCCGGCCAGCGACAGCAGGACGCGCGCGCCGGTCCAGTGGTCCGCATGACCGTTGATGATGCCGAAGACGATCCCGAAGAGCCCGGCACTGGCCAGGACCGTGCCCACCAGGTCCAGGCGGGGGCCGGGGCCGTGGCTCTCGGTGAGCTTCCACCGGGCGACCGGCAGCACCACCGCGCCGATCGGCACGTTGATCCAGAAGATCCACTGCCAGCTCAGGTGCTCCACCACCGCTCCGCCGAGGAGCGGGCCCATGGCGATCGCGACGCCTTCCACGGCGCTCATCGCGCCCAGCAGCGCACCGCGTCGCCGTTCGGGCGCCGCTTCCGTGAGGATCGTCAGGTTCAGCGGCATCAACAGCGCGGCGCCCAGGCCCTGCACGGCGCGGGCGGCGATCAGGGCGCCGATGCCGGGGGCCAGCGCGGCCGCGGCCGACGCGACGACGAAGACGCCCAGCCCGATGCCGAACATCCGCCGCCGGCCGAACCTGTCCCCGAGGGCCGCGCCGGTCAGCATCAGCACCGAGTAGGTGAGGGTGTAGGCGTTGACGGTCCACTCCAGTTGCTGGATGCTCCCGCCCAGGTCCCCGCGGATCGACGGCAGGGCCGTGATGACGACGAGGTTGTCGAGCGACACCATGGCCACGCCCAGGCCACAGCAGAAGAACGTCCACAGCACGGTCCGTTGCCGAACACTCATGTCCACCTCCGTGGTCGGAATGGCTGCGCGGGCACCGGCGTCATTTCCTCGCCCGGGCCCTGCGTCATGGGGCCGCGCGTCCGCACCCGGTTCGTCGCGGGTGAACGCGCGGCCCGTGGGTCGCAACCGCGGTGCCGGGGGCTCAGGGCGCGTCGCGGTCCACCGCGGCCAGCGGTGCCCGGCCCGCACCGCTACCGCGGGCCAGCCGCAGGAGTTCCGGCAGCAGCGCCCCCAGTTCCACCGGCCACCGCGCCCGGGTGCGCCACCGCTCCCCCAGCGGCCTGGCCTGCTGGTGCACGTCGAGCCGGACCTCGGGCCGTACCCGCTGCCCGGCCAGCAGCCGGACCACCATGTGGGAGCTGAGCACGCCGAACGCCATGGCCGTGTAGGCGACCTGCGGAAAGCTGTAGTCGGTCCGGGCGTGGTTGGCCCGGATCTCGGCCAGCATGTCGGTCGGCACGTGCCGCAACGGCACGGCCCGGCGCAGCAGTTCCCACATGTCGTGGCGGTCCGTGTCGTGCGGGGCGATGGCCCCCGCGAACGGTTCGCGGACGTGGCGGTAGTCGTAGCAGCGGACGTACTGGGTGCCCGCCATGTCCCAGCCGGTGATCAGGGGAAGCCTGCGCCGCACGGCGTGGTGATGCAGCAGGAGTTTGGCCCGCCAGCCCTCGGGGGTGGTGACGTCCACCCCGTCGATGATCACCTGGCAGGAGGCCGTCAGCCTCTCGACGGTCTGCCGGGTGACGCCTTCTGTGCAGACCTCGACCGAGGCGTGCGGGTTGATCGCCCGAACCCGGTCCCCGGCCAGCGCGGCCTTGTTCCTGTCGAGGTCGGCGACGGTCGCCGACTGCCGGTTGAGGTTGTTGAGTTCGTACGTCCCCGGGTCGGCGAGGACGAACTTCTGGAGGCCGAGCCGCGTCAGTGGTTCGACGGCGGCGCCCCCGATCGACCCGCAGCCGGCCACCAGGACGGTGGCCGTGCGCAGCGCCCACTGGTCGGCCTCGGGCACCACGCCGGCGTTCCGGGCGGTCAGTTCGGCGTAGAACCCGGCCTTCGCCGTGGGCCCCGCGGTCGTCTCGGGCATCGGTTCCCGGTCGCCGTTCGTCACCTGTGGGCTCCTTCTCGTGCGGGATCGGGACGGTGTCCCGTACGCCTCCTGCGGGCGGCCAGGGTGGTGATCACGGCCTGCCACGAGGCCAGGTCGCTGGTCCCGTCGAGGTAGGAGCGGACCACGTCGCGGTACCAGACGATGTCGGCGGGGACCGGGGCGGCGAACGGCTTGGCCACGACCGTCTGCCGGTAGATCGGCGCCATGGGATCCGATTCGCAGAGGTACGGCGACGTGCCCTCGACGACGTGCAGGTCGAAGCCGGCCAGCCGCAGATGCCGCAGGGCGACGTGCTCCTTGGCGTCGCCGAGTACGACGCGCACGCCGTCGCCCAGGGTGAGCAGCGCCTCGCCGATGCCGAGCATGAGGTGCCAGGGGACCCGGGTGTGCTGCTCGTCCCGTGGCATCGTCTGGTCCCGCAGGAACCGCTTGAACTCGAAGGCCTGGTGGGTGCCCAGGCCGGGCCGTGCGTACCGGCCCAGCAGGTCGATGCCGTGGGCCGCCTCCGTCGGGAACGGGGTACGGCACGCGGAGTCCAGGGGCAGGCTCTCGGTGTCGGCCGAGCAGGCCAGTCCCACGTAGCCGCGGATCTTCCCGGAGCGGGCGCACAGGGTGACGGTGTGAATGCTCTCCACGGACGAGTGCGGCAGTGGCTCGTGGAACGCGGCGGTGCGGTGGACCGCGGCGGCGGAGATCCAGTTCAGCCGGAGGTACTGGGCCAGGCGGAACCCGAGCATCCCCTTGAGGTAGCGGGAGGGGAACTGGCTGTCGCGGCCGGTGACGGTGACCAGTGCGGCGTGCGGGTCCTCGACGAGGGAGAGCGGTTCGCCCCTGAACTCCGTGGGCAGCCGACGGTAGCTGAGCCGGTCGTGGAGCCCGATGATGTCGCGGGCGTAGCGGCGGGCGCGGGGGTCCCGGGTGCCGGCGGGGTCGGCGGCCGAAGCGCCGACGGGCTCCGGGGCCGCAGTGGCGGCGGGCTCCGGGACTGGGGTGGCGGCGGGCTCCGGGACCGAAGTGGTGGCGGGCTCCTGGGCCGGGGTGGCGGGTAAGGCGGGGCCGGTGGCTCGTCCGGCGGCGCTCACCACTCGTCCCGCTCGGCGTAGAGGCTCTCGGTGATGGCGAGCGCCAGGACCTCGGGGGTGCCCTCGTAGATCCGGGTGCCCAGCGCGTCCCGCATCATCTTCTCCACTCCGTAGGAGCGCAGATAGCCGCGGGCGCCGAGCAGGGAGAGGGCCGTCTCCGCCACGTCGATCGCGGTCCGGTCCGCGAACAGCTTGGCCGCGGCCGGTTCGTAGACCGGTGGTGGCAGTTCGTTGTCGACCTTGTCCGCCGCCCGCAGGTACAGCATGCGGGCGGCGTCGACCCTGGCCGCCATGCCGGCCAGCTTCGCCGCCGTGAACTGCTGGTCCTTGAGGTGGCGCCCGCCCTGGACGCGTTCACCGCACCACGCGACCGCCTGTTCCAGGGCGCTGCGCGCCACCCCCGTGGAGATGCCGGCCACCGCGGCGCGCGCCATGTTGCTCTGCGCCATGTTGATGGCCATGCCCTCGCCCTCCGCGCCGACCAGGTATTCGGCGGGCACCCGGACGTCGTGGAACTCCAGCTCGCTGCCCAGACATGCGCGGTATCCCATCTTGTCCGCCACGGGTCCGCGGACCACGCCGGGCAGGTCGAGGGGAACGATGAAGGAGGTGAGTCCGGTCGCCCCCGGGCTGCCCGCCATGTTGGCGAACACGGAGGCGAACGCGGCGACCTTCGCGTTGGTGATGAAGCGCTTGCGGCCCGTCAGTACGTACGCGTCGCCGTCCCTGCGGGCGGTCGTGACATTGCGCGCGTGCTCGGCCTGGTCGGGGACGATGAGGTCGCAGCCCGCGTCCTCCTCGGTGACCGCGTTGCAGGCGAGGACGGGTTCGTCGCCGGAGAACAGGGGCAGGAAGCGGGCCTGCAGCCGCGGATCGCCGGACAGCAGGATCGGCGCCTGGCCGAGCAGGGTGGCCCCGAAGACCAGTGCCGTGCCCGGGCAGATCGCGGCCACCTCCTCGAGGGCGGTGGCGACGCCCAGCATCCCCACCCCCAGGCCGCCGTATTCCTTCGGAATCGCCGCGCGGGTGAGACCGATCCGGTGGCCGTGACCGACGAGGTCCCAGTCGAAATGCGCCGCCGGTTTCTGGTCCAGTTCCTGGACACGGGGCTTGACGATGTTCCGGGCGAATTCCTTCGCGGCCTCCCTGAACTGGTCGACGCCGTTCGGCAGTACGTCGAAGTTCAGCGCCGTCTCGGACACGGATTCAAAGAGAGCGGTGTTCACGTGCGGTGTCACTCCTTGTGCGTCGGTTCGGTGTTCGGGACGGCTTGCCCCGCGGCGGCTCACGCGCCGATGCCGGCGGCGGCCGCGATCTCGGGGTACCGGTCGAACGCGGGGCGCAGCATCGGCACCAGTTCCAGCACCTTGGCGACCTTGCCGCGGATCCGGAGCCGGCCCGTGGCGATGGCGACGGGCACCATGAGCTGCCCCATCCACAGCGCGTGGGCCGTGTCGCAGGACATCCGGAGCGTGATCGCCGCCGGCCCCGCCTGCTCCTCGCCGACCCGGACGCCCTGCGGTGTCACGAGGATCTCGCAGTCGGGCTTCGTGTGGAGGAGCCGCACGGACAGCCCCTCCCGCCGGGCCTTCGCCACGAAATCGTCGTCCTCCAGCAATACGGTGAACAAACCACTGAAGACCTTCACGGCCATTTCACCGGACGGAAAGACGGACATGTTCCCCCTTCGCTCTTCGCTCGTTTTCCCTGCGCGAAAGCGCCCACGAAAGAACGTTAAGGGCCGTCACGGCCTGCATCCACCGTGCCAACACAATGCCGAAGGGAAGCGGACAGGACATGGAAAGGAGGCGCGAGAACCGGGCGGCGGAGAACAGATACCGGAAAGGAAATTCCCTCAGGAGGACCCGGACGATCTGATCCAGCCCAGCGACCGTTCGACGGCCCGCTGCCAGTTGTCGTACTCCGACTCGCGGTGGCCGGGGTCCATTCCCGGCAGCCATCGGGCGGCCGGGTGCCAGTTGCGGCGCAGTACCTCCAGGTCCGGCCAGTAGCCGGCGGCGAGCCCGGCGGCGTAGCCGGCGCCCAGGGAGACCGTCTCGGAGACCATGGGCCGTACGACGGGCACGTCGAGCACGTCGGCGACGAACTGCATGAGCAGGTTGTCCGCGGTCATGCCGCCGTCCACCTTGAGCTCCTTCAGCGGTACCGAGGAGTCGGCGTTCATGGCGTCTACGACCTCACGCGTCTGCCAGCCCGTGGCCTCCAGGACGGCCCGGGCCAGGTGCCCGCTGGTGATGTAGGAGGTGAGGCCGACGATGACGCCGCGGGCGTCGCTGCGCCAGCGGGGTGCGAACAGGCCGGAGAAGGCGGGGACGATGTAGCAGCCGCCGTTGTCCTCGACGGTCCGCGCCAGCGTCTCGATCTCCGGCGCGCTGCTGATCAGTCCCAGCCGGTCCCGGAACCACTGGACCAGTGCGCCGGTGACGGCGATGGACCCTTCCAGGGCGTAGACGGGTTCCCGGTCCCCGATTTTGTAGGCGACCGTGGTGAGCAGTCCGTGGCGGGACCGTATGACCTCGGTACCGGTGTTGAGCAGCAGAAAGCTGCCGGTTCCGTAGGTGCACTTGGCCTCTCCCGGGGCGAAGCAGGTCTGGCCGAAGAGGGCGGCCTGCTGGTCGCCCAGTGCGGCGGTGATGGGAACGCCGGGAAGCAGCGCGTGCGCCTCGTCGTACCTCTCCGCGTTGGATCTGATCTCGGGCAGCATCGGGCGGGGCACGCCGAAGAAGGCCAGGAGTTCCTCGTCCCAGGTGAGGGTGTGGATGTTCATCAGCATGGTGCGGCTGGCATTGGTGGCGTCGGTGATGTGCAGTCCGCCGTCGACGCCGCCGGTGAGGTTCCAGATCAGCCAGCTCTCCATCGTGCCGAACAGCACCTCGCCGTCCTTCGCGCGCTGTTCCAGGCCTTTGACGTGGTCGAACAGCCAGCGGATGCGCAGCGCCGAGAAGTAGGTGGAGGGCGGCAGACCGCACCGGTCGAGGAAGAACTCCTCTCCGGGCCGCTCCCTGAGCTCCTCGACCAGCGGCGCCGTGCGGGTGTCCTGCCAGACGATCGCCCGGCCCAGCGGCGCTCCGGTACGCCGGTCCCAGAGCACCGTGGTCTCCCGCTGGTTGGCCAGCCCGATGGCGGCGACCTGTCCCGCGTCGACGGCCGTACCGGCTCCGGACGTGGCCTCGGACACCACCCGTCGCAGGTTCTGCCATATCTCGACGGCGTCGTGCTCGACCCAGCCCGGCCTCGGAAAGTGCTGCTGGTGCTCCCGCTGCGCGACGGACACCAGCCGCCCGCCCCGGTCGAACAGGATGCATCGTGTGGAATTGGTGCCCTGATCGATGGACATCACATAACGCTCCACCATGATCGGGTCCGCCTTCCGATGGGTCGCGGAGGGAGCAGGGGGCTACCAGCGCGCGGCGCCCAGGTCTCTGGAGATCGCCCGTGCCGCCTCGCGGAGCAGCGTGATCAGGCCGGGCCGGGGGTGGCCCTGGCTGTCGCAGACCCTCTCGACCGGGCCGGACAGCCCGACGGCGCCGACGACGAGGCCGCCGTGCCCCCGGATCGGCGCGGCGAGACCGGCCTCGCCCATGCTCATTTCCTGTATCTCGGCGGCCCAGCCCTGTTCCCGGACCTCGGCGAGGGCGCGGGTGAGCTGTTCCTGGGTGACCAGGGTGTGCCGGGTGTACGCCTCGAGGCCGGATTCCACGGCGGAGTCGAGGGGTGCGGTCCCGTAGGCCAGCAGCACCTTGCCCAGCGAGGAGGCGTGCAGCGGCAGCAGCGAGCCCACGTCCAGGGTCTGGAGCGTGTCGTCCGGCCGGAACACGTGGTGGACGACCAGGACCATGTCTTCCAGGGGCGTGCCCAGGCGCACCGCCTCCCCGCTGCGGGCGGCGAGGGCGTCGGCCCAGTTGATGGACCTGGATCTGAGCTCGTTGACGTCGAGGTAGCTCGTGCCCAGGTGCAGCAGGGCGGCGCCGAGCTGGTACTTCCCGGTCGTCGCGTCCTGCTCCACGAAGTCCACGTGCTGGAGCGTGCGCAGAATGCCGTGAGCGGTCCCCTTGGCGAGCCCGAGGGAGGCCGCCACCTCCCCGAGCCCGAGTCGGCGGGGCCCACCGGCGAGCAGGCGCAGGATCGCGGCCGCCCGTTCGATGGACTGGACCGGACCGGTCATGAATCGAGCCTATTACCGTCTCGGCAGGTCTGCCGTGCGTGCGCAGGGCGCCGCGGCGGCGGGGAGCACGGCGGCGTTCGGTAATGCCGACCCACGTTCATTGACCGACCCCGCCCGGCTGCTTAGCGTGCATTCAGGCCCGGCAACGTGCCGAGGCGCGCGATGCGGGGGCCTGTGACCCTCACCCCTGGAGACACGAGATGGCGGTACAGCTGAACATGCGGGTGCGGGAGGCGAGCGAATACGTCTTCCCGGTGCCGCCCGTCGCCGGTGCCGTCCCGGACATACGACGGCGGGCGGGCGCGGTCCTGGCCGCCTGGCAGGTGTCCCCGGACGTTGTCGAGGACGCACTGCTGGTGGTGTCGGAACTGCTCACCAACGCGATCGTGCATGCCCTGCCCCCGGCGGTGCTGCGGCTTTCGTGGCTGCGGGACGCCGGTCTCGGGACGCTGCACGTCGAGGTCACCGACTCGGGTCCCGCGCGGACGGCGGGACAGCCGCCCGCGGGGATCGATCCGGACGAGCACGGCCGGGGCGAGGGAATCGTCCACGCGCTGGCGACTCGGTACGGCATACAGATCCGTCCGGGCGCGGTCACCCGCTGGGCCGATCTCGTCGCGGTGTGAAACGGCGGGGGTCCACTCCGCCCGGCCCACCTCCCGTCAGCGTCCACGTCCCGATGAGAACGCGGGATCCGTCTGCCTACCGCCCTCGGAGCCGACGACCGCGGACCGGCTGCGCGACACCACGGAAACGGCGCCGCACTCCTCAGGCCCCTCAGGCCCTTCCGGCTCCGGAAGGGCCGTTTCGCGTACCTCCGATGCGGACGGGACCGGTTCGCCCGCGTCCTGCATACGCAGCAGGAGCAGCGCCGCGTCGTCGTGCAACCGGCCGCCCACATGCGCCAGCAGTTCTTCGTGGACCGCCGAGAGGATGTGTTCCGGCTCGCCGGACACATGGCGGGCCACTCGCTCGGCCAGCGGGTAGAAATCCTGAGCACGGTCGCGGGCCTCGATGACCCCGTCGGTGTAGAGCAGCAGCTGGTCGCCGTCGGAGAAGGGCAGGATCTCCAGGCAGGGGGGCTCGCCGACGAGGGCGCGCAGGCCGAGGGGCGGAGCCGGACGGGTGGCCTCGACCGCGATGACGCCTCCTGACCCGGGCATCAGCAGGGGCGGTGCGTGTCCGCAGTTGACCACCTCGAGTTCCCCGGGGCGCGGGTGTCCCACGACCACCGCGGTCACGAAGTCGTCGGGCCCGAGGTTGCGTGCCAGGCTCCGCTCGATCCTGCCGACGACGGCGAGGAGATCGGGCTCGTCGTACGCGGCCTCGCGGAAGACGCCGAGGACGAGTGCGGCGATCTCCACCGCCGGCAGTCCCTTGCCGCGTACGTCGCCGACGATCAGCCTGACCCCGTGCGGGGTGGGCACCAGGGCGTAGAGGTCACCGCCGATCCTGGCCTCCGCCGCCGCGGCGCTGTAGCGGACCGCCACCCGGAACGGGCCGACGGTCTCCGGGATGGGCTTGAGTACGGCGTGCTGGGCGGCCTCCGCGACCGAGCGGACGGCGGCGAGCACCCGTTCCCGGCGCCCGCGCAGTGCGCTGGCCAGGGCGCTCGCCAGGGTGACGGCCAGCACTGCCGAGAGCACGGCCGCCGTTTCGCGTCCCGGACCCGCCTCCTGGATGCCCAGGGTCGCGCCCAGCACCGCGGCGAGGAATCCCACGCACAGGACGCCTCGGGGACCGTTGGTGCTGGCGGCGAGAGCCGGTCCGGCCGCCAGCAGCGGCAGCCAGAACATCCCGGATCCGGCGAAGACGTCGACGAGCGCGATGCCGGAGACGATCAGAACCGGCACCACGGGCATGCCCACGGCCAGTTGTGAGGCGGCGCGCCTGGGGACCGGCGACCCCAGGCCGGGCACTGGTTTCCGGAGCGGCCGCAACGGCCAGTGGTTGCCACCATGGTCTCGCGCCTGCCTCATGTCTCTGTCCGCAATCCTCGCTGATACGAGCCTTAAGCCCTACTTGTCCTTTTCATCCAGGAAAGAGGTTCGGCCCGCAAGCCACAAGGAGACGGATTTCAGATAGTGAGCGAGAGGCCCCTCGTCACACGGTCCGCGGCCGCGAGCAGCCGGGCCCTGGCCTCCGGGAGGCGGGCGATTCGCTCCGCCGGGAGCGAGACACCGAGCGAGCCGAGGATGTCACCGCGGTAGATGGGCACGGCGACGCACACCGTGCCGAGCGAGTACTCCTCGAGGTCCGTGACCGCCGGTGCCATGGGCGAGGCGTCGAGGTTCCGGAGCAGTTCCGGGAGGCTGGTGATGGTCCGTGGCGTCAGGTCGGCGAGATCGTGCCGGGAGAGGTAGTCACGGCGGGACTCCTGGTCCAGTTCGCGCAGTACGGACTTGCCCAGTGCGGTGGCATGCCCGGCGTCCTCGAATCCCACCCAGAGGTCGACCCGGGGCGCGCGAGGGCCGTCGACGATCTCGGCGACGCTGATCTCGCCCTCCTCGTAGAACGTCAGGTAGGTGGCGGTGACCAACTCGTCGCGGAGCGCGGCGAGCGTCGGCCGGACCCGGCTGAGCAGGGCCTGGGTGTGACCCGCGGTGTGCAGCGTCTGCATCTTGTCACCCAGGACGAAGCCACCGTCGTGCAGCTTCCGCACGTACCCGTCGTGGACCATGGTCCGCAGCAGGTGGTAAGCGGTGGCCAGGGGCAGCCCCGTCTCGCGCGCCAGCTGCTTCGCGGGGGCACCGTTCTCGTGCGCGCTCACCGCCTCCAGCAGCCGGAAGGCACGCTGTACGGACATGATGAGCGTGGGACTCTCATGAACGCTCATGCCACAAGCGTGCCCCCGACACCCGGCACGGGCAAGACGCGGAGCTCCGGCCCGCCGACCACCTGGACCGGGGAAGAGACGGATGACGCCGCCACCGAGGTGGGCGCGGAGCTCTTCGCCGACCCGGCCGCCCCTGGAAAGCGGTCACATCACGGCGTCGGTCCGGAGCGGGCCCGCGGTGACGCGGAGCGCCCGGACACGCACCGGCTCTTCCTGGTCGAGGTAGAAGATGTGCATGAACGGGGCGCGCACCACCTGGTCCGGCTCGCTCTTCTTGGCCATGGTCGCCTCGCCACGAAGCAGGCGGACGCCGTCGCCGGCGGCCCAGTACTCCAGGACCTCATGGGTGATGTCCAGCGGTGCGTCGATCTTGACGAAGAAGGCCTTGATGGCCTCGACACCGTGAACGTGTGCGGTGCCGAAGTACATGTCGGTGTCCTCGGTCACTGGCGCGAAGCCCTCATCGAAGTCCAGGGTGTCGATGGCTTCCATGAACTTCAGGACCCAGTCGGGTACGGCCTTCGCGTGTGCGGTGTCTGACATGGTGGTGGTCTCCTGATCAGGCCGCGGTGGGCAGGGCGCCGAGGAACGCGTCGATTTCGGCGTTGACGGCCTCCGGGTTCTCACGCGCGGCGAGGTGGGCCGTGTGCTGCAGCACGCGGAAGGTGCTGCCCTCGATGGCGTCGGCCATCTTCCGCACCACGTGCACGGGGAACTGGCTGTCCTCCTCGCCGGCGATGATCAGGACGGGCACGTTCTGGATGGTGTTCAAGCGGCGGTGCTCGTCCTTACGGCCGATGAGGATGCTGCGCAGCGCCCAGGCGACCGACTTCGGGTCGTCCCGCAGGACGAAGTCGGTGAAGTCGAGGAATTCGGGGTTGGTCGCCTCGGCGGTGGGGCCGGCGAACGCGCCGCGCGCGGCCTTGGCGGCCAACGGCGGCATCTTCGCGTGCAGCGAGAGGTAGGCGGACAGCGCGGTGGCCCAGATGCTCTCGAACATGGTGGGCAGGGATGCGGTGCAGTTGATGCCGATCGCCGCCGCGGTGCGCTGCGGGTGATAGGCGGGGAAGACCCCGGCGAGCATGCCGCCCCAGCTGTTGCCCACGAGGATGCACCTGTCGATGCCGAGCGCGTCGAGTATCTCCACGAGCGCGTCGGAGCAGTCCTTGAGGTCGATGAGCCTGCGCAGAGCGTCGGACTTGCCGTGGCCGGGGCTGTCGACGAGGACGACGCGTTGGGTGGGAGCGAAGTGCTCGTACTGGTACTGCCACATGGTGCCGTCCATCATCAGACTGGGCCAGCACACCATGGCCGGGCCGTCAGGGCGTCCGCCGACGCGGACGTTGACGAGTCCGAGTGAGGTGGGGATCAGCTTCTCGGTGAGTCCCTCGAGCCAGTTGATGGTCATGATCGGTCCTCTCCGCAGTCAAGGAGAAATGCAAGTCCGTCACTGGTAGCGTATGGCTACTAGTATCAAGATGCAACCAACCATGCAACCAACCACTTCCTGCGTCACGTCACATCGATCGGGGTGATCAGCGAGGTCCGTCCTCGGCGGGCACCGGCTGCAGGGCAGAAGCCTCGACCGGCCGATGGCAGCTGCTGCACGCGAGGTACGGGTCGGTCGGATTCCCGCACTCCGTGTGCATCAACAGGTGACGTGTACTGTCGCCGTCCGCCGCGTTGGCTTCGGCCCACCGCGTGATGGTCACGATGGCGGGGACGACGAGTTCGCGGGCGCTGTCGGTGAGCTGGTACTCGTACCACGGCTTGTCCGGCCGGTAGGCGTGCTTGGTGAGCAGCCCCAGCTCGGTGAGGCTGTTGAGCCGCGCGGTGAGGATGTTCGCCGAGATACCGAGCGCCCGCTTGAGTTCACCGAACCGGCCGACACCGAAGAACACCTCACGCAGAATCTGGTAGTTCCAGCGCTCGGAGATCGCGGCCAGGAACTCCTGCCCGTGCTGGAAGGTGACGTGACTCGTACGTTCGGACACGGCTTCTCCTCGTCGACTACCCGGTACCAGTGGTATTGAATTGCAAGTAGTCCTCCAATGTTACTAGTGAACCTCTTGCAGCCGTCGGCGACGCGGACGACCAGCCGAGGGTCCGCCTGGAAGCAACTGCGGCACGACGCCACCAACGACGAGATGGCCGACGTCATCGGCATGTTCGCCAGCTATCCGGGCACGCCGCGCGCGGTCAACGCGCCCAAGGTGCTCCGCGATGGCGGCAGTCTGGACCGGCATCGGCAGCCGCACCATCGCCCTCAGGAATCGCGGGCAACGTTCGCGGATGCGGTCCGGGCAAGGGTGTCCGCCACCGTTGTGCATGCGAGCCGGGCCACGGAGCGCAGCTCGGCGTCCGAGGTGCCGGCACGGCTCAGTACGGCCAGCGACTGGTTGACGGCGACGACGAACATGGCGAGCTCGTCGAGCGTTCGACTGTTGGCAGGGGAGTCCGCCAGTGCGGCGCGTATCCGCCGGCGCTGCATGTCGAGCAGGCCACGCACCCGCACGCCGCCCTCCTCCGTCAGCGTCAGTGACTGCGCGGCGGACTGGGCGATGAGGCACCCCACGGGGACCGACGGGTCGGCGATACGGCCCAGGACGACGTCGAAGAACGCCTCGACCGCGCGCACCGGATCTCCGGGATGCGCCGCGAGCGCCTGCTCGTACTGCGCGCCGTAGATCGACGAGTAGCGGTCGAGGCACTTGCCGAAGAGCGCTTCCTTGTTGCCGAAGGCGCCATAGAGGGAGCCCCGGCCGAGGCCGGTGGCCGAACCGAGGGCATCGAGCGAGGCGTCCGCGTATCCGCGCTCCCAGAACACCCGCATGGCCTGGTCCAGCGCCGCACCGATGTCGAACTGCTTGCGGCCGGACATGGCGTGCACCTCCTCCTTCACGTCCCTGTCGCGTCTGCGCTGCGAGCCTACTCTCATCTTGGATCGATCGGTCGAATTATCTTTGACCGGTCGATCCAAGATGGTTAACGTGGAGGTCTCGGTTCTCGCACTCGAAAAGCCGCACGATGATCGACGACATCGCGCCAGACGTCCGCGTACAGGCCGTTCCGCCCGTCGACGGACGCCGGGCGCGCGCCGGGTTCTGACTGTTCGCCTACACCGGCACGATCGTGTCCACGCTGGCCCTGGGACTCCTCGGCCAGACCATCGACCAGAACGAAGGTGGGCACGCACTCCGGTCGAAAACCCCAGATGAGTTCATAATGGCGCCGTAAACCATAAACATGCCAATTGAATATTTATAGGATCCGGCAACGACACGGACATCGAGCGCCATTCAACGAGCACACCCAACACCGATGAAGGAAAACCATGACCGATCCTGCGATTACCGCCCGTTTCTCCGACAACCCTGTTCGCGACCTGCCGTTGCACGACCTGGCCGGATTCACCCACCGCTGGGTCGACGCGGACGGAATCAGACTTCATGCCGTTGAGGGAGGCCAGGCGAACGGCCCAGCCGTGGTATTGCTCGCCGGATTCCCGCAAACCTGGTGGGCATGGCGAAAGGTGATGTCCCAGCTGGCCGACCGATTCCACGTCATCGCGATCGACCTGCCGGGCCAGGGCCACTCCGAACGCCCGGACGGCAGCTACGACACGCACACGGTCGCCGAGCACGTCCACGACGCGGTGAAAGTGCTCGGGGTTTCCACATACTGGTTGGCCGCCCACGACATCGGCGCGTGGGTCGCCTTCTCCCTCGCGTTGAAGTACGAGAGCCGGCTGCGTGGCGTCGCACTGCTCGACGCCGGAATCCCGGGCATCACGCTCCCCGACACCATCCCGACCGACCCCGAGGTGGCGTGGAAGACCTGGCACTTCGCATTCCATCTCGTGCCCGACCTGCCCGAGACACTGCTCTCAGGCCGCGAACGCGAGTACGTCGGCTGGTTCCTGAGGGCCAAAACCCTCTCCCCCGACACCTTCGACGACGCCGAGATCGAGCAGTACGCCGCGGCCGTCGCCGCTGACGGCGGACTCCGCGCCTCCCTGGCCTACTACCGAGACGCCGCTGAATCGGCTCGGAAGAACCACGAGGCCCTTGAACAACAGCACCTGACGGTGCCGGTTCTCGGGATTTCCAGCAGCCACGGCTCCATCCCTGACATGGCAGGTTCCCTCCGGTTGTGGGCCGACAACATCACCGGGATCGTCGTGCCGGACGCAGGGCACTTCATCCCGGACGAACAACCTGACGCCGTCGCCGCCGCTCTGGCCGGCTTCCTCGCCCAAGGCGACTGACGCCGGCCGAACCTGCCCGCCAGGCGTCCTGCTTGTGCCGGCTCACCGCGAACCCTCTGAGCAGGCTGCGGCTCAAAGCCCCGCCTCTCGACACTCCATCGGCGGGTCGACCGTCAAGGTCCACCTCGCTGCCGACCGCAGGTCCCGCCCCCCGGCGTACGTCCTGACCGCGGAGCAGGCCACGGACAGCCCCCAGTTGATCCCCCTATTGAAGAAGACGGCGAGCCTCAGATCGGCAAGGCCACGTGCCAAGCCCCTCTGTCGAAGGTGTGGGACAGGCCGGCGTGCGGCCACCTCGGCGGCCGGGAGCGCTGCCTACCGGACCCGCGGCTCGGCTCCGGCCCCGGGGTCCGTCTGCTCGGCATCGAACCTGCGCACCTCATTGCGTATGCGCGGTCCCCACTTGGTGAGGAGCGCCGAGACCTCCGGTGTGGCCACGTGCCGGTCGAGGGCTTCCTGGGATGCCCACTGTTCGAGCACCGTGACGGTTCCGGCCGCCGCGTCCTCCACGCAGAACGAGATCATCACGTTCCCCGGGTTCGCCGCAGCAAGTGGGTATGACGTCGCCCGCGCCTCGGCGACAAACGTCTCGACGTCCTCGGCAGGGACGAAAACCCGACCGGCGATGATGACGGCCGTCCGGGCGTCGTCCTGGAGCTTGTTCGGCGAATCCATCGTTCTTCCTCGTCCTTCGTGTCCGGTCAGACGGTGTACTGGTAGGCGGGGTAGGTGACATAGCCCGTGTCGCCGCCCTGGTAGTACGTGGCAGGGTCGGCGGGCGCGAGCGGCAGGCCGGTGCGGAGCCGTTCCACCAGGTCGGGGTTGGCGATGAAGGCGCGGCCGAAGCTGATCAGGTCCGCGCCCAGGCCGAGCCAGTGGTCGGCGGCAGTCCGGTCGGTCTGCTTGGGGCCCATCGGTACCACCGGGTTGACGACCAGGCTGCCCGGCCATGCGCGGCGCAGCCCGGCCAGCACCTCCTCCTCGGCGGTCGCCTCCAGGTGCACGTAGGCGAGGTCGAAACGGGCCAGTTCGGCGAGCAGGGCCGCGTACAGTTCCGGTACCTCGGTCTCCTCGACGCCCCAGAAGGTGCCGCCTGGGGAGAGCCTGATCGCGGTGCGGGCCGCGCCCACGGCGTCGACCGTGGCGGCGACCGCCTCGACGGCGAAGCGGATCCGGTGGGCGATCGGGCCGCCGTAGGAATCGGTGCGCAGGTTGGCGTTGGACGACAGGAACTGTGAGATCAAGTAGCCGTTCGCGCCGTGCAGTTCGACGCCGTCGAAGCCGGCGTCGACGGCGCGTCGGGCGGCCTCGGCGTACGAGCGGGCCTGTCCGGGCACCTCGGAGAGGTCCAGGGCGCGCGGGACCGGCGCGGGCTGCGGCCCCTTCGGGGTGAACACGTCGCCCACGGCGGCGACGGCGGACGGTCCCACCGGCTGGAGGCCGGTGGTGTCGGGGTGCGAGACCCGGCCGCCGTGCATGATCTGGGCGAAGATACGTCCGCCGTTGGCGTGTACGGCGTCGGTGACGGGCCGCCAGGAGTCCACCTGCTCCTCGGTGTACAGGCCTGGGGTGCCCGGGTTGGACTGCCCGACCAGACTGGGCTGCACCCCCTCGGTGACGATCAGCCCTGCGGTGGCCCGCTGGGCGTAGTAGACCGCCATGGACGGGGTGGCGAGGCTCCCGGCCGCCGCCCGGACCCGGCTCATCGGGGCCATCACGATCCGGTTGGGCAACTCCAGACCGCCGAGACGGTAGCGGTCCAACAGCGTGGTCGTGCCGGTCTTGCCGGTCATGCCGGAACTCCTTCGTACGGGGCGAGGGCCCGGGAACGGCGGGCCCGACAGGTACGCTAAAACCTGACATCAATGTGAGATGCAAGTCCTGGGCCAAGGTCACGGTCGGGAGGGTGAGATGCGGATCGGTGAACTCGCGGCGCGGACCGGGGTGAGTGTCCGTTCACTGCGCTACTACGAGGAGCAGGGACTTCTCGTCAGCACCCGCAGCAGCGGCGGCCAGCGGCACTTCACGGAGGACGACATCGAGCGGGTCGATTTCATCCAGCGCCTGTACGTGGCCGGGCTGTCCAGCCGCACGATCCTCGAACTGATGCCGTGCCGCGACGCACCCAGCGACGAGAACTCCGACTCCGCGCTGGAACGCATGGCCCAGGAGCGCGACCGGCTCTCCGCCCACATCGAGGAGTTGCTGCACACCCGCGACTCGCTCGACGGTCTGATGGCCGCGGCCCGGGCCGACCGCGACGGCCGCCGGGCAGCCGCCTGAGGAGGTCGGGACGGTCTCGTCGGCGGCCTTGCGGGAGGTCGCCAGGGGTTCGACGACGAAGGGGTCGTGCTCGGCGAAGGAGTCCTGGCTCCAGGCGCCCGCGGTGCGTTGCAGGAGCACGCCGCTGCCGGAGAGGAAGATCAGTGTCCTGCCGGTTCCGGCCATGGCGCGGATCAGACCGTCGACCGTCGCAGCCTCAACCACCGGGTCGGCCAGGGCGGTGTAGCGGTGTAGAGGACGGCATCGGCCCAGTGCCGCGTCGATCGTGGCGGAGCGCCTGGAATCCAGGTCTGCGGACACGGGGGTGATCCCGTCGGCGGCGAGTGCGTCTGCGGCGAGGTCGGTGCGGGCCAGGCCGGTGACCAGGTGTCCCCGGCCCGTCAGAGCTCAGCCGCGGGGGCTGGTGATCCGTTCGGGCTGGATCACGTAGATCACCCGGACCTGGTCGCGGCCGCCGAACCACGGATAGGGCCCGCCAAGGTACTTCTGCGCGAGCGCCTCGATGTGCTCGACCGCTCCCTCTGTGGTCACCCGCACCACACGGCCGCGGATCTGGACGTAGGAGGACGGCTCCGTGGGGTCGGAGACCGCTAGGGCCACCCGCGGGTCGCGCGCGATGTTCCGGGTCTTCTGATGCAGCTCCACGCTGTTGATCAGGACGTGCTCACCGTCGGTGTCGACCCATGTCTGGGTGAGCTGGGGCGAGCCGTCGGGCATCGTCGTGGCGATGTAGCAGGTGCTGGGGCGTCGCAACATCGCCACCACGTTCTCGCCGAGGGGTACGGGCACGAGGGTTTCTCCAGGTGTAGGACCGGTGGATGCCGGGCCCACGTTAGCCACGCGTGCAGACCGGCCCTCGCCCAGCCCCGGGAACCGCGCACCGGCCGCGGCACAGAGCTCGCGGCACACCTTGTGCAGGGCGGCGTGGGCGCGCGGGCGGACGACGAGCAGGTCGATGTTGACGGGCGAGGGCCGGGGCACCGTCCGGACCCGGGGCATCGCGACCGGTCAAGCTGGCGGAGCGGGGCGCCGCTCTTGGGAGACGGCACTGGGTTTACGTGGGCGAGGATGCAGCCGGGGGCGTCTACTCAGCCTGTTCGCAGGTGACGGTGGCGTCGGGCATGCGGACAGCTCGGCCTCGCGTCGGCGTCTGCCCTCCAGTTCGGTGCGGACCCGCAGCGCGAGGAGTCCGGCCCGCTCCCGGGCGGCGATCCGCTTCGGCCGCCTGCCGCCTGGCGGACTGCACGTGATCGCGAGACATGGTCACAGGATTCCGCATCGTCGCTCCGGCCCGTCGGGCCTGTGGAAAACCCGCGGGCCGCCGGGTACCCGGCCCGTCAGTGGGCGGTCCAGCCGCCGTCGAGCACCAGTGAGGTGCCCGTGACGAAGGACGCCTGGGGGGCGCAGAGATAGGCCACGGCCTCGGCGACCTCTTCCGGTTCGACGAGCCGCTTGACGGCGCTGTCGGTCAGGAGCACCTCGGTCAGCACCCGCTCCTCGGGGATGCCGTGGGCTCGGGCCTGGTCGGCGAGCTGCTTCTCGACCAGTGGGGTGCGCACATAGCCCGGGTTCACACAGTTCGAGGTCACCCCGTGGGGCGCGCCCTCCAGAGCGGCCGTCTTCGACAGACCCTCCAGACCGTGTTTGGCGGCCACATAGGCGGACTTGAAGGCGGAGGCGCGCAGCCCGTGGACGGAGGACACGTTCACGATCCGCCCCCAGCCCTGCCCGTACATGTGCGGCAGCGCGCCCCGGATGAGCCGGAACGGCGCCTCCAGCATCACGGTCAGTACGGTGTGGAAGACGTCGGGCGGGAACTCCTCGATGGGCCGCACCAGTTGGAGGCCGGCGTTGTTGACGAGGACGTCGGTGCCGGCGGCGGTGCGTTCGGCCGCGTCCAGGTCGGTGAGGTCGAGGAGGTACGGTTCGACGGCGCCGCCGCTTGCCGGGTCCAGGGCCCGCCCGGCCGAGTCCACGAGCTCGGCCAGCCCCGTCTCGTCCCGGTCGACGGCTCTGACCCGGGCGCCGGCCGCCGCGAGACGCAAGGTGCAGGCGCGGCCGATGCCCCCGGCGGCGCCGGTGACGAGGGCGGTACGGCCGTGCAGGTCGAGGGCGGGGACGGTATCGGTGCTGGGCGAGCTCATGGCTCGACCCTAGGCGCGACCCGCCCGCTCCCACATGGCGTCAGCACACATACTTCAGCTGAAAGCCGTAGCGTCGAACCATGTGGGTGCGTCCGACAGGGCCTGCTTGATCCGGAACAAGCCGAACTCGTTCAGCTCGGGCAGCGCGTCCACGTCGAACCAGGCCACTTCGAGCGACTCGTCGTCGTTCACGCGGGCCTCGCCACCGACGGCCCGGCAGCGGAAGGTGATGTCCATGTACTGGCAGACATCCCCGTTCGGGTAGGTCATCGGCTCCAGCCCCTGGACGAGGACCACCCGCTCGGCGACACAGTGCACCGCGGTCTCCTCGAAGACCTCGCGCACGGCGCAGGCCGCAGGCTGCTCCCCCGGCTCCGGAATGCCGCCGATGACCGACCACTTGCGGGTGTCGGTGCGGCGGCCCAGCAGCACTCTGTTCTCGTCGTCGAAGACGACGGCGGTGATCCCGGGCAGCCAGAGCAGCTGGTGGCCCGCGGAGGCCCGGATCGTGCGGATGAAGTCAGGAGTAGCCATGAGCCGACCCTAACCGCCCGGTTCCTCGCACACCGCCGAAACGGCGGGGCGTACAGCGGGTGTACGGCTACGCGTCACCGGCGCGACGCCCGCGCAGGCCGGCCCCGATCGCCCAGCCGACGCCACCCGCCGCGACCAGCACCAACGCGATCTCGGGCAGGATGCCCAGCCTGGTCGCGGGCGTCTCGGAGGTGCGCAGCGGCACCTTCTGGACCAGGTAGGCGGGCACGAACATGCCGGTCTTCTGGGTGATCTTCCCGTCCGGCATGATGATCGCGCTGACACCGCTGGTCACCGGCACGGTGACGGTCCGGCTGTGCTCCACCGCGCGGATCCGGGACATGGCGAGCTGCTGGTAGGTCATCTCGCTGCGGTCGAAGGTGGCGTTGTTGCTCGGCACCGAGATCATCTCGGCACCGTGGGTGACGGTGTCCCGGACGTCCCAGTCGAAGGCGGCCTCGTAGCAGGTGGCGAGGCCGACCTTGGTGCCGTCGATGTCGAAGACACCGGGCTTCGTACCCCGGCTGAAGTCCTGGCGGACCATGCTGGTCCAGTCCTTGTTGACGGCGCCGACCAGACCGCGCAGCGGGAGGTACTCGCCGAAGGGCTGGATCTGCCGCTTGTCGTACGTCGAGGTCGGGCCCTTGACCGGGTCCCACAGGATCTGCTCGTTGAGCAGCTTGCCGTCCCGCTCGACCACTCCGCCCACCGAGATGGGCACCCCCATCGCCTTGGCCGCCTCGTCGATCACGGCGGCCGCGTCGGCGTCGGAGAACGGATCGACGTCGGAGGAGTTCTCCGGCCACAGCACGAAGTCGGGCTTGGCGGCCTTGCCCGCCTTGACGTCGGCGGCCAGCTTGAGCGTCTCCTTGACGTGGTAGTCGAGCACGGCCTGCCGCTGCGACGCGAAGTCCAGGCCGGCCCGCGGCACGTTGCCCTGGATGAGCGCGACGGTGACCGAGCCGTTCTCGGCCTTGTCGCTCACCAGCGTCCGCGCGGCGACCGCGCCCACCACGGGCACGGCCACGCTCAGCAGGGCCGCGGCCGCCGCGCCGCGCCGGATGTCGCGGGTGCGCCGGCCCTCGACGGCCAGCCGCCCGGCCTCGTACAGGCCGAACCCGCACAGGACGACGGCGAAACCGAGCACCGGGGTGCCGCCCAGCGCGGCGAGCGGCAGGAAGACGCCGTCCGCCTGGCCAAAGGCGATCTTGCCCCAGGGGAAGCCCCGGAAGGGCACGCGCGCGCGTGCCGCCTCGCCCGCGATCCATATGGCGGCCGCCCACACCGGCCAGGCCGGCAGCTTGGAGACGGCGGCCACCCCCACGCCGACCAGGGCGATGAAGATCGCCTCGATGGCCACCAGCGCGAGCCACGGCCCGGGGCCGACCTCCACGCCGGTCCACACCAGCAGGGGCAGCAGGAAGCCGAGCCCGAAGACGTAGCCGAGACCGAGGGCCGCCTTCCAGGTGCGGCCGCGCAGCACCCACCCGAATCCGGCGAAGGCCGGCAGGGCCAGCCACCACAGGGTGCGCGGCGGGAAGCTGACGTACAGCAGCACTCCGCTGAGCGCGGAGGCGGCGGCCGGGACCAGGCGGCGGAGCAGCCTCAGGGCGCGTGCGCGGGGCGCGGGGCGCGGCGTGAGCTGGTCCGACTGGTCCACGGAAGTTGCGGTGACGGTCACCCCGGGAGTGTACGGCGGTTGACCTTGCGGCCGACAGCACGGTCTCGGCATGCAGGAATCACATGGTTCCCGCGCAAGTCGTCCACAAAGCGGGCATCACCGGTTACGGTGTGCCGAGGCGGGCGGCGGGGCCTGTCACAGGTCGGGGGACCGGGGTACGGGGGGCGACGGTGGGGTCGACCGGGATGACGTCCGCTGCCGACAGGGACGCGGACAACGACAGACGAAACGTTTCTGACGCGGTGGGCGTGGTGGTGCTCGGGGCCTGCGCCGTGTGGTCGCTGATCTCGGCGACCGGACGCGACGCACGGCCCGAGGGCGTGCTGCTGGCGGTCCTCGCGGTGGCCGCGGGCTATGCCGCGGGCCGGATGTCCGGGTCGCTGCTGCCGGTGGCCGCGCCGTGTGCCGGCGCACTGGCCGGGCTGGCGCTCGCGGTGGCGATGCCGCAGGTGGCCCCGGGCCCCCAGTTCACGACCCCGCTCGGCCATGCCGGAGCCGTCGCGGCGCTGCTGGTTCTCGCGACGGGCGGCGCGTGCTGCGCCGCATGGGCGACGCCGGTTCCGGCGCTGCGGTTCGGGCTGCGGATGCTGGCCGCCGGCATCGCGGTGACCGGGGCGGCCGTGGGCTCGGCGACCGGTTGGGCGGGCAGTGCCGTCGTCCTGCTGTGCTCGCTCGCCGCCGGCCGGATGCGGCGGCGGGGGCCCGGCATCGCCGGGCTGGCCCTGGCGGTCGTGCTGGTGACCGGCACGGTCTGGGCGGTCGCCGCTAACGTCCTGCCTGCCGGTCTGACCTCCGCCCTGGAGGGCCCCCTCGGCGAGCCCCGCGTCCAGCTGTGGCGGGACGCCCTGCGTCTCGCGCACCGGAACACCGCCCTGGGCGTCGGCCCCGGGCGCTTCGGCGACCTGAGCGGCACCGCGTCCGAGGCCCTGCTGCCCGACGGCAAACCGCACTCCGCGCCGCTCCAGCAGGCCGCCGAACAGGGGCTGGTCGGCATCCTGCTGCTGGCCACCGCGTTCTGCTGGATCCTCTACGCGCTGTGGCGCTCCCCCCGCTCGACACCGGTGGCCCTCACCGCAGGCGCGTCGCTCACCGCCCTGGCCGCGATCGCCGCGATCGGCAACGCGCTGAGCTTCACGACGGTGTCGGCGGGCGCGGGCCTGCTGGCGGGCCTGGCGACGGCACACCCATGGGTGGCGGGAGTGCCGGGCGGTTGAGCCGTACGGCTGTATGGCCCGGGCACATGTGGCCCGGCCCTACGTGGTCCGGCCCTACGTGGTCCGGCCCTCTATGCGGTGGCGCCTGCGTCAGTGAGCCGTACCCGGTGTGATCGTCCGCAGGCGTTCCCGGATGACCCGCACCGCGGACTCGGCGTTGTCCACGGTGATCGTGAAGGTGTGGCCGTCCCACAGGCGCAGGACGATGCCCTCGCCACGGCGGACGACGACGGCCGTGCCCTTCTCGGGGCGCCAGCGGTAGCCCCAGCCGCCCCAGTTGCGCGGGGTGATCTGCGGGGAGAAGTCGGCGCCGACCACCTGGGAGAGCGGAATACGGCGGCGCGGTACTCCTATATGACCGCAGCGGATTTCGAGGCACTCCCTGTCGAGCTTCAGGTCGACGTGCACGAAGGCGAGGGTGCCGAAGAGGACCAGCAGTCCGGCCGCGATGCAGCCCACGACCGACATCACCAGCGGGGCGATCCCGGAGGTCCAGGCGGAGTCCACGGCCAGCTCGATACCGAGCGCCATGCACGCCGCGCCGACCAGCGCCAGCAGCCACTGGACCCGGTTCGTGGCGCGCCCGGTCCAGACATCCGGGTGCGAGGAGTCCTGGTCCGGGGAGTGGTCGCGGGGGTGGTCCCTCATGTCTACGAGATTACTCAGGTTTCGCTGCGCGGGCACCGCGTTGCGGAGGGTGACTGCTCAGATCGGCGTATCCCCGGCCCCGCGGGCCTCACTGTGACGCGGCAGGACTGGCCGTACGGAGCAGGCGGGCCTCGGCGTAGCCGAGCGCGGCCTCGGGCAGCTCGCCCTCCCGGCCGTTGAGCAGCACCGTCACCGTCCCGGTGGCCGGTGCGCCGGGGGCCGGCTGCGCACCGATCCGGCGCAGCGCCTGGGCGGCCACCGCGCCGGCGGAGCCGTGCAGGGCGAGGGGGGCGGCGCCAGGGCGCTGGACGGCGGCGCGGATACGTTCCGCCAGGAGTTCGTAGTGGGTGCAGCCCAGGACGACGGTCGTCACATCGTCGGGGGTGAGTTCGGCCGCCGCGGCCACGGCGGCGTCGACGGCGGCCTGGTCTGCGTGCTCGACGGCCTCGGCCAGGCCCCAGCAGGGCACCTCGGTGACCGGCACGCCGCCGGCGAAGTCCTCGATGAGGCCCCGCTGGTAGGCGCTTCCCGTGGTCGCGGGGGTCGCCCAGATCGCGACGGGGCCGCCGCCGGCGGCGGCCGGCTTGATCGCCGGGACCGTGCCGATGACCGGGATGCCGGGTTCCAGGCGCGCCCGCAGCGCCGACAGGGAGTTCACGGTCGCCGTGTTGCAGCCGATGATCAGCGCGTCGGGCCGGCGGGCGGCGGCCGCCTCGGCGACGGCCATGGCGCGCTCGGTGATGCCCTCGGGGGTGCGTGGCCCCCAGGGCATGCCCTCGGGGTCGAAGGAGAGGACGAGATCGGCGTCGGGGCGCAGCCGCCGTACCGCTGCGGTGGCCGCCAGGAGGCCGATTCCGGAGTCGATGAGCGCGATCTTCACCCGGCCACGATAGACGATGGGCCGTTGGGGCGAGGTCCCATGGGGCAGACTGCGCGGGTGAGCGCCATCGCGTGGACCGCCGCCGTATCCCTCGCCGCCTGGCTGTGGCTGCTGCTCTGCCAGGGCTTCTTCTGGCGCACCGACGTCCGGCTGCCGCCCCGGCGCGAGCCCGCCGAGTGGCCGGACGTGTGCGTGGTGGTCCCGGCCCGGGACGAGGCCGCCGTACTGCCCCTGAGTCTGCCGTCGTTGCTGGCGCAGGACTATCCGGGGCGGGCGGAGGTGTTCCTGGTGGACGACGGCAGTACGGACGGCACCGGGGAGCTGGCCCGGGAGCTGGCCGGGCGTCAGGGTGGGCTGCCGCTGACCGTGACCTCGCCCGGTGAGCCGCCGGCGGGCTGGACGGGCAAGCTCTGGGCGGTACGGCACGGCATCGCTCTGGCACGCGCGCGCGGTCCCGAGTACCTGCTGCTGACGGATGCCGACATCGCGCACGAGCCGGACAGCCTGCGGCTGCTGGTGGCGGCCGCCCGCACCGGCGGCTTCGACGTGGTCTCGCAGATGGCCCGGCTGCGGGTGGCGAGCCTGTGGGAGCGGCTCGTGGTGCCCGCCTTCGTCTACTTCTTCGCCCAGCTGTACCCGTTCCGGCGGATCGGGCGGAAGGGCTCGCGCACGGCGGCAGCGGCGGGCGGCTGTGTCCTGCTGCGCGCGGACACGGCGGAGCGGGCTCGCGTTCCGGACGCCATCCGGCACGCCGTGATCGACGACGTGGCGCTGGCCCGCGCGGTGAAGGGCACCGGAGGCCACATCTGGCTGGGGCTCGCCGACCGGGTGGACAGCGTGCGCCCCTATCCGCGCCTGCACGACCTGTGGCGGATGGTCTCCCGCAGCGCGTACGCGCAGCTGCGGCACAACCCGCTGCTGCTCCTCGGTACGGTCGCCGGTCTCGCACTGGTGTATCTGGTGCCGCCGGTGGCGGTCCTGGCGGGGGCGTTCACCGGCGGCGCCGCGGCGCTGCTTCTCGGCGCCGCGGCCTGGCTGGTGATGACCGCGACGTACGTGCCGATGCTCCGCTACTACCGGCAGCCGTTGTGGCTCGCTCCCCTGCTGCCGTTCACCGCTTTCCTCTACCTCCTCATGACCGTCGACTCGGCGGTGCAGCACTACCGGGGACGCGGCGCGGCCTGGAAGGGCCGCACGTACGCGCGTCCCGACACGGTCGCCGACGAGGGCTGACCGCCCGGTGTCTCACTTGCGGCCGGGGGTCCAGTTCATGCCCCAGCCGTAGGCGCGGTCGACGGTCCGCTGCGGGCTCACGCCGCGCTCCGGGACCAGATAGCGGGCCTCGCGCTGCACGACCAGGTCGCCGCTGCTGTTGGTGAGCAGGGCGAGGGCGCACACGGTCGAGGGAACCGTGCACTCGTCCAGGGCGAAGTCGACCGGGGCGCCGTGCTGGGGCTGGAGCGTGACCGTGGCATGCAGGTCGGCGAAGGACGTGGCGCCCTGGTAGATCGTCACGAAGACCAGGATGCGGCGGAAGTCCTGTCTGTGGTCGAGGTTGACGGTGAGGTTCTCGCCGCTCGACACGGCACCGGTGCGGTCGTCGCCGTCGAGGTGGATGTACGGCGGCCGGTTCAGGGAGCCGAAGGCGTTGCCCAGCGCCTGGACGACGCCCTTGCGGCCGTCGGCGAGCTCGTACAGGGCACACAGGTCGAGGTCCAGGGCGCCCGCTCCGCCGTGCCGTCCGCCCCAGCCGGAGAGCTGTTTGCGGACCTGCCAGTTGAGGTTGACCCGCAGCGCGCCCGAGGTACCGCCCTGCTTGGCCAGCGAGACGGAGGGCGCCGCCTTGGTGAGCGTCACCTTGGACAGCCGTACCGGGGCGGTCGGCGGGGGCGGCGGCGTGACCGGGCCGGGGACCGGAGCCGGGGCCGGCGGCGTGACCGGCAGGGTGATCGGCGGAGTGACCGGAGCGGGGACCGGCGGCGTGGTGTGCGGCAGGGGCGGCTGGGCCGGATGATGGGGCTCGTCCACCGTGATCCCGAAATCGGTGGCAAGCCCTTCCAGCCCGCTGCTGTACCCCTGCCCCACCGCACGGAACTTCCAGCCGCCCTGGCGGCGGTACAACTCACCCAGCACGAAAGCGGTTTCCGCCGTGGCTCCCGTGCTGTCGAACCGGGCGACCACATTGCCGTCCGCCGCGTTCCGGACCTCGATGTAGAGTCCGGGGACCTGCCCAAACGTTCCGCCGTCGGCCGAGGCCGCGAGGACGATCCGTTCGACCGGGACCTCCACGCGCGCGAGGTCGACGAAAAGGGTGTCGGTGACCAGGTCGCCGGAGCGCCGCTTGCCCTCGTGCCGGACCGCGCCCGAGGAGTGCACCGGCTGGTTGTAGAAGACGAAGTCGCCGTCGGAGCGCACTTTCCCGGCGACCAGCAGCAGCGCGGAGGCGTCCGCGTCGGGGGTACCGGGTTCGGGGCGCCAGCCCAATTCGACCCGCAGTGCCGTGGTCGGCACCGGCGTATTCGATCCTTTCGACATTGACATGTCCGCCCCCATCGCGTGTCGGCATGCCGGGCGCGCCCCGGCGGTCCCAGGTCATCCCTACCCTGACAACCTATTCCCGGGGACAGGGATCTCCCATGAGCGGCACAGGAAGATCCCTGGCCAACTGCGGGTAACCGGCTCGGAACTCGGCCTTTACGTGATCAGAACGTCGATTGCCGTCCTTTTTTGCCGAGTTCGCTCGGATTGGGGATCCGGCGTCACTGCCGACACGGAAAACAACCCTCTTATCGGTCTCCCCAACCAGCACATCGTGGGCTTAACTTATGTGCCATGACCTCCCCCCGCTCCACCTATGGCGGCGGCTACTACTCCGCCTCCTTCCCGGACACCCCGATCTACGACTCGCTCGTCGCCGAGCGGGGCACCCCGCAGATCGCCCCGATCCGGGTCCCACCCGCCTACGACACGGGCAGCAGCTTCAGCAACCTGCCTGCACTGCCGTCGGCACTGCCCGCGCTCCCGGCGGGCCCCTCCCAGCCGGCCCCGGGCTACGGCTACCCGCAGCAGATGCAGCAGCCCGCACCGCTCCAGCAGGCGCCCACGGCGTACATCCCCCAGCAGGCGACGGGACCGCGCGGCTACCCCGCGCAGCAGCCGCAGCCGCCCCGTCCGGCGATGGGCGGCACGGGTTACGAGGCGATGCGTCCGGCGGCTCCGCGCCCCGCGCAGGCGGCCCCGTACCAGGACCCGTACAACAACCAGCAACAGCAGCAGTACCGCGGCTACTGACCGGCACCCCCCGATGTCCGTGCTGCCTGGCACGATGGCGTCATGGGGAAGGCCGAGCTGCAGTCGATTCATGTTCACCCGGTCAAGTCGCTCCGGGGCTTCTCGCCCCGGGAGGCCGTCGTGGAGCCCTGGGGGCTGGCCGGTGACCGACGCTGGGTCCTGATCGACGACGGGGGAAAGGTCGTCACCCAGCGCGTACAGCCGCGCCTCGCGCTCGCCGCCGCCGAGCCGCTGCCCGGCGGCGTTCGCCTGTCCGCGCCCGGGCGCACACCCCTGACGGTGCCGGTCCCCGATCCGGGGGTCACGGTCCCGGTGGACATCTTCGGCACCAAGGTGGAGGCGGTCCTCGCGGCGGACGCGGCCCATGCGTGGTGCCGCGCGTATCTGGGAGCCGATGTCCGCCTCGCCCACATGGACGCCCCCGCGACCCGCCGCCCCATCGACCCGGACCACGCGCTGCCGGGCGAGACCGTGAGCTTCGCCGACGGCTATCCCCTGCTGGTCACCACGCAGAGCTCGCTGGACGCCCTCAACTCCCTGATCGCGCAGGGCGAGCACGCCGACGAGGGCCCGCTGCCCATGAACCGGTTCCGGCCGAACGTGGTCGTGCGCGGCACACCGGCCTGGGCCGAGGACGACTGGAGACGGATCGCCGTCGGTGAGGTCGAGTTCCGGGTCGTGAAGATGTGCGGGCGGTGCGTCGTGACCACGACCGACCAGGTCACCGGCGAGCGCGGCAGGGAGCCACTGCGGACGCTGGCGCGCCACCGCAGGTTCGGCAACCAGCTGGTCTTCGGACAGAACCTGGTTCCGCGCTCCCCCGGCACGATCCGGGTGGGAGACCCGGTGCGGGTCCTCGGCTGAGCTCCGCGCACCCGCCCCGGCCACCCGTACCGATCCGTCCGCAGCGGATCCGCCCGCGCCCCGTCCGCGCCCCGTCCGCCGGCAGCCGAGCCGCCCTCGGCCGAGCGGTCCGCGACCGGAACCCGAGTGATCTGCGTCCCGGCGGGAACCCGAGCGCGCGGCCCGGTCGTTGGGGTCGTGAGAAGTTCATGAAAGTCCCCGCCGGGGGTGATTTCGCTCTCTCTTCGGCAGGGGTCTCGGGTGAACGGACCGGGCGGGGGTTATCACGGAGCGGGAAGGGGGTGGTGGTCGGTGCGAGCGATCCGCGGTCTGTGGCGGTGGCGGCGCAATCCGCTGCGCCGCGCGACCGACCTGGTCGAGGCCTGGGTGGCCCTGGTGACACTGGTGCTGATCGTGGTGGCCGCGCCGTTGCTCGGCTCGTTGGTCGGTGCCGCCGCCCAGGGCACCCTCCAGCGGTCGGTCCGGCAGCAGCAGCACGACCGGCATCTCGTCATGGCCACGGTGGTGCGCAAGCTGGGCGGCGCCCCCGTGGAGCCCGACCCGGACGCCACCAGCGCCCACGACAACCGCAGCCGGGTCCTCGCCGACTGGACCGCACCGGACGGCACCCGGCAGCACGGCCCGGTCCTGACGACTCTCAAATCCCCGCACAAGGGCGACCACTTCGATGTCTGGACGGACCGGCACGGCCTGATAACGGCCCGCCCGCTGGACGCCATGACGGCGACAACCCACGCCGTGCTGGCCGGGTTCGGCGCGGCCCTGCTCACCGCGGGGCTGGTCGACAGCGCCAGACGGATGATCGTCTGGCGTATGGTCCGTCGCAGGTACGCACGTTGGGACCAGGCCTGGGAGCGGGCGGGCCCGGACTGGGGCAAGGCCGGGACGGGCAGCTGACGGCCTTTCCGTCTCTGGTCAATCCACCACCTCGGCGCACGCTACGGTGGACCGGCCGAAGCGTATTCGGCATCGACCCGCGCGCGAGCGAACCGCAGGGGCCCGGCACCGTCCGCGGTGACGCCCCGAAGGCCAGCGAGCGATCTGTACGACGAGGTGGGGGCACGGCAACGCCATGGCACAGGGCACGGTCCAGGTGACGCACACCGGTACATCGAGGTGGCGGCGCCGCACGGGTGAGTACGCGTCGCTCGCCGCCGCCCTGGAGGCCGCCGCCGACGGCGACGTCCTCACGGTCGCGCCCGGCACCTACCGGGAGAACCTCGTCGTCCAGCGCGCGGTGACGCTGCGCGGACCGGAGGGCTCGCCCGGCTCGGTGCGCATCGCCCCGGCGGACGGGGTCCCGCTGACCGTGCGCGCCTCGGCGGTCGTACAGGACCTGCATGTCGAGGGCCAGGACGCGGCCGCGCCCGCGCTGCTCGTCGAGGAGGGCACCCCGGAGCTGCTGGACGTGCGGATCGTCACCAGGTCCGCCGCCGGCATCGAGGTGCGCGGCGGGGCCCGGCCCACCGTACGGCGGTGCACCGTGGACAACCCGGCGGGCATCGGCATCGCCGTACTCGACGGCGGCGGCGGGGTGTTCGAGGAATGCGAGGTCGTGGCGGCCGGCCAGGCGGGCGTGGCGGTGCGCGGCGGCGGCCACCCCCGTCTCGACCGCTGCCGGGTGCACCACGCCTCGGGCCCGGGCATGACGGCGACCGGGGAGAACTCCGCGCTGGAAGCGGTGGGTTGCGAGATCTACGAGGTGCGGGGCTCCGGTGTGCAGGTCACCGCGCGGGCGACGGCGCACCTCACGAACTGCGATGTGCACCGCACCACCGCCGACGGCGTCACGCTGGACACCGACGCGGTGCTGACCCTCGCGGACTGCCGTATCCATGACATCCCGGAGAACGCGGTCGACCTGCGTTCGCGCTCGGTGCTGACACTGACACGGACGACCGTGCGTCAGTTCGGGCGCAACGGGCTGTCGGTGTGGGACCCGGGCACCCGGGTGGACGCCAACCAGTGCGAGATCTTCGACAGCACGGGCGACTATCCGGCGGTGTGGGTCAGCGACGGCGCCACCGCGGTGCTGGACTCCTGCCGGGTGCACGACGTGCCCGACGCTCTGTTCGTGCTGGACCGCGGGTCCCGTGCGGACGTCGTCGACAGCGACCTGTCCCAGGTGCGCAACACCGCGGTGTCGGTGAGCGACGGCGCCACCGCGCAGCTCGACGACTGCCGGATCCGGGACGCGGCCACCGGCGCCTGGTTCCGCGACCACGGCAGCGGCGGCACCCTCAACAACTGCACGGTGGACGGCACCCAGACCGGCGTCATCGTCACCAAGGGCGCCGACCCCACCATCGAGCGCTGCACGGTGGACTCCCCGGCCGAGGCGGGCTTCTACGTCTCGGCGGGCGGCCGCGGCACCTTCCAGAACTGCCGGGTCACCGGCAGCGCCGGATACGGCTTCCATGTGATCGACGGCTGCCGTACGACACTGCGCAAGTGCCGCACCGAGCGGTGCGCGCGCGGGGGCTACGAGTTCGCGGACGGCGGTCCCGACGCGGACTCGGGCACCGGACCGGTGGTGGAGGACTGCACCAGCGACGAGAGCGGCAGCCTGCGGCCGGCCGCGGCGCGCGAGACGGCCGTACAGACGTCGTACCAGTCCCCCGGCCTGCTGGGCGCGATCCCGGGCCAGCGCAGCACCGAGCAGGAGCCGCTCATCACCCCGGCCGCGCCGGAGGAGCCGGCCCGGACCTCCAAGGCCGTGCTCGGTGAACTCGACGCGCTGGTCGGCCTGGACAGCGTCAAGCGCGAGGTCCGTGCGCTGACCGACATGATCGAGGTCGGCAGGCGCCGCCAGCAGGCCGGTCTGAAGGCCGCCTCGGTCAAGCGGCACCTGGTGTTCACGGGCTCCCCCGGCACCGGCAAGACGACGGTCGCCCGGCTCTACGGCGAGATCCTCGCCTCCCTCGGGGTGCTGGAGAAGGGCCATCTGGTCGAGGTGTCCCGGGTCGACCTGGTCGGCGAGCACATCGGCTCCACCGCGATCCGCACCCAGGAGGCCTTCCAGCGGGCGCACGGCGGTGTGCTGTTCATCGACGAGGCGTACGCGCTGTCGCCGGAGGACGCCGGGCGGGACTTCGGCAAGGAGGCCATCGACACGCTGGTGAAGCTGATGGAGGACCAGCGGGACGCCGTGGTGGTGATCGTCGCGGGGTACACGGAGGAGATGGAGCGCTTCCTTTCGGTCAACCCCGGTGTGGCGTCGCGTTTCTCCCGGACCATCACCTTCAGCGACTACGGCCCGGACGAACTGCTGCGGATCGTGGAGCAGCAGGCCGACGAGCACGAGTACCGGCTGGCGCCGGGTGCGTCCGAGGCGCTGCTGACGTACTTCACGGTGCTCCCGAAGGGCCCCGCGTTCGGCAACGGCCGTACCGCCCGGCAGACCTTCGAGGCGATGGTGGAGCGGCACGCCGGCCGGGTCGCCCAGCTCGCCGACCCGAGCACCGACGACCTGACGCTGCTGTACGCGGAGGACCTCCCCGAAGTCGCCTGATCAGCCTGCCTGTTCCTGCTGCGGCCGCGGTCCGGGCAGCTCCGGGCGCAGCCGGGCCAGCAGCCGCTCCCGTTCCACGGCGAAGACCGGGTCCGCCTGGTAGTCGGAGTGGCCCAGGATCGGTGCGGGGAGTGGGTGCCCCGGGGTGCGTCCGTAGGCGAGGGGGTCCTTGAGGGGCGTGTGGTCGACCTCCGGGCCGCCGCCGTCGCAGACCCGCACGGGGCCGCCGATGGGGTCGGTCAGCCGGTAGAGGTTGCGCCAGCAGGCGACCTCGCG
This sequence comes from Streptomyces sp. NPDC054770, assembly GCF_053611985.1. Lineage (NCBI taxonomy): Bacteria > Bacillati > Actinomycetota > Actinomycetes > Kitasatosporales > Streptomycetaceae > Streptomyces > Streptomyces sp. NPDC054770. Next base: position 79,967 of record NZ_JBSHBL010000010.1, read on the forward strand.
GTGCAGGGAGCCGAGTTCGGCCGGGCCGAAGTGCGCCGGGAACCAGCGGCCGTACAGCCGCTCCAGCGGCGAGCCGTAGGTCAGCAGAGCGACCCGCTTGCGGACCGCCGGGGTCAGCTGCCAGGCAGCCGCTGCCGCGAGGACGCTGCCCTGGGAGTGGCCGGAGATCACCAGCCGGCCGCCGGTGCTGCGGGTCCAGGTGTCCATCCGCCAGGTCAGGTCGGGGACCGCGCGCTCGGCGTAGCAGGGCGGGGCGAAGGGGTGGGCGGCGCGCGGCCAGAAGGTGCCGACGTCCCACAGGATGCCGATGGTGCGTCGCGCGGAGGCGTCCTTGTAGGCGCGCCGGCCCCAGGTGACGAAGAGTATGAAGCCGAGCCCGACCAGCCAGGAGCCGAGCGCCTGCGAGACCTGGGCCGCACCGTGCACCAGGGCGAACGTGCGGTCGGCCGCGGCGTCCGGCGCCTTGCCGGTGGCCAGCGCGCCCGCCAGCGCCCCGGCGCCCAGCACCAGCGTGGCGCCGCACAGCACGGTGACGACGAGTGGCGTCCGGTCGGTGAGGACGGCCATCGCCCGGACCCGGGCGATCCGGCGGCTGCGGGCCGTGTCCGCCGGTTCCCCGGGGTGGCCGAGATCGACGGCGGTGCGTTCCACGCGGCTGAGCCGTGAGGTGCCCCAGGACAGCCAGGCGACCGCGGCGAGCAGCACGACGAGCACCAGCGGGATCACCGAGGCCTGCCAGGTCAGCAGCACCGGGGGTCCGGAGATGGAGGTGCCGGTGCCGTCCAGCCAGTCGGAGACCCGCTGGGCGACGCCGCCCGAGATCACCCCGCCCAGCGCGCAGCCGAGCAGCGCGACCGCGGGGCCGCCGAGGCCGCGCATCGCGGCGCGTGCGTCGGGCAGCCGGCGGTGCAGGTCGTGGGCGACGGCGGCGAGGACGATCACCAGCAGGCCCTGGGCCAGGGCCAGGCCGCCGAAGGTGGTGTCCCCGGCGAGCCGCCCCACGGAGTGCCACCCCGGGCGGGACCAGCCGGCGTACACCAGCACGAGCAGCAGCAGGGCCAGCGCGCCGAGCGGCAGGCATCGTACGAGATGCCGGTCGAGTTCCTGGTCGAGGTGGTTCTCGCTGCGGCCCCGGCGGCAGACCACCCACACCACGGCGAGAGCTCCGGCGGTCAGCGCAGCGGTCAGCAGCCACCCGGTCGTGTCCAGTACGGCGGGGCCGCCCCGCCGGCGGTCGAAGGAGGCCGCCGGTGCCAGGACCGCGGCGGCGACGGTGAGCAGGCCCGCCGCGGTGTGGGCGGCACGCAGCCGGGCGACCAGCCGGCGCCCGTACCAGAAGCCGGGGCTGCCGAGGGCGGTGTGGCCGGGCTCGGGGTCGTGGGCCAGTGGCCGGGTGGACTCGTAGGCGCTCCAGGTGCGGTGCGAGAGGTACCAGAGCAGGGCGGTCAGCGCGGTGGGCACCAGGGCGGCCAGCGCGAGCCGGCGTCCGGGGGCGCTCCACCAGCCTCCGTCGGGACGGGCGGGAGACAGGAAGCCGAGCCAGGAGTGCCGGGCGGCGCAGGCGGTGACGCCCGCGCACTGCCAGGCGGCGAGGTCCAGGGCGACCTCGCAGGCGGCGGCGACCAGCAGCACGGTGAGGGTGAGTCCGGCGAGCCGGACCAGCAGTCCGTAGAAGCGCACGGTGCGCTGCCGGTCCTGGGCGGCGGGGCGCATCCAGTGGGCGAGGTTGACCACCATGAACGGCAGGAGCAGCAGCCACAGCGCGCGGGAGGCGTTGCCGGAGGTGAGGTTGCACCACACGTACGCCTCGGGCACCGGCCGGTCGCGGTAGTCGCCGGGCCGGGACTCGGCGTCGACGTCCTCGGCTCGCCGGAAGACGGCGGCGGTGTCGTCGCCGGTGATCCGCACCGTGCGCGGATCACCGAGCATCTTCTCGGGCGTGGTGCCGCCGACGCCGTGGACCAGGAGTTCCAGGTCGATCTCCGGCGCGGCGGGCCGCTCGACGGGGCCGGTCCTCTCGGCGACCGGCCGCTCCTCCGGGTCGGCCCTCGTGACCGTGAGCCGCTGGGCGGAGTCGTTCCTCCCGGCCGTCGTCGGCTCGGCCAGGGCGGTCTTCTCGACGGCCAGTTGCTCGGCCGGGCCGGCCTGCCCGTGCGCGAGCCGCTCGGCCGAGCCGGTCGCCGGGACCGTGCGGCGTTCCGCCGGGGCGGCCCTCGTGGTACCGGGCCGGTCCCCGGGCGCGGTCTCCGTCGCCGTCAGCCGCTCGGCGAGGTCGCCGGCGGTGCGTTCCTGCGCGCGTTCCACTCTTCTCGCACTTCCCCCGTGACGCGCCGATGGTCTGTGTCCGTGCGGATTTCAGGATCGCCGATTCCGGTGTGACGCACACCACTCGTCACTGAATCTCCCCGTTGTGTGTGACACCCAGTGCAACACGTGGTGACCGAATGACGTGTGTGCACCGACACAGGGAGTGGCGCAACCTGTGTGGTCCCGTGAAAGGATGGGGCGCCCGCGCACCGGGGCCCGACGGAATGTGCTGGTCGGGACCGGTACGCAGGGCGTGTCGGACGGCTTGAGGCGAGAGGACCGGAGCGTACGTGAGCGAGAACCAGAACCTCCTCGCGGAGCAGCGCCGCGCCCTGATCCTGGACGAGGTCCGGCGCCGGGGCGGCGTGCGGGTCAACGAGCTGACGCGCAAGCTCGGCGTGTCGGACATGACCGTACGCCGGGACCTGGACGCGCTGGCCCGGCAGGGCGTGCTGGAGAAGGTGCACGGCGGCGCGGTGCCGGTGGTCGAGGCGAGCACGCACGAACCGGGGTTCGAGGCCAAGTCGGGGCTGGAGCTGACCGCCAAGGAGGACATCGCCCGGACCGCCGCCGAACTGGTCGTGCCGGGCACGGCGATCGCGCTGTCCGGCGGTACGACGACATACGCGCTGGCACATCATCTCCTGGAGGTCCCCGACCTGACCGTGGTGACGAACTCGGTGCGGGTCGCGGACGTCTTCCACGCGGCCCAGCGCGTCTCCGGGCAGCGCCAGGGCGCGGCGACGGTGGTGCTGACCGGTGGGGTGCGCACCCCTTCCGACTCCCTCGTGGGCCCGGTGGCCGACCAGGCGATCGCGGCGCTCCACTTCGACCTGCTCTTCCTCGGCGTGCACGGTATATCGGTCGAGGCCGGCCTCTCCACGCCGAACCTCGCGGAGGCGGAGACCAACCGCCGCCTGGTGCAGTCCGCCCGGCGGGTCGTGGTGGTCGCCGACCACACCAAGTGGGGCACGGTGGGCCTGAGTTCGTTCGCCAAGCTGGAGCAGGTCGACACGCTGGTCACCGACGCGGGGCTGCCGGCCTCGGCGCGCGCGGAGATCTCGGAGCATCTGCGCCGGCTGGTGGTGGCGGGCGAGACGGAGGCCTGACCGCGTCGGCGGTGCAGACATCTGACGGGCTGCCAGTTATCGTGGCGAAGCCGATCAACTGCCTTCTCGGCCAAGGGGGTTCTCGTCCATGCCGCGTCGTCTGCGCCCCGTGGGGCTCGACTTCGTCGAGACCGCACCCGTACGTCTGGTCTTCGCGCAGGAGATGTCCGCGCCACCCGAGCGGGTCTTCCACGCACTGAACGACGACGTACCCGGCTGGGCGGAGTGGTTCGCCGCGGTGACCCACGCCGAGTCCGTCGACGACGGTGCCGGGCGGGACATCCGGCTCAAGGGCGGCGGACATTTCCGCGAGACGATCATCGCGGCCAAGGAGGCCGAGGTGTACGCCTACCGGGTGGACCTGACCAACGCGCCCGGCGCGCACGCCATCGCCGAGGAGTGGCGGCTCGTGCCGTCCGGCGGCGGCACCCGCGTGCAGTGGACCTTCGCCGTGGACGGCACGGCACCGTTCCGCCTCGTGGTCAGGGCGGCGCGATCGGGGCTGGGCCGGGCCTTCCGGGGCGCGGTCGTCGAACTGGACCGCCGCCTTTCGAGGTAGCGGCCCGGCCGGACTGCAACGGCGCCCTTCGGGGCAGCGGCTCAGCCGGACTGCACCGGGGCCCTCGCGGCAGCGGCTCAGCCGGGCCAGACTCCCGTCTCCAGCAGCGAGTCGATCGCCGCCGCGTACGGCGTGATGTCCAGGCCCTGCCCGGCGAGCCACTCGTCCGAGTAGTACTTGTCGAGGTAGCGGTCGCCCGGGTCGCAAAGCAGGGTTACCACGCTCCCCTGCCGTCCCCCGGCCACCATCTCGGAGACGATCTTCAGGGCGCTCCACAGCCCGGTCCCGGTGGAGCCTCCCGCCTTGCGGCCGATCGCCCGCTCCAGCGCCCGTACCGCGGCCACGCTCGCCGCGTCCGGGACCTTCATCATGCGGTCGATGGCCCCGGGCACGAAGCTCGGTTCCATGCGCGGCCGTCCGATGCCCTCGATCCGGGAGCCGCAGTCGCAGGTGACGTCCGGATCGCCGGTGGTCCAGCCCTCGAAGAAACAGGAGTTCTCGGGGTCGGCGACACAGATCCGGGTGTCGCGCTGGGTGTAGTGCACATAGCGCGCGAGCGTCGCGGACGTACCGCCGGTGCCCGCCGTCGCGACGATCCACGCCGGCTCCGGGTACCGCTCCAACTCCAGCTGACGGAAGATGGATTCGGCGATGTTGTTGTTTCCGCGCCAGTCCGTGGCCCGTTCGGCGTAGGTGAACTGGTCCATGTAGTGGCCGCCGCTCTCCACCGCGAGGCGCGCGGACTCCTCGTACATTTTCCGTGAGTCGTCCACGAAATGGCACTGTCCGCCGTGGAATTCGATGAGCCGGCACTTCTCGGCGCTGGTGGTGCGGGGCATGACGGCGATGAAGGGCACGCCGATGAGCTTGGCGAAGTACGCCTCGGAGACGGCCGTCGAGCCGCTGGACGCCTCGATCACCGGACGGCCGGGCCGGATCCAGCCGTTGCAGAGCCCGTACAGGAAGAGCGAGCGGGCCAGCCGGTGCTTGAGGCTTCCGGTCGGATGTGTCGACTCGTCCTTGAGGTACAGGTCGATACCCCAGGCCTCGGGCAGCGGGAAGCGCAGCAGGTGCGTGTCCGCCGAACGGTTCGCGTCGGCCTGGACCTTGCGGACGGCCTCTTTGAGCCAGTCGCGATAGGCGGCGTCGCTGCGGTCGACGTCGCGGGTGGCGCCGGTCCGGATCTGCGGGGTGGTGCTCACGGCGGGACTCCTCACGCTTCGCGCCGACGGCGTCCGAACGCGGCCGGCGCATCGATCATAAACACCTTCCACACGCTTCTCACCTGCATAAACGCATCTTTGGGCGGCTCAAAGGAACCCCTGGGGGACAGTGCCGAACAATGGCGCGAACGCTTCGGGGGGCGCATTGCGGCGAGTGCTCCGAGCGCCCCCTGCCCGGCGGTCCGTGCGTACTGGTGCTCCGCGCCGAGGGCGGGCAGACTGCCACCGGACGGGACGAACGTCCCGAACGGGGGCGCACACTGGAGCACGACACGAGCCGGAGCACGCCGGCCGGGGCCACAAGCTTCCGGACCGGCGACCGAGGTACTCGAAAAGGGGCGGGGCAGGATGGCGGAGCCGGAGTTCACGGCGACGGGCGTGCGGATCGACAAGCGGCTGCGTTCACTCACCCGGGCCGGGCAGGTCCGGATAAGCGACGGCAGGCTGCAACTGCTGACCAGCTACGGCAGCGAGATCGACAGCGCTCCCGTGCAGGCGGTACGGGCCTCCAAGCCGTGGTTCGCGTCGGACGACCGGGCCCTGGCCGACCTCAACGGCCAGCGCTACTCACTCACCCTGGGTGACCACGATCCGGCACCGGGCGAGCCCGGACCGCCCGCGGCGCGTCGCTTCATCGAGGCGGTACGGCGGGCCGCGGGGCGCGGCGACTGAGCCGCACCGGCCTGCGGGACGTGAGCACCGAGCCACGGCGAGTTGCGGGACCGTAAGCACTGGGTCACGCTTGTCTCACGTCACTCTGGGTTTACCGGCGATAACGCTGCGAACCAGCCCGCCGGTCACGACAGCAGGCGGCCCCGTGGACGGCGGCACCCTGCTGGATCCGTTCTCCGTGTTCTTCCGGGCCTCACGTCGGGGAGTCGCAGCCGTGATCAAACACCCAAGCAGACACTGCTCGGTGGAGCTCCAAGCATTGCCCTCGCGGATCGGCCAGGTCCGCAGAATCGTATCTGCGCAGTTGCGCTACTGGCATCTCGACCCGTTGATCGACCGGGCCGCGCTAGGTGTGACGGAGTTGCTCACCAACGTCCACCGGCACGCCCAGCCCGACAAGAACTGCACCGTGGAGATCGAGCTCCAGCTCGACCACCTCACGGTGTCGGTCCGTGACCACGATCCACGCCTGCCGGTGGTCGAGGACGGCACGGAGGTCGCGCCGATGGCCACCTGCGGGCGCGGTCTCGCGATGGTGGCGGCGGTCAGCGAGAGCTGGGGAGTACGGCCGCACGACGACGGCAAGGTCGTGTGGTTCACCCTGCCCGCGTCGCCGACGCCCACACCGGTTGCGGCCCGCCCGCAGCGCCGCGCCGCCGAACCGGCCCCCCGCCGGATCGCCGAACCGGAGCCCGCCGTCGCCGGTGCGCCGACCCGGCCACCGCACACGCGGGCGCCGGTGTCCCGGCCACCGCACATGCGACCGCCGCCGCCTCCGGCGCCGTACACGCTCCCGCCCGCTCGGCTGTCGCCAGTTGAGCGGGCGGTGAGTCTCCTCGCCGAGTCTCGCCCGCGGAATCACCGCTTCATGCCGCGCCGCCCTTGCCGATGCGGCCGAACTGCTCCTCCAGGACGGACAGCCTGCGCCAGTACTCGTCCTCGTCGATCTCGCCGGAGGCGAAGCGACGGCCGAGGACCGCGAGGGGCGAGTCGCCGGACGGGCGTCCCGCATCCGCCGGACGCCAGGGTCCGCCGCGTCCGCGCCACGCGGTGCGGCGCAGGAACGTGCCGGCGCCGATCACGACGGCCGCCCAGATCAGCGGGAAGAACAGGATCCACGGGCCGGGGCCGCCGTCCCAGTTCGCCAGGGTCTGCATCTCGGTCAACTCCCTCGTAGCCCCTCGTCGGAAGGGTCTCGTTGTGATGCATCGAGACTGGCCGCGGCGAGGGGTCCGGGTCGTCGTGCAGCCGACGGCAGTCGTTGTACCTCCCGGGGAGTACGCGACGCCGGGCGCTCTGCTCCCGAACGGGCTGGCGTTCTGTAACTACTAGTATGTACAGTCGATGCGTGAGCACGTCGGAACGGTTGATCGAGTCCACCCGTGAGCTGCTGTGGGAGCGCGGTTACGTCGGCACGAGCCCGAAGGCCATCCTGGCGCGCGCGGAAGCCGGCCAGGGCAGCATGTACCACCACTTCAAGGGCAAGCAGGACCTGGCACTGGCCGCGATCCGGCGGACCGCCGCGGAACTGCTGGCCACCGCCGAGGGCGTGCTCACCGGGCCGGGCACGCCGTACGAGCGCATCGAGGCGTATCTGCGGCGCGAGCGCGACGTGCTGCGCGGCTGCCCGATCGGGCGGCTGACGATGGACCCGGACATCATCGCGAGCGACGAACTGCGCGCTCCGGTCGACGAGACGCTGGACCGGATCCAGGAGCTGATCGCCGGGATCGTCGAGGAGGGCAAGGAGCAGGGACAGTTCGGGCCTCGGGTGAACGGCGAGGAGATCGCTGCGACCGTACTCGCGACCGTACAGGGCGGCTATGTGCTCGCCCGGGCCTCCGGTTCCCCGGCCGCGTTCGACGCGGGCGTGCGCGGACTGCTGTCCCTGCTGAGGACGTGACGTACGCACGTGACCGACCACCCGGTCCGAGAGGGAACCAGCGCCATGCACGCCATGCAGTACGAGTTCACCCTGCCCGCCAATTACGACATGGGAATCGTCCGCGCCCGCGTTGCCCGCGTCAGGCATCTGCTGGACGGCTGGGACGGCCTCGGCGTGAAGACCTACCTCATGCGCGAGCGTGGATTTCACGGCTCGCCGGTGAACCAGTACGGGCCGTTCTACCTCTGGAACACCGTGGCGGGCATGAACCGTTTTCTCTGGGGAGGTGCCTTCCAGAGGCCGGTGGACGACTTCGGGCGGCCCCGGATACGGCAGTGGACGGGCCTGGCCTTCGAGGAGGGCACCGGCACCGGCTCCCCTGCCGTGCTCGCCGTGCGGTCGCGGCAACCGGTGCCGGACGGTGTCGAACTGGCCGCCTTCATGGCGGGCGCCGCGGACGAGACGGGACGGCTGGCCGCCGAGGACGGTGCCGTGCTGGCGGCGTCCGCCGTGGACACGGATGCCTGGGAGCTGGTCCACTTCTCGCTCTGGGCGCACCACACGCCCAAGGCCGAGGGCGACGTCTTCCAGGTGCTGCACCTGTCGGAGCCGGGGCGCGGCGCGCTGCCGCGCGGGCGGCAGTGGTGAGCGGTGTCCGTACCGTCGTCCAGGAGCTGAACGACGCGCGCACCGCCCGGGCCGAGCCGGGTGCGGAGCACGTCGAGCGCATCCTCACCGGCAACCCGGCCCGGGCCTTCGCCGTCGACCGGCGCCGACTCGCTCAGGCCACCGAGATGTCCACCGACGGGCGGAGCTTCGCGGCGGCGGCCAGCGCCTCGTGCGCCGGGTGGGCGTCGAAGGCGGCCAACAGGTCCGCGTTCGCGGGGAGTCCGGCCGCCGGGTAGGCGATCTGCTCGAAGGCCGCCTGGAAGCGCGGGCCCCACCGGCGGGTGCCGAGACGGGCCGTGCGGGAGCAGTTGTCGACCATGTACGCCACATCGCGGGCGTGCATGTAGGGCAGCAGCGAGTCGACCGCCTCGATGACGGACTCGTTGACGATCTCCGACCAGGGGTGGCCGCGCTCGGCGAACTCGTCGACCTGCGCCATCATCGTGGCGACGAACACCCCGGCGGTGAACGGCTCGACGGACAGGTCCCGGTCGGCCCGCCGGGCCCGCACCCGCTCCCCCGCCGCCCACATCGGAGAACCGCCGATCCGGCTCATCTCCCGCTTCCCGATGCGCCGTTCGGCCAGGATCACGCTGCGCAGCTCGGTGCCGTCGGCGACCTCGTCGTAGATCTCGGCGACGAGTTCGCGGGCCGGGCCGTACGTCGCCGTGTACGCCCGGTCGAAGACCTCGCGCCCGGCCGGGTCGAGGTCGTCCCGGACGGCCCGCAGCCCCGCCCGGGAGATGGTCCGGGCGATGGGCCCGGTCACGTTCTCGCAGGACCGCTCGTAGGCCGTCACCTCGTCGTCCCCGGCGAGCCGGTAGTGGCTGTACAGGCTCTCCACGATGCCGTGCACGGCGCCGAGCAGGATGGCGCGTTCACCGACGATGTCGGAGCGGTACTCGCTCGCCAGCGTGGTGCGGAAGGTGTACGGCGCGCCGAGCGCGACCGACCAGCCGAGGGCGAGGTCGGTCGCACGGCCGTCCGGGTCGACGGCCACGGCGAAACTGCTGTTGATCCCGGCGCCGTTGATCTCCGCGCCCTGTTCGTAGAGGCGGCGCACGGAGTCGCCCATGCCCTTGGGGCAGACGGCGATCACACCGTGGCCCGCCGGGAAGTCGCCGCCGGTCTCGCGCAGATGGCCGAGCAGGAAGCCGTGCGAGAGGCCGATGACGGCGCCGGGCTTGAGGACGGAGAAGATCTCCTGGTGGTGGGCGGCGAGCGCCGCGTCGGCGATCAGCAGGAGCAGCAGGTCGCTGTCGGCGGCGACGGCGAGCCAGTCGCCGAGGCTGCCGTTCTCCTCGGTGAAGCCGTGCGCGCGGGCGTCGGCGGCCGAGGCGGAGCCCGGGCGCAGGCCGACGGTGACCGTGATGTCGGTACCGGCGAGGGAGTCACGCAGGTTGCGTGCCTGGGCGCGGCCCTGCGGGCCCCAGCCGAGAACGCCGATCCTGCTGATCCCGGCGAACGCCTGGGGCAGCAGCGGGAAGAGGTCCCGTCCGCCGCGCAGGATGGTCTCCGTGCCGCCGGGCACGTCCATCGTTTCGAGTGCGAAGACACCGGAGGTGTAGGTGGTCGTCGAGGTCATGGTCGAGTTGTAGGCTCCGGGCGGATGTTGCGGCAAGCGCAACTTTCGCAGCGCTCTGTTGCGGATCATGAAAGGGACTGGTCAGCGGGTGCGGGACGATCATCGGGGGCTACGGCTCTTCCTCCATCTCGCGCAGTCGCTGAACTTCGGGCGGACCAGCCTGGACTGCCACGTCAGCCCGGCCACACTGACCCGGACCGTGCAGCGGCTGGAGGCGGAGCTGGGCCACCGGCTGTTCGACCGGAGCCCGCGCGGGGTGTCCCTGACGGCGGAGGGGCAGCGCTTCCGCGAATACGCGGTACAAGCACTGGAGTTGTGGCAGACCTACCGCGACGAACACCCCGACCCGGCCGAACTCACCGGCAGACTTGTGGTGTTCGCCACCGTGACCGCCTGCCAGGCGCTGCTGCCCGATCTGTTGGCGCCGTTCCGTACCGCGCACCCCCAGGTACGGCTGGATCTGCGCACCGGGGACGCGGCGGCCGCGCTGGCCCGGCTCGACGAGGGCGAGGCCGACGTGGCCGTGGCCGGGCTCCCGGCGCGGCTGCCGGAACCGCTGATCGGCCGGACGGTCACGGTCACCGACCTGGTCCTGGTCACCGCGCGCGACCGCCCGGACCCCGGCCTGGACGGCCCGTTCGTCCTCCCGCAGCGCGGTCTGGTGCGCGAGGCGGCCGACCGCTGGTTCCGGGCGCGGGGGCGGTCCGTGGACGTCGCCTGTGAACCGGACGGCCACGAGGCCCTGTTGGCCCTGGTCGCCCTGGGCTGCGGCACCGGGGTGGTCCCCCGGCTGGTCCTGGAACACAGCGCGGTGCGGGACCGGATCGCGGTGCTGCCGGCCGACCCCGCACCGGAGCCGTTCCCGATCGGCCTGTGCGTACGCCGAGCCGACCTCAGGCGGCCGCTGGTGGCGGCGTTGTGGAGCCTGACGGCGCAGTGGTAGGGAGGCGCCGGTGGGCCTGCCGGCGGCAGGCCGTTACCGAAGTGCGCCCAGCGGGTCGTCCAGCACCGGCTGCCAGGCCAGCTCGGCGGCTCCCACCAGGCTGTTGTGGCTCAGCGTGCACGGCAGGATCGGCACACTGCCGCTCTGGCCCCACAGGCTGCGGTCGGCGACCACGGCACGCAGCCGCTCCGGATCGGCGTCCAGGAGGGTGCGGTGCAGGCCGCCGAGGATGATGCGGTCGGGGTTGAGGAGGTTGACAAGACCCGCCAGGCCCAGGCCGAGCCGGTCGATCAGGGCCTCGGTGGCCCTGCGGACGGTCGGATCCGCGTAGTGGTCACGGACCAGGTCCTCGGCCTGCCGCAGCAGGGACACCTCGGGGCCGGGCTCGCGGCCCGCCTCGACCAGCAGCGCCAGCGGGTCGGTCTCCACGTCCAGACAGCCCCGGCTGCCGCAGTGGCAGGGGCGGCCCTCCGGATGGACGGCGAGGTGGCCGACCTCCAGGGCCAGGCCCGAACTCCCCGTGTGCAGACGGCCGTCCAGGACCAGCGCGCCACCGACGCCCCGGTGCCCGGTGGCCACGCACAGCAGGTCCCGGGCGCCCCGGCCCGCGCCGTGCCGGTGTTCGGCCAGCGCGGCCAGGTTCACGTCGTTGCCCGCGAACGCCGGACCGGTGATCCCGGCCGCCCGCACGCACTCCGCGAAGATCCGGCGCACCGGCGCGCCCACCGGCCAGGCCAGGTGGAGGGGGTTGAGGGCGAGGCCCTCCGGTTCGGCGACGGCGGACGGCACGGCGAGACCGGCGCCGACACAGCGCAGGCCGGTGGTCCGCAGCAGGTCGGCGCCCGCCTCGACCACCGAGCCGAGCACCTTCGCCGGGTCGGCGTCGACCGTCTCGCAGCCGGGTGCGGTCGCGACGATCCGGCCGCCCAGGCCGACCAGCGCCGCACGGAAACCGTCGGCATGGACCTGGGCGGCGAGCGCGACGGGGCCGTTCTCGGCGACCTCCAGGCGGTGCGAGGGGCGGCCCTGCGACCCGGCGGCGGCGCCCGGGTGGGCGTCGACCCTGATCAGGCCGAGCGCCTCCAGCTCGGCGGCGACGGCGCCGGCCGTGGCCCGGGTGACGCCGAGTTCCGCGGTGAGGACCGCGCGGGTGGGGGCGCGGCCGGTGTGCACGAGTTCCAGTGCGGGTCCGAGTGCGCCGCGTCCTCGGTCCAACCGGGGTTTCGAGATTCCGTTCCCCGCCGGGCCGGGGGCCGTTTTGCCGCTCATGAGAGGGAGTCTGCCATGATCCGTAGTCCTGAACGGTGCCGGTACATTGTGGCTGGTCGCGCTCACGCGGCGGAGCCGCGCACCGATCCGGCCCCGCGTCCCTTGGGGGGCGCGCTCCAGCTGAGGCTTGTCAGAAGCCGCTCACCCTCAGAGTGACGTTGAGGCGGCCGGTCAGACCGAGCTCGGCCGGTCCCGTGCCCGGGTACACCCTCGGCACCCCGTGATAGGCGAGCCGCGACTCACCCCCGAACACGACCAGGTCGCCCGACCGCAGCTCCACGTCCGTGTACGGCTTCACCCTGCTCTCCGTGTTCCCGAAGCGGAAGACGCAGGTGTCCCCCAGGCTCAGTGACACCACCGGTGCGGGCGACTTCTCGTCGGCGTCGCGATGCATGCCCATGCGGGCGTCCGCGTCGTAGAAATTGATCAGCGCGATGTCGTACGACAATCCGCCGACCGCTTCCGGGCCCAGCGCGTCGGTCACCGCGCGGCGGCCCAGTTCGTCGAGCCAGGCCGGGAACGGCTTCACGGGGCTGCCGTCGCCGTCGACGACCGTGCGGGCGTAGGCGTACGGGTACCAGTGCCAGCCCAGACAGACCTGGCGGGCGGTCATCGTGCCGCCCCCGGGTGTGCGGACCGTGCGCAGACCCGCCGGGGGCCGGGCCCAGTCGCGGCAGGCGGTGAGCAGCGCGCGCTGCCGGTCCGTGTCCAGCCAGTCGGGGACGTGCACGGCGCCCGGCGCGATGCGGGCGTACGCCCTCGGGAACAGCTCATCCTCCATGCCCCCATCCTGCCCGACCGGTCCTGAGCTGCGGTTCGGTTAGCCTGGACGCACGATGAGCGACCGTATGACGACTGCCTGGGGCGAGTTCGAGCTGTCCCGCTTCCCGGAGGATCCGCCCGACCGGCTGCGTGCCTGGGACGCCTCCGACGCCTACCTGCTGCGGTATCTCGACCGGGAGCGGATCGGGCTGTCCGGCACCGTCGTGGTGCTCGGCGACCGCTGGGGAGCGCTGGTGACGGCGCTGGCGGAGCACCGGCCGGTGCAGATCACCGACTCGTACCTGAGCCAGGAGGCGAGCCGCGCGAACCTGGCGCGCGCGGGTGTCGAGACGGGCGCGGTGCAGTTGCTGACCACCCAGGATCCGCCGCCGGAGCGGGTGGACGTGCTGCTGGTGCGGGTGCCGAAGAGCCTTGCGCTCCTTGAGGACCAGCTGCTGCGGCTGGCGCCCGCGGTGCACGCGGGCACGGTCGTGATCGGCACCGGCATGGTCAAGGAGATCCATACGTCGACGCTCCGGTTGTTCGAGCGGATCCTCGGCCCGACCCGGACCTCGCTGGCCGAGCAGAAGGCCCGGCTGATCCACTGCACGCCGGATCCGTCGCTGGAGCGCCCGGAGAATCCGTGGCCGTACAGCTACGCACTGCCCGACGGCATCGGCGCGGTCTCCGGGCGTACGGTCGTCAACCACGCGGGGGTCTTCTGCGCCGACCGGCTCGACATCGGTACCCGGTTCTTCCTGGCGCATCTGCCCGAGGGGGGCCGCCGGCTCGTGGACCTGGGGTGCGGGAACGGGGTCGTGGGTACGGCGGTGGCGCTGGCCGATCCGACGGCCGAGGTGCTGTTCGTGGACGAGTCGTTCCAGGCGGTCGCCTCGGCGGAGGCCACCTACAAGGCCAACGGGGTGCCCGGGCACGCCGAGTTCCGGGTCGGGGACGGGCTGGCCGGGGTCGCGGCCGGGAGCGTGGACGTGGTGCTGAACAACCCGCCGTTCCACTCCCACCAGGCGACCAGCGACGCGACGGCGTGGCGGATGTTCAGCGGGGCGAAGCAGGCACTGCGGCCGGGCGGCGAACTGTGGGTGGTCGGCAACCGGCACCTGGGCTACCACGTGACGCTGCGCCGCCTGTTCGGCAACAGTCAACTGGTCGCGAGCGACCCGAAGTTCGTGGTGCTGAAGGCGGTCAGGCGCGGGTAGCCCCGGCGGCGCCGGCCAGCACGCCGATGATCCTGGTCACCTCCCGGGCCATCGCCTCACGGCCGGCGCCGAGGTAGGCGCGGGCGTCGACGGCCTCGGGATGGTCCGCGAGGAAACGGCGGACGGATCCGGTCATCGCCATGTTGAGCGCGGTGCCGACGTTGACCTTGGCGATGCCGCCGGCCACCGCGGCGACCAGGCCCTCGTCCGGGACCCCGGAGGAGCCGTGCAGGACGAGCGGGACCGGCACGGCGGTGGCGAGGCGTTCGAGCAGGTCGTGGTCGAGGGCGGCGGTGCGGGTGGTCATGGCGTGCACGCTGCCGATCGCCACGGCCAGCGCGTCGACGCCGGTGCCGGCGACGAAGTCCCGCGCCTCGGCCGGGTCGGTACGCGCCCCGGGTGCGTGCGCGTCCGGCACCGGCCGGCCGTCCTTGCCGCCCACCTCGCCCAACTCGGCCTCGATCCACAGGCCTTGGGCGTGTGCCCAGTCGACGGCGGCCGCGGTCGCGGCGCGGTTCTCGGCGTACGGCAGCCCGGACGCGTCGTACATCACCGAGCTGAACCCGGCGGCGGAGGCCTGGCGCAGCAGGTCGTCGCTGCGGACGTGGTCGAGGTGCAGGGCGACGGGGACGTGGGCGTGTTCGGCGGCGACGGTGGCGGCGCGGGCCAGCGGGAGGAGTCGTCCATGGCGGAACCTGACCGCGTTCTCGCTGACCTGGAGGACGACGGGTGAACCGGCGGCCTCGGCGCCGGTGATGACGGCTTCGACGTGTTCCAGGCTGATGACGTTGAACGCGGCGACGGCGGACCGGACTTCGGCGGCCCGGGTGAGCAGCGCGCCGGTGGTTGCGAGGGGCACGCTCACTCCTCGCCGGACGGGGCGAGGATCACCGAGCGGGTGAGATGGCGCGGCCGGTCGGGGTCGAGGCCACGGGCGGCGGCGACGGCGACCGCGAGACGCTGGGCGCGGACGAGTTCGGCGAGCGGGTCGAGGGTGCCCTGGATCCACAACCCGCCGGTGGCGCCGACCTGTTCGCCGAGTCCGGCGGGGGCCGGACCGAACATCCAGGTGGCCGTGGAGCGGGTGGTGACGCTGATCGGGCCGTGCCGGTACTCCGTCGCCGGGTAGGCCTCGGTCCAGGACAGCGAGGCCTCGCGCATCTTGAGCGCGGCTTCGCTCGCGAGTCCGACGGTCCAGCCGCGCCCGAGGAAGGTGAACTGGGCGCACTCGACCAGCCCCGGCGGCAAGGGCGTCGACAGGGCGGCGCGGGCGTCCGCGACCACGGCGTCGGTGTGCAGGCCGACATGGGCGCGGAGCAGGGTGAGCGCGCTGGTCGCGAACCGGGTCTGGACGACGGAGCGTTCGTCGGCGAAGTCCAGGACGACGAGGTCGTCCGCCGCGTCCGGCACGGGGGTGTCGGGGTCGGCGGTGATCGCGGCGGTGCGCACGCGCCCCTTCAACCGGCCCAGCAGGTCCAGCACTTCGGTGGTGGTGCCGGAGCGGGTGAGGGCCAGTACCCGGTCGTACGGCCGCCCGTGCGGGAACTCCGAGGCGGCGAAGGCGTCCGTCTCGCCGTGCCCCGCGGACTCGCGCAGTACGGCAGCGGCCTGGGCCATGAAGTACGAGGTGCCGCAGCCGACGATCGCGACCCGCTCGCCCGGGGCCGGGAGCGCGTGTGCTTGGCGGGTGGCCTCGGTGGCGGCTCGTATCCAGCACTCGGGCTGGCTGTTCAGCTCTTCGGTGGTATGTGACATACCACTGTCCCTCCCCTGGGCACCGCATCGTGATTGTTCTTGCAAGATAGAGCCAGTTTCCAATCACAATCAAGCATCTCACCGAAAAGCGGGTGCGCTAGGGTCACCGGAAGATCGAGGAACGGAGGCCGCGGATGTCGCGTGACGCCCGCTGGAAGGCACTGCTCGAGCTGCTGGTCGAGCGCGGCCGCCTCGAGGTCGAGGAGGCCGCGGCCGAGCTGGCGGTCTCGGCGGCCACCATCCGCCGGGACCTCGACCAGCTCGCCGAGCAGCAGATGCTGGTGCGCACCCGGGGCGGCGCGGTGGTCCACGGGGTGTCGTACGAGCTGCCGTTGCGCTACAAGACGGCCCGGCAGGCCTCCGAGAAGCAGCGGATCGCCAAGGCGGTGGCGGACCTGGTCGCGCCGGGCGAGGCGGTGGGGCTGACGGGCGGTACGACCACCACGGAGGTGGCCCGCGCCCTGGCCGTGCGGGGCGATCTGGCCACCGGTGCGCCGGCGCTCACGATCGTCACGAACGCGCTCAACATCGCCAACGAGCTCGCGGTGCGGCCCCAGTTCAAGATCGTGGTGACGGGCGGGGTGGCACGCCCGCAGTCGTACGAGCTCATCGGGCCGCTCGCGGACGGGGTGCTGGGGCAGATCACCCTCGATGTGGCGGTGCTCGGGGTGGTCGGCTTCGACGTCACGCACGGGGCGGCGGCCCATGACGAGGCGGAGGCCGCGGTCAACCGGCTGCTGTGCGAACGTGCGGCCCGCGTGATCGTAGCCGCCGACTCCAGCAAGCTGGGCGGGCGGGCGTTCGCCCGGATCTGCGCGGCGGAAGTGGTG
The DNA here is from genome assembly GCF_053611985.1 of Streptomyces sp. NPDC054770. Taxonomy (NCBI): domain Bacteria; kingdom Bacillati; phylum Actinomycetota; class Actinomycetes; order Kitasatosporales; family Streptomycetaceae; genus Streptomyces; species Streptomyces sp. NPDC054770. The sequence goes on from NZ_JBSHBL010000010.1 coordinate 96,752, forward strand.
GACACGCTGGTGACGGACACGGCGGCGGCGCCGGAGGAGGTACGCCGGTTCGAGGAGGCGGGGATCCGGGTCCTGAGCGTGTGACGCGGCCTGCCCCGGTGCCTCGGCTCCGGGTCACATCCCGCTGGTGTCGGCACTGACGAATCCCGCGCCCCGCTGGTCGTTGCAGCCGAACACCGGCCGGCCGGCCGGGTCGGGCCAGCTCTTGTGGGCCTGGAGGGCGACGCTGACCAGGGTCAGCAGCAGGTCGACATCGCTCGCGGCGTCGAGTCGTATGGTCACCCACTGGGAGCCCGGGACGATCCGGATCGCCCCCGTGCTCCTGAGGTCCTTGGCGAAGTGCCGGATGGCGTGGGTGGTGAGACGCAGGTCCACATCGCGCTCGGAGTGGAAGTGCGCGATCTCGCCCTCCGCCGAACTCACGGCCTGCCCCAGACCGCAGCTCGGTACGGCCTGGCTCAGGTCGGGCCAGGTCGCCAGTTGCGCCAGAGCGCGCGAGGCCAACGTCATGGGGTCATCATGGCCCGCTCACTCTCCGGTAACCAACCAGCGAGCAGTTATTAACCGAGCTGTTGCCTGACTCTGTCCGAACACAGACGCCGGGGGCGAGTGAATATCCGCAGGATTTCAGTGGTTCGAGTGATCCGAGGGACGAAAGACACCTCTCGGGCATCCGGGACGACTGTGCCCGACGTCACGTTCTCCACAGATCCGGCACCTGCCCTACGCCCGCCTGACCGCCGTCGCCGCGAACGCGTCGGCAGCGGCGAGGTCGAAGTCGCCGTGGTCGCTGCCGAGGCCCTGGGCGACCAGTGCCGCCACGGCGTTGCCGAGGACGGCGGAGTCGTACGGGGTGCGGCCCAGCCCGATGCCGTAGACGAATCCGGCCGAGAAGGCGTCGCCGCAGCCGGTGGTGTCCACGACGTCGATCTCGAAGGCGGGCACCGGCTCGGCGCCCTCCGCGGTGACCAGCAGCGCGCCGTCGCCGCCCCGGGTGACCGCGACCAGCCCGGCGCCGGCGCCGACCAGCTTCTTGGCGCCCGCCAGCAGGTCGTCCTCGCCGGAGAAGCCCAGTACCTGGTCGTCGTTGGGGAGGAGGTGGTCGACGTACGGCAGCGCCGCCGCGATCTGCTTGAAGCTGCCGAGCACTCCGGGCGCGAGCAGGTCCACGGAGGTCGTCACGCCGTGTTCCTTGGCGAAGTGCAGGATGCGCGCGGCGGCGTCGACGCCGATCAACTCCGGGCCGCCGAGGTGGAGATGGGTGGCGTCGGCGAGGGCGTCCCAGGGCACGTCGTCGACGCCGTAGGTGATGTTGGCGCCGAGCAGGTGCAGGGAGGGCCGGTCGCCGTTGGGGCGGATGGGCAGCACGCTCGCCGAGGTGGCGGTGTCGGCACGCCGGACCAGGAAGCCGGTGTCGATCCCGGCCTTGCCGAGCAGTTGCACCAGCATGTCGCCGGTCGCGTCGGCGCCGACGGCCCCGGCGCTCTGCACGGTGGCGCCGAGCTTGGCGAGGCTGAGCGCGGTCCCGCCGGCGGTCCCGGCCGCGGTCATCCTGATGTCCTCGACCAGGGTGGCGTCCTGGCCCTCGGGTATCGCGTCCACCGGCCGGACGAGTACGTCCAGCACATGCACGCCCATCGTGACGACTCTCATGACTTGCCCTCCTGGAGGGATCGAGTGGTGCCGTAGTTCCGGGCGATCGCGGCCTCGATCACCGCGAGTTGCTGCCGTTCGTCCAGGACGCGGGGCGTGCCGAGGGCCGCCGCGTGCTGGTAGACGCCGCAGGCCCATTCGAGCAACAGGGCGTTCTCGACGGCCTTGTCGAGGGTGGGACCGACGGTGACCGAGCCGTGGTTGGCCAGCAGGGCGGCGCTGCGGCCGTCGAGTGCGGCGAGGACCGACTCGGCGAGTTCCGGGGTGCCGAAGGTGGCGTACGGCGCCACCCGCACGGTGCCGCCGAGGGACAGCAACTGGTAGTGGATGCACGGTAGTTCGTCGAGCACACAGGAGAGGGCGGTGGCCATCGGGGCGTGGGTGTGGACGACCGCGCCGGCGCCGTAACGCCGGTAGACACCGAGGTGCAGGTCGAGTTCGGAGGTGGGCTGCAGGGTTCCGGCGACGGCCTTTCCGTCCAGGTCGACCACCGTCACCTGGCCCGCGGTGAGTTGGGCGAGCACCGCGCCGGTCGCGGTGACCGCCACCCGGTCCCCCACCCGCACGCTGACGTTTCCCGCCGTACCGATGAGCAGGCCCGCCGCTCCCAGACGACGGCAGACGTCCGCCACCGCCGCCCGCTCCTGGACCAGCGCGGAGCTTGAGTCCGTCATGGCCGCGACGGTAACGTAAACCTGAAACAATGTCACGTTCAGATTCAGGAGCCACGGGTGACCGAGCCGACCGCCGAGGAGTCCGGGGTCGTGCTGCGCCGTACTCCCCAACAGGCCCGCAGCAAAGCCCGGTTGGCGCGTGTGCTGAAGGCGGCGGAGCGGGTTCTGATCGCCGAGGGCGTACCGGCCCTGACCACGACCCGGGTCGCGGCGGAGGCCGGGGTGTCGGTCGGCTCGCTGTACCAGTACCTGCCCGACCGGGACGCGATCATCGACGCGCTGGCGGCGACGTACTTCTCGCAACTCGAAGCGGTGATGGAGGAGTTCGTGCGGGGCGCGGCGACCGAGCGCTGGTCGGACCCGGTCGGCGTGCTGATCGACGCCTATGCCGGGCTCTACCGCACCGAACAGGGCTTCCGGGCCCTGTGGTTCGGCAGCGGTCTGACCGACCGGACCCGGGCGGCGGACCGGGAGCACAAGCGCCGGATGGCCGACGGGGTGCGCCGGGTGCTGCTGGCGCTCGGCGTCGCCGGCGACCCGGAGGGGCTCGGCCGGGCCTGCCATGCCGCCGTCCTCGCCGCCGACGCGCTCGCCCAGGAGGCCTTCCGCCGCGACGCCGAGGGCGACACGGCCCTGCTCGACGAGGCGAAGGTGATGCTGCGCGGCTACCTCACGGACGTCGCCGGGAGGCGGGGGCCGCGGGACGGCGGAGCGGCGGGCACCTCTCCGCTCGGTGGGCCCGTTCCCGGACCGGCCGGAGGCCAGGAGCCGACGCGGTGAAGCCGGGCGGCTCCCGCAGGTCCGCCCGGCGCGGGCCCGCCCGGTCGGTCGGCGGGCCACGAGCCGTCCCGGAGTTCCTTGCGGAAGCCGGCCGGCGCGCCGCCGAGCGCGTCCCCGGCGACCTGGAACCGTCAGTTCCGGTGGAGCGGAACGGCGGCCGAAGCAGGTACCCGGACTCCCACGGACTCGGTCATCGCGGCGCCTTCCCCCTGGTCGCGCGAATCTCCTCCCCCGATCGCCGGGACGGTCCGGGCCCGGCCCCGCCGACCCGCCGCCCTTGTCCCAGTCCCGGCGCTCACCTAGCCTGCGTTTGTGCCGCTAATAAACAAAACCCGGACGCACAACGTCGTGCCCGGTAACGACCTCACCCGACTCCGCATCGCCCTGACCGTCTTCTTCGCCATGGACGGCTTCGTCTTCGCCGGTTGGGTCGTCCGCATCCCGGCCATCAAGGAACAGACCGGCGCCTCGGCCAGTGCCCTGGGACTCGCCCTGCTCTGCGTCTCGGCCGGAGCAGTGATCACGATGATGTTCACCGGACGGCTGTGCCGCCGTTACGGCTCCCACCCGGTGACCGTCGTCTGCGGCGTCCTGCTCTCCCTCAGCGTGGCCCTGCCCCCGCTCACCCATTCGGTCCTGGCCCTCGGCGCCGTACTGCTCGTGTTCGGCAGCGCCTACGGCGGCATCAACGTGGCCTTCAACAGTGCCGCGGTCGACCTGGTGCGAGCCCTGCGCCGCCCGGTCATGCCCAGCTTCCACGCCGCTTTCAGCCTGGGCGGCATGACCGGCGCCGGCCTGGGCTCGCTGATCGCCGGAGTGCTGACCCCCACGCAGCACCTGCTCTGCCTCACCGTCGTCGGCCTCGTGGTCACCCTTCTCGCGGGCCGCACCCTCCTCGGCACCCCCGCACCGGCGACGCCCGAAACGCCGGCCAGGACGGCCACTGCGGCCACACCCGAGAACGACGCCCCGCGGGCGGCATCCGCCCCGCACCCCCTGGCACCCCGCACCCGCCTGCTCGTCGTCACGTTCGGCCTGATCGCCCTGTGCACGGCCTACGGCGAGGGGGCCATGGCCGACTGGAGCGCCCTGCACCTGGAGCAGGACCTCGGCGCCGCACCCGGCGCGGCCGCCATCGGCTACACCTGCTTCGCCCTCGCCATGACCGTCGGCCGGCTCAGCGGCACCAAACTGCTGGAAGTCCTGGGACAGACCCGCACCCTGGTGTTCGGCGGCACCACCGCCGCGCTCGGCATGCTGCTCGGCGCGCTCGCCCCGGCCCTGTGGGCGGTCCTCCTCGGATTCGCGGTCACCGGCCTCGGTCTCGCCAACCTCTTCCCCGTCGCCGTCGAACGCGCGGGCAGGCTGGCCGGCCCCGAAGGCGTCGCCGTCGCCTCCACCTTCGGCTACGGCGGCATGCTGCTGGGACCGCCCGCCATCGGATTCATGGCGGACTGGATCTCCCTCCCCGCCGCCCTCACCACCGTCGCCGCCCTCGCCGCCACCGCCGCGGCCATCGCCCTGCTGACCCGGCGCACGGCAGGGCACTGACCTCGGGCAGGAGGCCCTCAGGCGGGCGGCCCGCTCAGTCCAGCAGCCCCGGTTCCCGTACCGACTCCAGCAGCCCGGAGAGTCTTGCCGTGTCGGCGGCCGTCCAGTCCGGCGGGCTCGTGATCCGCGCCCACGCGCTCGTCGGGAGGGTCCCGTACCGGTGGCCGAATCCGTCCGGCACGCTGTCGGCGCCGGCCAGGTCGCAGGCCACCTGCCAGAACGTCAGCAGCGGATACCACCGCATCGCCGGGGAGACGTCCCGGGCCCGCGGCCGGTCCAGCCAGTCCGGCTGGTGGAAGGCGAGGGCCGGCGACCACCACACGACCGGGTCGGAGCCGTTCTGCAGGTAGACCGCGCGCGGCTCGCCCCAGGGCGCGTCCGGGATGCCGAAGTCCGCCGGTACCTGCGCGAAACGCATCTGCGCCCCGTCGGCGACCACCGGCCGCCATTCGGGGCTGCCCGGCTGCCGCTGGGCGGTGACCGTCTTCCACAGCGGGTTGTCGTAGGTCGGCCCGACGAACAGCGCGCCGCCGGTCTCCGCGACGAGCGTGGCCAGGGAGCCGTTCAGGGCGGACTCCATGGAGAAGGAGCCGAGGCTCTCGCCGTAGACGAGGAGCCGGGGACGGGAAGCGGCGGGCAATGTCCGCCACTTGGCGTAGACGGCGTCGAAGAGGGCGCGTCCGGTGTCGGCGGCCTCGTCCTCGGTGAGCGCGGAGACCCAGCTGGGGAGGTAGGAGTACTGCATGGCGACCTGCGCGGTGTCGCCGCCCCACATGTACTCCAGGGGTTTGCTGCCCTGGTCGTTGATCCAGCCGGTGCCGGTGGTGCCCATGACGGCGAGAATCCGGCGGGAGAAGCCGCCGGTGCGTTCGAGTTCGCGTACGGCGAGGGCGGCGCGTTCGTCGAGGGTGCCGGCGGAGCGCAGGCCGACGTAGACCCGTACCGGATCCTTCGCCGGGCGGCCGGTGAAGGCGGCGATGCCGGCGCGGGGCGTGGCCGTGCCGACGAAGTCACGGCCCTTGGCGCCCAGCGTGTCCCAGGGTGCGGCGGAGTCGGGGCTGCCGGAGAGGGTGGGCAGGCCGGGCTGGTGGACGCCCTTGGTGGTGCCCTGGTCGGCGAGGGACGCGCCGCTCTCGATCGCGTCCAGAGCGGCGCGCAGCAGGAAGCCCTGGACGACTCCGACGATCACGAACGCGGCGAGGACGACCCCGGTGGCGTACGCGACGGGACGGGGCAGATGGGCGCCGAAGGCACGGGCGGCGAGGCGGGTGCCGAGCCGTACCGTACGGGCGGCCAGGAGCAGCAGTGTCCCGACCAGTGCGGCCACCACCGGGACGAGCGCCCACTGCCACCAGACGATGTGCGGGGGCAGGGTCACCGCCCGGCGGACCTGGCCCTCCCAGCGGACGCTCCACGCGGTGACGGTGACCACCGCGGCGGCGCCGAGCACGCCCAGCGCGGCCCAGAGGGTACGGCGGACCCGTGGGCGGATGCGGGCGCCGGCCCAGCGGAGCAGCAGCCGGGCGAGGGTCTCCAGCACGGCACCGACGGCGTAGCCGACGGCCGCCGAGACGCCGGCCGCGAGCCCCTGGAGCCACCAGGCCCGCGGGAGCAGGGAGGGGGTGAGGGACAGGCAGTAGCACAGGACCGCCACCGCGATTCCGCCCCAGCACGGCCGCCGCCGGACCACCCGGCCGGGGCCCAGGTGCCGGCGCACCCGTTCCGCCGTCCGCCGGGTCCAGTCCTTCGCATGATTCAGAGCCCTGCCCGCACCACTCACTTGGCCACCTCGGGACCACGATCCGCCACCGCACCCGGCACCGCATCCGGAAGATCTTTCCTGGCCGCTCCTCCCTTCCGGGAGCAGGGCCCTCCCCCATCCGGGAAAAGGTGCAAAGAGCACCGGGGTGTCCCATCGTGGTGAGCATGGCCCAGGCCCGGACGACCGAGCATCCCCGCCCCGCACCACCTGCGGCCGAGGCGACGTGTCCGCCGCTGCGCGACCCGTTCGAGTTCTGACACCCCGCCCGGCATGCCGCTCCCCCGGCTCCCCACCCGCACCGCCGTGGCGGCGGTGGTGGTCGTGCTGGTGCTCGCGAATCTGCTGGACAACCGCTGGGCCGGGTCCTGGATCCTGCTCACCGCGGTCGTCGCCTCGGCCGTCCTGGTGGGGCTGTTGTTCTGGGCCGGGGGGACCTGGGCGGAGCTGGGACTGGGCCGGACCACCCTTGCGGACGGGGTGCGTTGGGCGACCGCCCTGATCGGGATCGTCGCGGCGGTCTATCTGTGCGGGGCCCTGCTGCCGGTCACCCGCGGGCTGTTCGCGGACCAGCGGACGGACGCGCTGAACGGCTCCGAGATCGCCTTCAAGGCGCTGGTCGCGGTGCCCGTGGGGACGGTACTGCTGGAGGAGACGGCGTTCCGCGGGGTGCTGTTCGCGCTGCTGTGCCGCCTGCGCACGGCCACGACGGCGGCCGTGCTCTCCTCCGTGCTCTTCGGGCTGTGGCACATCCTGCCCTCGCTGAACCTCAACAAGGAGAAACCCGCGCTGGGTTCGCTCTTCGGGCACTCGGTCGCCGGGGCGGTCCTGGTGGACATCGGCGCCGTACTCTTCACGGCCGTGGCGGGCTGCCTCCTGTGCTGGCTGCGCGACCGCAGCGGCTCCCTGCTGGCGCCGATGGCCCTGCACTGGGCGGTCAACGCGCTGGGGTACGCCGTGGGATTCCTGCTGCGCTAGGGCCTGTCGCGACGCCGGCATGATCCAAACGACAGGCCCTGGCACCGGGAACTCCGTCGCATCCGGCAGACTCACGGCATGGAGACTGCCGACTTTCTCGAGATCCTCGACCGGGAGGGCCGATTGCTGGCCGCGGCCGCCGAGGAGGCGGGGCTCGACGCCCCGGTGCCCGCCTGCCCGGACTGGCGGGTGCGCGATCTGCTGCGGCACACCGGCACCGTCCACCGGTGGGCCGCCGGTGTCGTGGCCGACGCCGAGACCGCGCCCCGTCCCTTCCCGGACTCGCCGGACATCGACGGCGCCGAGCTGACCACCTGGTACCGGGAGGGCCACCGCCGGCTCGTCGACACCCTGGACGGCGCACCGCAGGACCTGACGTGCTGGACCTTCCACCCCGCCCCGGTCCGCTCACCGCTGGCCTTCTGGCTCCGCCGGCAGGCCCATGAGACGACCGTCCACCGGTACGACGCGGAGGCCGCCCGGGGTGGCCCGGCATCCCCGATCGGCACGGCCTTCGCGGTCGACGGCATCGACGAACTGCTGCGCGGCTTCCACGCCCGCGCACGCAGCCGGGTCCGCAGCGAGTCCCCGCGGGTGCTGCGGGTGCGTACGGCGGACACCGACGCGGCATGGACCGTACGGCTGTCGGCCGAACCGCCGGTCACGGAACCCGGCGCACTCGATGGCGCGACGGCCGAACTCGCCGGTCCCGCCGATCAGTTGTACCTCGCCCTGTGGAACCGGGTGCCGGTGCCGACGGTGACCGGCGACCCGGAACTGGCCGGTCTGTGGCTGACGAACTCCGGGATCTGACCGGCCGGTTCGGACGCCCGGCCGACTGGAACGACCGGCCGGGCTCAGCCTGATCCGACGGCCAGCATCCGGGTGAGCACCGCGCGCTGCACCGGCAGCACCTCGCCGTGCAGCGCGCGCCCCTTGCCGGTGAGCGCCACCCGCACACCCCGGCGGTCCTCCGGACACATGGCCCGCTCGACCAGGCCGTCCTTCTCCAGGCGGGCGATCAGCCGGGACAGCGCGCTCTGGCTGAGGTGCACCCGCTCGGCGATCTCCTGCACCCGGAAGCTGCAGGCGCCGTCCGCCGCCGGACCGTCGGAGAGCAGGTCGAGGACCTCGAAGTCACTGGCGCACAGGCCATGGCCGTGCAGGACGCGGTCGAGCTCGCACTGGGTGCGGGCGTGCAGGGCCAGGATGTCCCGCCATTGCTCCACGAGCGCCTGCTCGGGCTTCTTCGCCGCCATCCCGGCACGGTAGCAGAGAATCCGGTTTGTTGCATCGTAATTAAATGCGTTTGCATTCGATGCATGTGCATGTAGTGTCTGGGTTCATGACCTCTCCGCTCACCGCCCCTGCTCCCGAGGGACGCTGGACTCCCCGGCTCTGGGGCACGCTGCTGGTGCTCTGCGCCGCCATGTTCCTGGACGCACTGGACGTGTCGATGGTCGGCGTCGCCCTGCCGTCGATCGGCTCCGACCTGCACCTCTCCACCTCGACACTGCAATGGATCGTCAGCGGCTACATCCTGGGATACGGCGGCCTGCTGCTGCTCGGCGGCCGCACCGCCGACCTGCTGGGCCGGCGCCAGGTGTTCCTCGTGGCCCTCGGCGTCTTCGCGCTCGCCTCGCTCCTCGGCGGTCTGGTCGACTCGGGTCCCCTGCTGATCGCCAGCCGCTTCATCAAGGGACTCAGCGCCGCCTTCACCGCGCCGGCCGGACTCTCGATCATCACGACCACGTTCCCGGAGGGCCCGCTGCGCAACCGCGCCCTCTCCATCTACACCACCTGCGCGGCCACCGGCTTCTCCATGGGCCTGGTGCTGTCCGGCCTGCTCACCGAGGCCAGCTGGCGCCTCACCATGCTGCTGCCCGCCCCCATCGCCCTGATCGCGCTGCTCGCCGGCCTCCGGCTGCTGCCGCGCAGTTCCCGCGAACGCGACCACAACGGCTACGACATCCCCGGCGCGGTCCTCGGCACCGCCTCGATGCTGCTCCTGGTGTTCACCGTCGTGGAGGCCCCGCAGGTCGGCTGGGCGTCAGCCCGCACCCTGCTCTCCTTCCTCGCGGTCGCCGTCCTGCTCACCGTGTTCGTCCAGGTCGAACGCCGCTCCCCCGGCCCGCTCATCCGCCTCGGCGTGCTGCGCTCGGGCAACCAGGTCCGCGCCCAGTTCGGCGCGATCGCCTTCTTCGGCTCGTACGTCGGCTTCCAGTTCCTGACCACCCTGTACATGCAGTCCCTGCTCGGCTGGTCCGCACTGCACACCGCCCTGGCCTTCCTCCCGGCGGGCGCACTGGTCGCGGTCTCGTCGACCAAGGTCGGCGCGATCGTGGACCGCTTCGGCACCCAGCGGCTGATCGCGGCGGGCTTCGCGTTCATGGTCCTCGGCTACGCCCTGTTCCTCCGTGTCGACCTGAGCCCGGTCTACGCGGCCGCGATCCTGCCGTCGATGCTCCTGATCGGCGCGGCCTGCGCCCTGGTCTTCCCCTCCCTGAACATCCAGGCCACCAACGGCGTCGACGACCACGAGCAGGGCATGGTCTCCGGGCTCCTCAACACCTCGGTGCAGGTGGGCGGTGCGATCTTCCTGGCGATCGTCACCGCCGTGGTCACCGCGGGCGCGCCCGCCCACGCGACCCCGCAGGCGGTGCTCGACAGCTACCGCCCCGGCTTCGTGGTGGTCGCGGTCGTGGCCTTCGCCGGGCTGCTGATCACGCTGACGGGGCTGCGCGCCCGGCGCCCGCAGCAGACCGTCGTGATCGCCAAGTCCACCTCCCTGGAGGCGGAGCGCGTGTCCGCACGCGACTGAGCTGGGACGCCTGCGAACCTGTGCCCGGCGGGAGCCTGTTGCCCCGCCGGGCACCCGGCTGTGAGACTGCCGGAATGACGATGCACGGGGGACGGCGCGGTCAGGCCGAGCGGGACGCGATCACCGTCGAGATCGGATACGCGCTGTGCAGTGCGGTGTTCGCGGCCGTGGTCGTCTTCGGGGCGGTGGCCGGTCCGGCGCTGCTGTTCGACCTGCCCCGCGGCCTGGAACGCATGCTGCCCGTCGTGGGCACGGTGCTCGCCGCCGTGCTGTTCCTCGCCCGGGTGATCAGCGTCCTGGTCCGTTTCCAGCGTTCTTCTCAGCCCAGCCAGCCGGGCCGCACCAGCCCCGACTCATAGGCCAGGACGACCAGTTGGGCCCGGTCACGGGCGCCCAGCTTCACCATGGTGCGGCTCACGTGGGTCTTGGCGGTGAGGGGGCTGACGACCAGGCGGCGGGCGATCTCCTCGTTGGACAGGCCGATGCCGACCAGGGCCATCACCTCCCGCTCCCGCTCGGTGAGCCGGGCGAGGGCGTCGGCGGCGGCCGGCTCCTTGGAACGGGCCGCGAACTCCGCGATCAGCCGCCGCGTCACCCCCGGCGACAGCAGCGCGTCCCCGGCCACCACCGCCCTGACGGCACGCACCAGTTCGTCCGGCTCGGTGTCCTTGACCAGAAAGCCGGAGGCGCCGGAACGGATCGCCTCGAAGACGTACTCGTCGAGCTCGAACGTCGTCAGCATGACCACCCTGACGTCCGCCAGCTCCTCCTCCCCGGTGATACGGCGGGTCGCGGCCAGGCCGTCCAGACGCGGCATGCGGATGTCCATCAGGACGACGTCGGGGCGCAGTTCACGCACCCTGCGCAGCGCCTCCTCGCCGTCCGCCGCCTCGCCGGTCACCTCGATGTCCGGCTGTGCGTCGAGCAGCGCCCGGAAACCGGCCCGCACCAGCGACTGGTCGTCGGCGAGCAGCACCCGGATCATCGGTCCTCCCGGTCGTCCAAGGGCAGTGCGGTCGGCAGTACGGCCAGCACCCGGAAACCTCCGTCGGCACGCGGTCCCGCCTCGATCGTGCCACCCAGGGCCGCCGCCCGCTCCCGCATCCCGGCCAGCCCGTTCCCGCTGCCGCCCGCGTCCGCCCCGGTCGCCGGACCGTCGTCGTCGATCCGCAACCGCAGCTCCCCTCCGCCGTGTTCGAGCCGCACACGCGCGTGCCGCGAACCCGAGTGCCGTACGACGTTGGTGAGGGCCTCCTGCACGATGCGGAAGGCGGCCAGGTCGGCGCCCGGCGGCAGGCGCGGCGGCTCCCCGGTCACGTCCACGGTGAGTCCGGCGCTTGCCGCCTGTTCCACCAGTTCCGGCAACCGCTCGAGCCCTGGCGCCGGCGCCCGCGGCGCGGCTCCCGGGGCGCGCAGGGTGGCGAGCACCTGGCGCACCTCGCCGAGCGCCTCCTTGCTGGCTGCCTTGATCGTGGTGAGCGCGGCCCTGGCCTGCTCCGGGTCGGAGTCGAGGAGCGCGAGGCCCATGCCGGCCTGGACGTTGATGACCGAGATGCTGTGCGCGAGGACATCGTGCAACTCCTGGGCGATCCGCAGCCGTTCCGCGTCCGCGCGCCGCCGGGCCGCCTGGGCTCGGTCGGCCCGCTCCCGTGCCCACTGCTCGCGCCGCAGCCGGAACAGTTCGGCCAGCGAGACGATGATCAGCACCCAGGTGGCGACGATCACCTCCTGGCCGAGGTTCGCACCCCTGTCGCCCGGCGGCGGCAGCAGGCGGTACAGCCAGAGCGCGATCAGCAGATGCCCGGCCCACAGCATCCCGAGCGCCGCCCAGGCGGCCCGGCGGTGCCCGGCGACGACGGCGCTGAAGCAGGCCACGGCGACGGCCGCGAAGACCGGTCCGTACGGGTAGCCGGCGCCCAGATAGAGCAGGGCGAGCCCGGCCGTACCGAACGCCACGGCCACCGGGTGCCGGTGCCGCCACAACAGCAGGGCGCAGGCGGCGAGGAGCAGGAGGCGGGCGTACGGGTCGAGCGGCTCGCGGTGGGGCTGCGTGTGGGCGGCGAAGTTCGAGCCCACCAGGACCAGGACGGTGAGCAGGAAGGTGGAGCGCCACGGCAGGCGGGAGCGGGGGGTGTCGGCGGCGGTGCCTGTTTCGGCCGGAGCGCCGGTGGCGGTGGCGGTGGCGGTGGCGTCCGGGTGGTTCCACCACGGGGGTCCGTAGCGCCACCACCGCGCGGGGCCGCGCTCCCGTACCCGCTGCTCGTCCATGACCGCCACGCTAGACGTCACCGGCCCGCGCGAGCGTCAGCCCGGCGGGGTGATCACGCGTACTCCCGGGGAAGTAGGCCGCCGGGCCTGCTCAGCGGCCGGACGTCAGCTCCGCCACCTCCGCGTCGAACAGCCGGTCCGGGTCGAAGCCCATGCCCGTGAAGTGGCCGGCGAGTTCGAGGGAGAGCACTCCGTGCATCCGGGTCCAGAAGGCCAGCGCCCGGCGTAGCACTCCCGGCGGCGCGGGATGGCCGCCGGCCCACTCGCGGTGCTGGGAGAGGTGCGCGGTGAAACCGGCGGAGGCCGGCGGCGGCGCCTCGGGCTCGGCCGCCGCACAGACGTCGAGCAGAGCCGCCATGATCTCCTGGGCGATGCCGGTGATGTCCTCGGGCGCGTGGTAGCCGGGGACCGGCGTGCCGTAGACGAGGAAGTACCGCTGGGGGTCGTCGAGCGCCCAGCGGCGCAGGGCGTGCGCGAGGCCGCCGATGCCGGCCCCGGAGCCGGCGGCGGCACGGAAGGTGTCGGCCAGGCCGCGGTAGGCATCCCGGATCAGCTCGGTGATCAGTTCGTCGCGGCTGCCGAAGTAGCGGTAGAGGGCCGGTCCGCTCATGCCCAGTTCCTTGGCGATCGCGTTCAGGGACAGGCCCGTCGCGCCCGCCTTGGCGATCTGCTCCCAGGCGCGCGCCTTGATGTCCGCCCGCACCTGGCTCCGGTACCGCTCGCGGGGGCTCACCGCCTCCGCATCTGCCGCCATGGCCGTCACGCTCCTCTCTCGCTTCCGGCGCGCCGCGCCCGAGCCCCTCGGGGGGCAGCTCGACGCTTCGGGCTTTCAGGGTTGCTTCGACTGTTTCAACTTATCACTTTCGCGAGTAGACCTAACGACCGCGATGACCACACCCAACGCGAGGACTTGACACTCCAGAGAGCACCAGTCATGTTTGTTATAGCTCCTAACGCAAGCGAGAGCATCTCCCGCTTGCGAGTGCATCCACACACCGTCTACACACGGAGGCCGTCGTCATGGGCATCGCAGAAAACACCGGGAGCACCCAGCTCGTCGAGGTCGTCCTGCCGGGCATCGTGGAGCCGGAGGGCCTGCGTATCGAGCGCCGGGAGATCCCGGTCCCGGCCGCCGGCCAGATCGTCGTCCGCGTGGAGGCGACCGGTGTCTCCTTCGCGGAGCAGCAGATGCGCCGCGGCCGCTACTACGACCAGCCGCCCTTCCCCTTCGTCCCCGGCTACGACCTGGTCGGCACGGTGCTCACGGCCGGTGCGGGCGTCACGCCCGGGCTCGTCGGCAAGCGGGTGGCGTCACTGGTGAAGGTCGGCGGCTGGGCCAGCCATGTCGTGCTCGACGCGGCCGACGCCGTGCAGGTGCCCGCCGGTGTCGGCGCGGCTGAGGCGGAGACCCTGGTCGTCAACGGCATCACGGCCTGGCAGATGCTGTACCGCAAGGCCAGGGTGCGCAGCGGCGGCACGATCCTGGTGCACGGCGCCAACGGCGGCGTGGGCACGGTCCTCGTCCAGCTCGCACGGGCGGCCGGCCTCCAGGTGATCGGCACGGCCTCCGCCCGGCACCACGACGCGCTGCGGGAACTGGGTGTGACCCCGGTCGACTACCGCGCCGAGGACGTCCCGGCCCGGGTCCGGGAACTGGCCCCCGGCGGTGTCGACGCCGTCTTCGACCACCTCGGCGGCCGCAGCGTCATCGACTCCTGGCGGCTCCTCGCCCCGGGCGGCACCCTCGTCGCCTACGGCAGCGCCACCACCCGGGACGACTCCGGCTCCAAGCAGCTGCCGGTACTGAAGATCCTCGGCCGGGTGTGGCTGTGGAACGCGCTGCCGAACGGCCGGCACGCCTACTTCTTCAACGTCTGGGAAGGCCGCGCCCTCGGCAAGGACCGCTTCCGGGCCCGGCTGAGCGCCGACCTCACCCAGGTGTTCCAGGCCCTCCAACGCGGCGAGGTCACCGCGCGCATCGCCGCCCGGCTGCCCCTCACCCAGGCCGCCGAGGCCCTGCGGCTCGCCGAGTCGGGGACGGTCGCGGGGAAGGTCGTACTGATCCCGGACAGCGGCGACGACGCGGCGTCGGCCGACTCGGCGCGGTGAGGACCGTCGGCTCAGCGGCCGCCGTCCTCCGCGAAGGCGCCGCTCCCCGCGAACGCGCCGTCGTCCGCGAACGCTCCGTCGTCCGCGAAGGCCAGCCCGGCGAAGCGTTCGCCGATACGGCGGTGGGTGGCCGCGTCCGGGTGGAGTCCGTCGGGCAGCGGGAGTTCGGCGGCGTCGGCCTCGCCGTAGAGGGCACGGCCGTCGAGGTAGTGGAGGTACGGGTCCTCGGCCGCGCGCTGGGCGACGATCCGGGACAGCTCGTCCCGGATGACGTTCAGGGTGAGCTTGCCGCTCGCGCGCTCGGCCGGGTCGCCCGAGGCCGTGAAGGCGAGCCGGCCGGCGCCGAAGGCGCTCAGGTCCATGGCGGTGGGGCCCGGCGTGTCCTCGTGCATCGGGCACAGGATCGGCGAGACAACCAGCAGTGGAGTGGTGGGATGCCCCTCGCGGACGGTGTCGAGGAAGCCGTGCACGGCGGGGCCGAAGGCCCGCAGCCGCATCAGGTCGGCGTTGACGACGTTGATGCCGAGCTTGAGGCTGATCAGGTCGGCGGGGGTGTCCCGGACGGCGCGGGCCGTGAAGGGGTCGAGCAGGGCGCTGCCGCCCAGCCCCAGGTTGACCAGCTCCACGCCGGCGCGCGCGGCCGCCAGGGCCGGCCAGATGGCGGTGGGGCTCGCGGCGTCGGAGCCGTGGCTGATGGAACTGCCGTGGTGCAGCCAGACCTTGCGGCCGTGGTCGGGTACGGCGGCGAGCGGGGCGTCGGTGCGCAGCGCGACCAGTTCGGTGGTCTCGTTGTGCGGCAGCCAGATCTCGAGGACCTTCTCGCGCCCGGGCAGGCCGGTGAAGCGGAGGGTGCCGACCGGTCCGGGGCGCAGCTCCGTGGTCCCGGCGCCCATGTCGACCACCTGGACGCTGCCGCCGGACACGCTGCCCTGGCCGTTCAGGGTGCCGTCGACGAGCAGGTCGTAGACGCCGTCCGGGCGGGGCGGGGCTCCGACGTAGAGCCGCTTGGTGGGCAGGGTGTCCAGTTCGACGGCGGTGGCGGGGGTGCGGAACACCAGTCGTACCCCGGAGGGCTGGGACTCGACCATGGCGAGCTGTGGGTCGGCGCACTGGGCGCGGGCCCGGGCCGGGAGCCGGTGCGGCAGGAGGCCGTGCTCCGTGTGCTCCAGGTCGAGGGCGCCGCGCAGGAGGTCGGCGGTGATCGGGGTGGTGATCCAGCGGGGGTCGGTGTTCATCGCCTCTGTGTTCCGTACGAAGGGGCAGTCAGGTCGGGGTCGGCCAGTTGCGGAGCAGGGCGTCGAGGGCGTCGAGGACGCGGGTCCAGGACTGCTGGCTGTCGGGGGCGCTGTGGCTGAAGCCGCCGCTCAGTTCCAGGTCGACGTAGCCGTGGAAGACGCTGCCGAGCATCCGGACGGCATGGGTCTCGTCCGGCTCCGTCAGGTCGTAGCCGCGCAGGATCGCCCGGGTCATCTGGGAGTGCCGGACGCCGGCACTGGCCGCGGCCGTCTCCGGGTCCAGGCGCAGCCGGGCCGCCGCGTAGCGGCCGGGGTGGGCGCGGGCGTAGTCGCGGTAGACGTCGGCGAACGCCACGAGGGCGTCCTTGCCGGCCCGTCCGGCCAGCGCGTCGGCGGCCCGGTCGGCGAGCTCCTCCAACGCCAGCAGCGCGATCCTCGTCCTCAGGTCCTGGGAGCTCTTGACGTGCGAGTACAGGCTCGCGACCTTCACGTCGAACCGTCTGGCCAGCGCCGAGACGGTCACCTGGTCGAAGCCGACCTCGTCGGCCAGTTCGGCTCCGGCCCGGACCAGCCGTTCCGTGCTCAGTCCCGCTCGCGCCACACTCGCTCCTTGCCTTCAACTCTCGCCCCGAACCTGCGTTGATTATGCATTTGCCTAATACCTTTAGGCAAATTAGTGTGCGCTGCATGAGGCCTCTGACCGAGCAAGAGATCCGCGCCGCCTTCGTGAACTGCACCAAGGGCGCGGCGAAACGCCTGAACATCCCGCACGACCTGGACGACCGGCCGTGGGCCGACCTGGACTACTTCGGCTGGCGCGACCCCCAGGCGCCCGACCGCGCCTACCTGGTGACCGAACTGGACGACGGCCGCGCACGGGCGGTGGCGCTGCGCTGCCCGAGCCCGTCCTCCTGGCAGACCCGGCGCAGCATGTGCTCGATCTGCCTGACCACTCACACCGGAGGCGTCTCCCTGATGGTCGCCGCCAAGGCGGGGAAGGCCGGGCAGCAGGGCAACTCCGTGGGCGCCTACCTCTGCGCCGACCTCGCCTGCTCGCTGTACGTGCGCGGCAAGCGGGACGCGGGCATGGGCGGCCGCATGCCGGAGTCGCTCACGCTGGAGGAGAAGATTCGGCGGACCGTGACGAACCTCGCTGCGTTCCTGGAGAAGGTGACGGCGTGAGTCGAGCTCGCTAGGGGAAGACCAGCCCCACCCCGTGGGCGAGCTGCGCGGCCGCATGCCGGAAGAACCGGTCCCGCTCCTCCACGACCCCCTTGAACTGACCGAACAGCTCGAACCCCACCAGCCCGAACAGCTGGGCCCATGCCGCGGCCATGGCCACCGCCACCTCCGGCGGCAGACCGGGCATCAGCTCGTCGGCCATCCGGCGGGCCTCGGGGGCGAGTTCGGCCGGTACGGGGGTCCGGGCCAGACCACGTTGCTCGAAGGCATCCCGCAGGATCCCGATGAGGACGAGGGCGACCCGGGCGGCCGGCGGAATGGTCGTGTCCGGCGCCGAGTAGCCGGGCACCGGCGAACCGTAGATCAGCGCGTATTCGTGCGGGTGGGTCAGCGCCCAGCCGCGCACCGCCTCGCACACGACCACCCAGCGCTGCGCGGGAGCCGCACCGGCGGCAGCGGCGTGGGCGGTTTCGGCGGCCTCGCCGAGGGAGTCGTAGGCGTCGATGATCAGCGCGGTGAGCAGGTCGTCACGGCTCGGGAAGTAGCGGTAGAGCGCCGAGGAGACCATGCCGAGTTCGCGCGCCACGGCCCGCAGCGACAGCTTGGCCGCGCCCTCGGCCGCGAGCTGTCTGCGCGCCTCGTCCTTGATGGCCGTGGTGACTTCCATCCTGGCTCGCGCGCGGGCGCCCTGTGGGGTGGTCATGCGGAGCAGTTTGCCATGTTTGCAGAGCGGTGCACACGGTTTGGAGCAGTGCACTTGTTTTGGAGCAGCGCTCGCAGCAGAGAACGGCGCCCACAGACAAGTGCACCGCTCAAAAAAGAGAGCACTGCTCTTGCATCGGATCACCGATCTCCCCCACACTGTTCGTCAAGCGAGAGCACCGCTCTCCCAACCAAGTGGGGGTCACCATGTCGTCATCAGAGTCCCAGCCCCAGCCCCAGCCGGAGTCGAAGCCGGAACCGGAGCCGTCGCCCAAGCCGTACTACGCCAAGGCCAACCCCGTGGCCGTCCGGATGAACGGCCTCGTCGGCTGGCTCGCCCGGCACGGGCTCAGCCTGGCCGGCAGCGCGGAGCTGTCCGTGCGCGGCCGAAAGAGCGGCAAGATGCAGCGCGTCCCGGTCAACCCGCACACCTTCGACGGCACCCAGTACCTGGTCTCGGCGCGCGGCAACTCCCAGTGGGTGCGGAACATCCGCGCGGCCGGCGGCGGGGAGCTGCGGGTGGGGCGGAAGGTGCGGGAGTTCACCGTGGCGGAGCTTCCCGATGCCGAGAAGCTCCCGGTGCTGCGGACCTACCTGGAGAAGTGGGGCTGGGAGGTCAAGCAGTACTTCCCCGGGGTGACGGCCAAGTCCTCCGACGACGAACTCGTCGCGGCTGGCGCCGACCACCCCGTCTTCCGGGTCACCGTCACGAGGTGACGGCCTCCTCGTCGGCCGTGTCCTCGTCGGCCGCCGGACCCTTGGCCGCCGGACCCGGGTCGAACGCCGTGAGGGCGCGCTGGGCGAGCGGGTGCGAGCGCATGAGTTCGCCGAGGGTGGTCCGGCCCTGGGTGATCTCCTTGAACGCCCGCCAGGCGGGACGGAACCCGGTCAGCGCGACGTGGAACAGCCCGGGCCGACGCTCGAACGCCGCGAGCATCCGCTTGCCGACGCTCATCTCGACGCCGAGGCCGGCCTTCACGGCGAAGGCGTAGTTCAGCGCCTGGCGGCGGGTGTCGACGGCGTCGTGGGCCTCGGCGATCCGCACCGCCCACTCCCCCGCGAGCCGCCCCGAGCGCAGCGCGAACGAGATGCCCTCGCGGGTCCACGGTTCGAGCAGGCCGGCCGCGTCTCCGCAGACCAGCACCCGGCCCCGGGACAGCGGTGAGTCGTCGGCGCGGCAGCGGGTCAGGTGGCCGGAGGAGATGCTCGGTTCGAAGCCGGCGAGGCCGAGCCGGGCGATGAAGTCCTCCAAGTACCGCTTGGTCGCGGCGCCTTCGCCGCGCGCCGAGATCACCCCGACGGTCAGCGTGTCGCCCTTGGGGAAGACCCAGCCGTAACTGCCGGGCATCGGGCCCCAGTCGATGAGGACCCGGCCCTTCCAGTCCTCGGCGACCGTCTCCGGGACCGGGATCTCCGCCTCCAGGCCGAGGTCCACCTGGTCGGTCTTCACCCCGACATGTGCCCCTATGCGGCTGGCGCTGCCGTCGGCGCCGACCACCGCACGGGCCAGCAGGGTCTCGCCGCCCTGGAGCACGACCGCGACCGTCCGCCGGTCCGGGACCGCCGAGCCGTGCTGCTCGACGCGCTGCACGGCGGCGCCCGTGCGCAGCTCGGCGCCCGCCTTCTGGGCGTGCTCGACCAGCTGCTGGTCGAACTCGGGACGGTTGATGAGCCCGAACATCATCTGCTTGGAGCGGCGGGTGCGGGTGAACCGTCCGTTGTTGGAGAAGGTCACCGCGTGCACCCGGTCCTTGAGGGGCAGCTCGAAGCCGGGCGGCAGCGCGTCGCGGGAGGGGCCGATGATGCCGCCGCCGCAGGTCTTGTAGCGGGGCAGCTCGGCCTTCTCCAACAACAGCACGCGCCGTCCCGCGACCGCCGCCGCGTAGGCGGCCGAGGCCCCGGCGGGTCCCGCGCCCACCACGACGACGTCCCACACCCGCTGCGCGTCGTCCGTCTGCACGTCGTCCGCCGAAGAATTCTCGCCGCTCACGATGGTCCGCTGCTCCGATCAAGCCGTAGAAGCCGTATCAAGCCGTAGAAGCCCTGCAAAGCCGTGGGTCAGGCTCCGTCCGCCCGTGGGCCGACACCTGTCACCTGTCCCCCCGCATCCTACGGCGGAGATCGCCGCAGGCCACTGTGGGAGGATCGGTCCACTCACCAGTTCAACGTCGCACCCACGAGGAGCGTGCCCATGTCGTCCAATCCGGTCGCCGAGACCGTCGCCGCCCTGCTGCCCAGGGCCAAGGCGGAGCTCGCCGAGCTGGTGGCCTTCAAGTCGGTGGCGGACTTCGCCCAGTTCCCGAAGAGCGAGAGCGAGGGCGCCGCGAACTGGGTGGCCGACGCACTGCGCGCGGAGGACTTCACGGACGTCGCCGTACTGGACACCCCGGACGGCACGCAGTCGGTGTACGGCTACCTGCCGGGCCCGGCAGGTGCCAAAACGGTACTGCTGTACGCGCACTACGACGTGCAGCCGCCGCTGGACGAGGCCGCCTGGACCACCCCGCCGTTCGAGCTGACCGAGCGGGACGGCCGCTGGTACGGGCGCGGCGCCGCCGACTGCAAGGGCGGAGTGCTCATGCACCTGCTGGCGCTGCGCGCGCTCAAGGCGAACGGCGGCGTCCCGGTCAACGTCAAGGTGATCGCCGAGGGCTCGGAGGAAATGGGCACCGGCGGCCTGGAGCGGTACGCCGAGCAGCACCCCGAGTTGCTGGCGGCGGACGCGATCGTCATCGGCGACACCGGCAACTTCCGGGTGGGGCTGCCGACGGTGACCACGACGCTGCGGGGCATGACCATGGTCCGCATCCAGGTCGACACGCTGCGGGGCAATCTGCACTCCGGCCAGTTCGGCGGTGCCGCTCCCGACGCCCTGGCCGCGCTGATCCGGGTCCTGGACTCGCTGCGCGCCGAGGACGGTTCCACGACGGTCGACGGGCTCGCGCCCCGGACGCACTGGGAGGGGCTGGAGTACGACGAGGAGCAGTTCCGTACGGACGCGAAGGTGCTGGACGGCGTCGGTCTGATCGGTGACGGCACGGTCGCGGACCGCATCTGGGCCCGTCCGGCGGTCACGGTGCTCGGCATCGACTGTCCGCCGGTGGTCGGGGCCACTCCGTCGGTGCAGGCCAGTGCCCGCGCGCTGGTCAGCCTCCGGGTGCCGCCGGGCGTGGACGCGGCCGAGGCGGGCAAGCTGCTCCAGGCCCACCTGGAGGCGCACACGCCGTGGGGTGCGCGGGTGCGGACCGAGGCGGTCGGCCAGGGCCAGCCGTTCCGCGCGGACACCACCAGCCCGGCGTACCGGGCGATGAGCGACGCGATGGCGGTCGCCTACCCGGACGAGACGATGCAGTACGCGGGTCAGGGCGGCTCCATCCCGCTGTGCAACACCCTCGCGAGTCTCTACCCGCAGGCCGAGATCCTGCTGATCGGCCTGAGCGAGCCGGAGGCCCAGATCCACGCCGTCAACGAGAGCGTGTCCCCGCAGGAACTGGAGCGCCTGTCGGTGGCGGAGGCGCTGTTCCTGCGGAACTACGCGGCGGGCTGAGCCTGTTGTTCTTGGAGGTGTCGCCGTCCGCTCGCTCCTGTTGCTGCCGTGCACGCGGCCGATTCCCTGACAGGGGCGAGGGGGCGGCGATGGCGGCGCGGGCGTGTCCGGCCTCGAACGCCGTCTCGAACATGATCGCGACGGTCGCCCAGCTGGGCGGCCCGGCGGCCCGGCCGTCCTCTTGCTGGAGGCGCGCCATGGCGACGCAATTCAGGAAGACGAAGTCCGAGGAGAGAATCCTTGCCGTGGCGGCCGAGCTCTTCTATGCGAACGGGCTCCGCGGAGTGGGCGTCGATCAGGTCGTCGCGGCGTACCTGCGCAGGACCGACGACTCCTGGATGGCGCAGCTGCAAGCCGCGGCGGAACGCACCGGCCGCGACCCTCGCCGGCAACTCGTCGGACTGTTCGACGCGCTGACGGAAGCCTTCGACCGGCACGGCTTCTTCGGATGTCCGTTCGTCAGTGCGGCGGTCGAAGCCGAGCTGGACTCGGAGGCCCGGGCCGTCACCGTGCAGCACACACAGCGCCGGCAGGCATGGCTGACCGGGCTGAGCCGGAAGGCCGGCGCCGGTGACCCCGACGCACTGGCCCGCCGGATCGGACTCCTCATCGACGGCGCTCTGGCCTCCGGGCGTCTCCTTCAGGACCGCGCCGTCGTGAGCGAGGCGCAATCCGCGGCACGCATGCTCATAGCAGGCCACGCCTGACCGCAACCGGCACCGCGGCCCCGCCCCGCCCGGCGGCCCGCCCCGCCGCGCCGGCCCCACACCCGTCTGACACGGCAGGAAAGAGGCGCAGTCATGCGCGCAGTAGTCCTGGAAGAGTTCAATTCGCCGTTGGTCCTCAGAGACATCGAGAAGCCCGAAGCGGGCCCGGGCCAGGTGCTGGTCAAGGTCAGGGCCAGTGGCGTCAACCCGCTGGACGCCAAGATCCGGGCCGGCAAAGCCGACCATGCCAGGCGCACGCTGCCGGCGGTCCTCGGCCTGGACCTGGCCGGCGTGGTCGAGGAGGTCGGCGCAGGCGTCGGCGGTCTCGCACCGGGTGACGAGGTCTTCGGCATGACCGGCGGCGTCGGTGATCTGCAGGGCTCGCTCGCCGAGTACGCGGCGGTCGACGCCCGGCTGCTCGCCCGCACACCGTCCTCGCTCGGCCTGCGCGAGGCCGCGGCCCTGCCCCTGGTCTTCATCACGGCCTGGGAAGGGCTGGTCGACCGGGCGCAGGTGCGCGCGGGACAGAAAGTCCTCATCCACGGCGGAGCCGGCGGTATCGGCCATGTCGCCGTGCAGATCGCCCGGGCACGTGGTGCCGAAGTCTTCGCCACCGGGTCCACCTCACGGCTGGAAGTCCTCAAGCGTCTGGGGGCCACTCCCATCGACTACACCACCACGACCGTGGACGAGTA
The DNA here is from genome assembly GCF_053611985.1 of Streptomyces sp. NPDC054770. Classification (NCBI taxonomy): domain Bacteria; kingdom Bacillati; phylum Actinomycetota; class Actinomycetes; order Kitasatosporales; family Streptomycetaceae; genus Streptomyces; species Streptomyces sp. NPDC054770. The sequence goes on from NZ_JBSHBL010000010.1 coordinate 119,413, forward strand.
CGTCGCCGAGCACACCGGCGGCGAGGGCTTCGACGTCGTCTTCGACACCGTCGGCGGTCCCGTGCTCGACGCCTCCTTCACCGCGGTACGCACCTACACGGGGCACGTCGTGAGCGCCTTGGGGTGGGGAACCCACAGCATCGCACCCCTCAGCTTCCGCGGGGCGACCTACTCCGGCGTCTTCACCCTGCTGCCGCTGCTGACCGGACGCGGGCGGGAGCACCACGGAGAAATCATGCGCGAGGCGGCGGCTCTCGCCGACGCGGGGGCGCTCACACCGATCCTCGACCCCAGGCACTTCACCCTCGCCGACGTCGCCGACGCCCACGCCGCCGTGGAGAGCGGCACCGCCCAGGGCAAGATCGTGATCGACGTCGGCTGACGAGACGGGGCACCGTCGGCTGAGGAGACAGGGCACAACGTCCGCAGTACGCGGAGGGCGGAACCGCTCTGCTGTCGGCAAAAGCTCCTCGCCTCCGAACGGAGGTCCTTCCTACGGTCGGGACATGGACGTCATCGAGCTGCTCCCCCGGCTGCACCTGCTGCGCTTCCCGGTGGGCCAGGCCTACCTCTGGCACGACCCGGACACCGGCGCCTCGACCCTGGTCGACACCGGGCCGCCCGGCTCGGGCCGGCCGATCGCCGAAGCGCTGACCGCGCTGGGGCGGTCCCCTGCGGCGGTACGACGGATCGTCCTCACCCACTTCCACGAGGACCACGTCGGCGGGGCCGCCGAGTTCGCCGCGCTGAGCGGAGCCGAGGTGCTGGCCCACCGTCTGGACGCGCCGGTGATCCGGGGCGAACTCCCGGGTCCGCCGCCGGTGTTCGAGGACTGGGAGCTGCCGATCCACGCTGCGGCGGCCAAGCTGCTGCCCGTCGGCGAGCCGGTCCCCCCGCGGGAGGTGACGGAGCTGTCCGACGGGGACGTCCTGGACTTCGGCGGCGGTGCCCGGGTCGTCCATGTCCCTGGGCACACCCACGGCAGTATCGCCCTCCATCTGCCCGCGCACGGTGTGCTGTTCACCGGGGACGCGGTGGCGGCGGCGCCGGGCACCGGCGCGGTGATGCCCGGGGTGTTCAACACCGACCGGGACCTGGCCCTGGCGTCCTTCCGGCGGCTGGCCGCCCTGGAGACGGAGACGGCGTGCTTCGGCCACGGCGACCCGGTGACCGCCGGCGCGTCACGGGCGCTGCGGGAATCCGCGGACAGCTACGGGCCGCCGCGGTGACCATGGGGGCATGACCGACACGATGACCGACACCGCGCGCCGCATCGCCGCCCACACCGGCATCTCGACCTCGCTGGCCCTGCTGAGCGACGTCGAGCTGGCCGAACTGGTCGCGGCCGGCGAGCCGCTCGGCGCCGGGATCGGCGGCAGAGCGGTGCGGCTCACGGTGGACGGCAGGCCGGTGTTCGTGAAGCGGATCCCCCTGACCGACCGGGATCGGGACCCGCGGCACGCCCGCTCCACCGAGAACCTCTTCGGCCTGCCGCCGTACTGCCACTACGGCATCGGCGCGCTCGGCGGTCCGGGGTTCGGCGCCTGGCGGGAGCTGGCCGCGCACCAGGTGACGACGGACTGGGTGGTGGCGGGCCGGTTCCCCGGTTTCCCGCTGCTGCACCACTGGCGGGCCCTGCCCGACACGGCCGCCCCGCTGCCCGATGAACTCGCGGACGTCGAAAGGGCGGTGGCCTACTGGGGCGGCTCCCCGGGCGTGCGGGACCGCATCGAGGCCCTGCGGGACGCCACCGCGAGCCTCACCCTCTTCCTGGAGCACGTCCCGCACACCCTGCACGACTGGCTGGACGCCGAGCTGCGCACCGACCGGGCGGACCCGGCCTGCACCTTCACGGCCCAGGGGCTGGAGGACCTCACCTCGTTCCTCTCAGACCATCATCTCCTGCACCTCGACGCCCACTTCGGCAACATCCTCACCGACGGCAGGCAGCTGTACCTGACCGACTTCGGGCTCTCGCTCAGCTCCCGCTTCCGACTGGGCCCGGACGAACGGGACTTCTTCGACCGGCACCGGCACTACGACCGCGTGTACACCGTCTACTACCTGGTGATCTGGCTGGTCACGGCCTTGTACGGGTACCGGGGCGAGGAGCGCGCGGAGTTCGTGCGGGCCTGTGCCGGCGGGGCACGGCCCGAGGGCATCCCGCAGGCCGCAGCCGAGCTGCTGGTACGGCACGCTCCGCTCGCCGCCGACATGGAGGTCTTCTGCCGCCGGCTGGAGCGGGAGAGCCGGCTGACGCCGTTTCCGTACCCGGACGGCTACAGCAGCTGCACGCTCTCCGCGTAGTGACAGGCGACCGGGTTGCCGCCGCCCCGGTCCACCAGGTCCGGTACCTGGTCGACGCAGGCCCTGCGCTCGCTGTCGGTGAGCTGGTTCGCGAACTTGGGGCAGCGGGTGCGGAAGCGGCAGCCGCTGGGCGGTCGGACCGGGCTCGGGACGTCGCCCTGGACGGTGATCCGTTTCCGGGCGCGTTCCTTGCGCGGGTCGGGCAGCGGGATCGCGGAGACCAGGGCCTGGGTGTAGGGGTGGGCGGGGCGGGCGAAGAGCTGCCGGGCGGGGGCGATCTCCACCAGGCGGCCCAGGTACATCACGGCGACCCGGCCGGCGACATGGCGCATGACGGAGAGGTCGTGCGCCACGAACAGGAAGGACAGGCCGAGTTCGCTCTGGAGGTCCATCAGCAGGTTGAGGACGCCGGCCTGGATCGACACGTCCAGTGCGGAGACCGGCTCGTCCAGCACGATCACCTTGGGTCTCAGTGCCAACGCCCGTGCGATGCCGATGCGTTGGCGCTGGCCGCCGGAGAACTCGTGCGCGAAGCGGTTGCCGTGCTCGGGGTTGAGGCCGACCAGGCGCAGCAGTTCCCGTACCTCGTCGGCGGCTCCGGGGCCGTAGCGGCCGTGGATGCGCAGGGGTTCGGCGACGATCTCGTGGACGGAGATCCGGGGGTCCAGGGAGGCGTACGGGTCCTGGAAGACGATCTGCAACTCACGGCGCAGCGGCCGCATCTGACGTCTGCTCAGGTCGGTGAGCAGCCGGCCCCGGTAGTGGACGGAACCGGAGGTGGCCGTCTCCAGGTTGAGCAGGGTCCGGGAGACGGTCGTCTTGCCGGAGCCGGACTCGCCGACCAGGCCGAGCGTCTCGTTCTCGTGCAGGTCGAAGGAGACCCCGCAGACGGCGTGCACGTCGCCGACCCGGCGGCGGACCACGCCCTTGGACATCACCGGGAAGTGTTTGACGAGGTCGCGGACCTGGAGGACGGGGTCGCCGGTGCCGCCGTGACCGGGCAGCGGGGGCAGCGGATCGGTCATCGGGCATCGTCCTCCAGGTCCGCGAACCGGGCCAGGGCCTCGGTGTCGGCGCCGACGGCGTCGAAGACCTCGCCGGCCGCCGTGTCCACGAGTTCGCCGGCGAAGTGGCAAGCGCTGCGGTGGGCGTCGGATCCGACGGGACGCAGCGCGGGTTCCGTGCTGTCGCAGGGCTCCCTGCGCATCGGGCAGCGGGGCGCGAAGGGGCAGCCCGGGGGCAGGTTGAGCAGCGAGGGCGGAGAGCCGGTGATGGGGGTCAGGCGGTCCTCCTCGCGGTCGAGGCGGGGCAGGGAGCCGAGCAGGCCCAGGGTGTAGGGCATGCGCGGGGTGTAGAAGATGTCCTCGACCGAGCCGGTCTCCACGATCCGCCCGGCGTACATGACGGCGACCCGGTCGGTGTGGCCGGCGACCACCCCGAGGTCGTGGGTGATCAGGACGAGGGCGGCACCGGTCTCGGCCCGGGCGGCCTCCAGGGCCTCCAGGATCTGCGCCTGGACGGTGACGTCGAGGGCGGTGGTGGGCTCGTCGGCGATGATCACGTCCGGGTCGTTGGCGATCGCGATGGCGATGACGACCCGCTGGCGCATGCCGCCGGAGAGTTCGTGCGGGTAGCTGTCGACGCGCCGCTCGGGACTCGGGATGCCGACCGTGCCGAGGAGTTCCACGGCGCGGGCGCGGGCCGGGCGTCTGCCGAGCCCCGGGTTGTGTCTGAGCAGGGTCTCGGCGATCTGGTAGCCGACCGTGTACACGGGGTTGAGGGAGGTCATCGGGTCCTGGAAGACCATGGCGATGCCGCTGCCCCGTACGTCCGAGAGGCGGGCGTCGGACATCCCGAGCAGTTCCGTGCCCTCGAACCGCACCGAGCCGCGCACCCGGGCCGAGCCGGGCAGCAGCCCCATCACGGCAAGCGCGGTGACCGACTTGCCCGACCCCGACTCGCCGACGATGCCCAGTGCCTCGCCGCGCTCCAGCCGGTAGCCGACGCCGCGTACGGCCCGTACGACGCCGTCCTCGGTCGGGAACTCCACGTTCAGGTCCTCGACTTCGAGTACCGCACCGGACTCCTCGCCCTTCCCCACGACCCTGTCGACGCCCCTGCGGTTGCCCGTGTCGGTCACTGTCGCACCCTTTGCTGCCGGGGGTCGAAGGCGTCGCGGAGCCCGTCTCCGACGAAGTTGATGGTGAGGGCGATGGCGATGATGAAGGCGCCTGGGATGTAGAAGAGCCAGGGCCGGGTGTCGACCGCGGTCTGTGCCTGGGCGACCAGCAACCCGAGGGAGGTGTCGGGTGGTTGGACGCCGAAGCCGAGGAAGGACAGGGCGGTCTCGGTGAGGATGCCGGTGGCGACCAGGACCGTGGCGTTCACGATGATCGGGCCGAGCGCGTTGGGCAGCAGGTGCCGGAAGATGATCCGGGTGTCGGAGGCGCCGAGCGCCCGGGCGGCCTCCACGAACTCCTTCTCGCGCAGGGAGAGTACGGACGAGCGCACCACCCGGGACACGTAGGCCCAGGTGAGTCCGGCGATCACCACGGCGATCCAGTACCAGGAGCCGCCGCTGCGCGAGGAGATGACCAGCGCGATCGCGAACAGCGGGAGGGTCAGCACGAGATCGGCGATGCGCATCATCAGCGCGTCGACGAATCCCCGGTAGAAGCCGGCGACGGCCCCCCACACGGCGCCGACCAGGGTCGAGCCGAGTGCGATCAGGATGGCGATCTTCAGCGAGGTCTGGGTGCCGCGCATCACCTGTGCGTAGGCGTCGTACCCGGAGGAGTCGGTGCCGAACGGGTGTTTCCAGGAGGGTGGTTGGGAGTTGTCCGGCGTGTACTTGGCGTACGAGTAGTGCCAGAAGTGCGGGCCGACGAAGGCCCACAGCACGATCAGCACGAACACGACCAGGCTGATCATCGCGGCCCGGTGGCGCAGGAAGCGGCGCAGCACGAGCTGGGTCTGGCTGCGCTGCACGACGGTGAACTCGTGGTCGGCGCGCGGTGTCTGCGTGCCGGCGGGCCCGAGTGCCCCGATGTCAGTCATAGCGGATCCTCGGGTCGAGTACGGCGTAGAGGAGGTCGGCGAAGAGGTTGAAGACGATGACGACGACGGCGGACAGCAGCAGCCAGGCCATGGTCCGGTAGACGTCGAGGGTGGTGGCGGCCTGCACCAGCATCTCGCCCATGCCGTGCCACTGGAAGATCGTCTCGGTGATGACCGCGCCGCCGAGGATGATCGCGACGTCGAGGGCGGTGACGGTGGCGAGCGGTATCAGCGCGGTGCGCAGGGCGTGCCGGGTGAGCACCTTGCCGCGGCGCAGCCCCTTGGCGCGGGCGAGCCGGACGTAGTCGCTGTCCAGGACCTCGAGCATGGACGCGCGGGTGTAGCGGGTCCAGGAGGCGAAGGAGACCAGGGCCAGGGTGATGGTGGGCAGGATGAGATGGCCGACGCGGTCGGTGAACTCGTTCCAGGTGGTGTCGACTTCGAGGTAGGGGGACTTCTCGCCGATGGTGCCGAGGAACTGGCTGCCGGTCTCCTGGTTGAACCAGACCCCGGCCTGCTTGAGCAGCACCGCGAACCAGAACACGGGCATGGCCAGGAACAGGAAGCCGAGGAAGGTGATGGTGTAGTCGGCGACGCTGTACTGGCGGATCGCGCTGAACACGCCGAAGACGATCGACATCACGAGGGCGAGCAGCATGGCGGCGGCGACCAGGGTGACGGTGACCCGGAAGCGGGTGAACAGGTCGTGGCCGATGTTCAGGTTGGTCTGGACGGACGGTCCCCAGTCGCCGTGCAGGACCCCGGTGATCCAGTTCCAGTAGCGTTCCAGGACGGGCTCGTTGGCGTGGATGTGCCGGGCGAACGCGGCCACCGCGGCCTTGCTGGGCGGTGGTTGCCGGGAGGTCGCGAAGTTGGCCACCGGGTCGCCGGAGTTGACGACGACCAGGAAGACGATGAACGTCGAGACGATCAGGACGGGTATGGAGACGAGGATGCGGCGCACGGTGTAGGCGAGCATGCGGCCTTCTCTCACGGATCTCACGGATCTCACGGATACGGAGGCGGAGGCGGAGGCCCGGCCCCGGGATCACCGGGGCCGGGCACGGAGGATCCGACGGGCTCCGGTGGGGTTACTTCTTGAGGCCCCACTCGCCGACGTTGTACGGCGGTCCGACGTTGGTGGAGTTGTTGCGCATGTTGACGAACCGGGTCTGCACCGCGAGGAAGGTGGGCTTCTGGTAGAGCGGCAGCACGTAGGCGTCGTTGACCATGATCTGGTCGGCCTGGTTGAGCAGGGCGGCAGCCTTGGTCTGGTCCGTCTCGCCGATGGCCGTGCTGATCAGGGAGTCGACCTGCTTGTTGCTGTAGCCGCCGTAGTTGCCGCCGGCTCCGGTCGTCCACAGCTGCTGGGCGCCGCTGATCGCGAAGGGCGAGGCGACCCACGCGAAGACGATGATGTCGTACTGGTGGCCGGCCAGGACCGTTCCGAGGTCGGCGGCGCCGATCGGCTTGATCGTGACCTTGATCCCGAGGTTGGCGAGGTCGCTCTGGAGGATCTGGCACTCGCTCTGCCGGATCTGGTTGCCGGTGGTGTAGCGGCAGTTGAAGGGTCCGACGGTCTTGCCGTCAGGGGTCTTCAGGGCGGTGCCGACTCCGGTGAACTTGGCGTCGGTGAGGTACTTCTTGGCCTTGGTGAGGTCACCCGATCCCTGGCCGCTGGCGCTGACCACGTCCTTGTAACCGGCCGTCCCCGGGACGAAGTTGTGGTTGTAGAGCTGCTTCACGCCGGGGTCGAACTGGGCGACCGTCTTGGCCATGATGTCCTTGACGCTGATGGCCGTGAACATCGCCTGCCGCAGGGCCAGGTTCTTGCCGATCACCGGGTTGTGCAGGTTGAGGTCGAAGTGCTCCCAGGTCAGGCCGCTGCCGATCGTGTAGGTGACGTTGGGGATGGCCTTGACCTGGTTGACGAGGTCGACCTCGGGCTGCGGGTAGATGCCCTGGACCTCGTTGTTGCGCAGCGCGATCGGCTCCTGGGTGGCGTCCGAGATCACCTTGAAGATCAGCCGTTGCAGGGTGGCCTTCTTGCCCGTCCACTTCGGGTCGGGTTCATAGGTGGCATGGTCGTTGTCGACCCACTCGGTCATCTTGTACGGGCCCGCGGTGGCGTACTTGGTGGGCGGGTTCTTCTGGAAGTACTGCCAGCCCTGGGTCATCTGGGCAGCCGTCATGTGCGCCGCGTCGCCCGCCTTGGCGCCGGAGATCTTCTCGGCGACGTGTGCCGGGTAGAACGGGTAGCCCGCGCCGAACAGGGACTTCCAGTCGGCGTAGGGCTTGGCCATCACCACGGTGACGGTCTTGCCGTTGTCGGAGCCGGTGATCGACTTGATGCGGTCGTAGCCGGCGGTGCTCTCCGGGAGACAGCCCTTGGTCTGCGTGGAGTCGCTGGCGGGCGGCGGCGGGCAGTCCTTGCCGTCGTTGGTGCGCCAGTAGTAGACGAAGTCGTCGGCGGTGATCGCGGTCCCGTCGTTCCAGGACGCCTTGGGGTTGATCTTGTAGACAAGGGTCTGCGGGCCGGCGCTCGTCTGGGTCGCCGAGGTCACCAGGTCGGTGTTGAGCTTGACACTGAAGTCCGGCTGCGGGACGTAGATCTGGGGCAGCACGGGGGTCAGCGCTTCGGCGTTCTCGAAGGTGTTCCCGTTGGTGTCCTGCACGTTCCACTGCTGGATGTTCTTCTCGATGACATAGGTGAACGTGCCGCCGGCCTTGGTGGTGCCGGAGTTGCAGGTGTCGGCCTTGCCCTGGGTGGCGCAGGACGTGAGGCCGGCCGAGGTGCCCTTGCTACCGCTGCCCCCGCCGCCTCCCCCGCTGCTGCAGGCGGCGAGCGCCAGAACGAGCCCGGCGGTCAGTGCGAGTCCCCTTGTGAGGGCCGAAGAGTGCGCGCGCATGTCCCTCCTTCAGCCGGCGATGACCGGCCTGTGCACGGCGGCCAGCGGCCGCAAGGAAGTTGAGCTGCGCACCGACGGTAGAACGTTTGTGTACCTCCTTCATGTTCTTGTTCATACCGGGACGGCGACAATTCACCCTCGGTTTCCCCCCGGAATCCTCCGCCCCGGGCAAAATCCCCTACACATGCCCCGGAAATGCCAAAGCCCCACCAACATCACGCGTGCGGTGGGGACTTGACGATCCATCAGGGTGTGTCAACCGACCGGGACACCGGCCTCCAGGTAGAGCGCGGCACCGCGCTCGCGGGCCCGCAGCGCCCAGCGCAGCCGTTCGTAGCGCACCGGCGGCAGCAGCTCGGCGGCCTCCTGCTCGGTGACGAACCGCCAGTCACGCAACTCCGGCCCCGGCAGCACCAGCCGCCCGGCCTCGGCCGAGTCGAGCCGGCCCCCGTCGAAGAGCAGTCGCAGGCCGCCGTAGCGGGGCGGCGCGGGCTGCTCCCAGTCGACGACGAGCAGCCCCGGCAGCTTCTCGAGCCGTATCCCGGTCTCCTCCTCGACCTCCCGCACCCCCGCCCGGGCGGGGGCCTCACCGGGCTCGACGACACCACCCGGGAACTCCCAGCCGGCCTTGTAGGTGGGGTCCACGAGGAGGAAGCGGTTCTGTTCGTCGAAGAGGAGGACGCCTGCGGCGACGGTCTCGGCGGTGGGTTCGGGGGTCTGTACTATGTCACATACCGCCGCTTCGCCACTGCCGACCGCCGCCGCGATCCGCACCGCCGCCTCATAGGGACTCAGTTCACTGGTGTCGACGAGATGGGCGTCGGCGCTGATCCAGGAGGCGAGGGCGGCACGGTAGGGCTCGATCCGGTCGTACGACCACTGGCGTATCCGCATCTCGCCGTCGGGCAGGTCGGGCGGGACCTCCCGGCCGGCTATTCGCTCGCGCAGGATCGTTTCGGCCGGGGTGAGGCACAGGTGCCGGACGGCGATCCGGCGGGCGGCGAGGCCGCCGAAGATCTCGTCGCGGTACTCCTGGCGGAGCAGGGTCATCGGAACCACCAGGGTTCCGCCCAGTTCGGCGAGCATCGCGGCCGCCGTGTCGATCACCAGGCGTCGCCAGATCGGCAGATCCTGGAAGTCGCCGGCCTCGGCGAGGCGCTTGGCCGGCAGCAGGTGTGTCAGTGCCCCGCCGATGAGCTCGGGGTCGAAGAGCGTGCTGTTCGGGATCAGTTCGATCAGTTCACGTGCGGTAGTGGTCTTACCCGCACCGAACGCGCCGTTGACCCAGACGATCACGGACTCCCCCTCTTCTGTTGGCCCCCTGTGGCTTGCCCGCTCCACACTGCCACGGAAACCAGTTCACGTTGAGGGCACGCAAACGGAGTGCCGGCGTCCCCTGCCTGGGACGCCGGCACCGCTGCCCGCTCGGGCTCCGCCGGGCTACTCCTGCCCCAGGAAGTCCGGATCGGTCTGGAAGCTGTCCTCGCCGACGACGTGGCCGACGTGCTCCAGGGTGTCCGAGACGTGCAGGTCGTCGAGCGGGCCCTCGTCGGCCGCGTGGGACGGGGTGATGGCGGCCACGACGAATCCGGTGGCCAGGCTGGCGATGGCGAGCATGCTGCGCTTCTTCATGCCCGTTTCAACTGCACGGACGTCCGGGGGTCACGGGCGTACCCGCGAGGGGAGCAACGCGGCACGTCGGAGCGGAAACCCGGTGGCCGGACGATGACGACGCCGATACCGTCGGGCACCCCGCCCGCATCCGTACCACCCGCACCCGCCCGCACAGGAAGCCGTACGCCATGACGACGCCCCGCCCGACCACGACCCTCTGGCGACCCACCGGCCCGGTGGAGCTCGGACTGGTCCGGGAGTCGGAGTGGCGCGCCTGGCCACCCCGGCTGCCCGAGCAGCCGATCTTCTACCCGGTGCTCAACGAGGACTATGCGATCAGGATCGCCCGGGACTGGAACGTCGAGCACGACGGCGCGGGCTTCGTGACCCGCTTCGAGGTCGACGCGGAGTTCCTCCGCCGCTACCCGGTCCGGCAGGCGGGCGGCAGCACGATCCTGGAACTGTGGGTGCCGGCCGAGGAACTGGACGAGTTCAACGCCCACATCGTCGGGACGATCGAGGTGGTCCACGCGTTCCACCCGGCCGACCGGAACATCGGATGACCCGGTTCGTTCCGGTCCGGGCCGAGGCGGTCACGCTCGTCGTCGCCGACGGCGGTGACGGCGGTGACGGCGGTGACGGCGGTGACGGCGGTGACGGCGGTGACGGCATCACCTCGACCACGGGGACCGGGCGGACGCGCGGATCAGCTGCTGAGGTCCCGCGCGTTCGCCCCGGGCCCGGTCGGACGGTCCTGAACCCCGGCCGACCGGGCCTGAACGTTCCTGCGTAACCCCGCCTCCGCCGTCAGACCCCCGCCGCCTCCGCGTCCGGCCTGGCGGCCAGTGCGGCCGCGGCGGCCCCCACCAGACCGGCGTCCGTGCCCATCTGGGCCGGCACGACCGTCAGGCGCTGGGCGAAGGAGAGGGTGGCGTAGTCGGTGAGGGCCTTGCGCAGGGGCGTGAAGAGGATGTCCCCCGCCTTGCCGACGCCCCCGCCGATCACCGCGATGTCGATCTCGACCAGGGTCGCGGTGGCCGCTATCCCGGCCGCGAGCGCCTGCGCGGCCCGCTCGAAGGAGGCCAGCGCGACCGGGTCGCCGGCCCGGGCCGCGGCCGCCACCGCCGCCGCCGAGGTGTCACCGTCGGGACCCGGCCGCCAGCCGCCCTCCAGTGCGCGCCGGGCGATGTTGGGGCCGCTGGCGATGCGCTCGACACAGCCGCGCGACCCGCAGGGACAGGGATCCCCGTCGAGGTCGACGCTGATGTGGCCGATGTGGCCCGCGTTGCCGGTGGGGCCGGGGTGCAGCTTGCCGCCGAGCACCAGGCCGCCGCCGACGCCCGTCGACACCACCATGCACAGTGCGTTGTCGTGGCCGCGGGCCGCGCCCTGCCAGTGTTCGGCGGCCGTGATGGCGACGCCGTCGCCGATCAGTTCGACCGGCAGCCCGCCGGCGGCCGCCCGCACCCGCTCGACGAGCGGATAGTCCCGCCAGCCGGGCACGTTGACCGGGCTCACGGTGCCGGCGGAGGCGTCCACCGGGCCCGCGCTGCCGATGCCGAGCGAGCGGGCGCGGCTCCACAGGGGTGAACCGGCGAGTTCGCCGACCACCTCCTCGACGGCCCCCATGACCGTCTCGCCGTCCTGCTGGGCGGGCGTCGCGCGCTGGGCGCGCGCCTGGATCCGTCCGTGACCGTCCACCAGCGCGCCGGCGATCTTGGTGCCGCCGATGTCGAGGGCCGCCACGAGGTCGGTGTGCATCAGAGTCAGTTCTCCCCGTCAACCATGAGTAGCCGAGTGACACAACAGGCCGGTCAAGCGGTGGGGGCGCAGGCCGGAGATTGCGGTGGACAGTCTCCCTTGCATCTGACAACGTTGTCCAGGCTCTATGCTCGACGCCACATCCTCATACAAACCCATGAGCCTGTGTATCCCTGATACAAACCCATGAGCCCAGACACAACCCGTGAGCCCATGCATCCCGTGGACGACAGGACAGGACGTCGCATCGTGCCCGATACCTCCCGCCGCGCAGACCGTCTCCCCGGCTCCCGTTACGGGACCCGGCCGACGATGAAGGACGTGGCGGCGCGGGCCGGTGTGGGCCTCAAGACGGTGTCCCGAGTGGTCAACGGCGAGCCCGGGGTGACCCCGGACACCGAGCGCCGGGTCCAGGAGGCGATCGACGCGCTGGGCTTTCGCCGCAACGACAGTGCGCGGGTGCTGCGCAAGGGCCGTACCGCGAGCATCGGCCTGGTCCTGGAGGACCTCGCAGACCCGTTCTACGGCCCGCTGAGCCGCGCGGTGGAGGAAGTGGCCCGGGCGCACGGGGCGTTGCTCATCAACGGCTCCAGCGCCGAGGACGCGGACCGGGAGCAGGAGCTGGCGCTGGCGCTGTGCGCGCGGCGGGTGGACGGCCTGGTGGTGATCCCGGCCGGGGACGACCACCGCTATCTGGAGCCGGAGATCAGGGCGGGCGTGGCGACGGTGTTCGTGGACCGCCCGGCCGGGAAGATCGACGCCGACGTGGTGCTGTCCGACAGCTACGGCGGTGCCCGGGACGGGGTCACCCACCTGATCGCGCACGGCCACCGCCGGATCGGGTTCATCGGCGACATGCCCCGGATCCACACGGCGGCCGAGCGGTTGCGCGGCTACCGGGCGGCGATGGAGGACGCCGGGATAGCCGTCGAGGAGGCGTGGACCTCCCTCGGGGTGACGGACCCGGAGCGGGTGCGCCGGGCCGCCGAGGAGATGCTGTCCGGGGCGGACCCGGTCACCGCGATCTTCGCGGGCAACAACCGTGTCACGGTCACCGTGATCCGCGTCCTCGCCGAGCGGACCCGCCCGGTGGCGCTCGTCGGCTTCGACGACATCGAGCTCGCCGATCTGCTGCACCCCGGCCTCACGGTCGTCGCCCAGGACTCGGCCCTGCTCGGCCGCACGGCCGCCGAACGGCTCTTCCGCCAGCTGGACGGCACCCTCCTGGCGCCGGAGCGGATCGAACTGCCGACCCGCCTGATCACCCGCGGCTCGGGCGAGCTGCCGCCGGCGGACTGAGCCCCGTATGACGGACCGCACGCCCACGGCGCCGAGCCGCCCGGTGCACGGCCGGACGTCCGGGGCGCCGAGCCGCCCGGTGAACGGCCGTACGCCCGCGGTGTCCAGCCGAACGACGAACGGCCGGACGTCCGCGGTGCCCGGCCGTACGGCTGCCGGCCGATCCGTCGCCGAACCGAGCCGCCCGTGACCGGCCGTACGCTCGCCGAGTTGGGACTCGGGGAGGCGCCGCGTGATCATCCGCTGACCTATCCCGGCGTCTGGCCGGCCGACTCCGGGCTCCTCGACGGTGACCGGCTGCTGCCGCTGGAGCGTCTGGTGCACGACGACGAGCGGGTACCGGTGCTCGCGGTCGGCTCCAACGCCTCCCCCGCCCAACTCCAGCACAAGATGGCCGAGTCCGGTGCCGCCGGGCCGATCCCCATGGTGCGCACCCGGGTGACCGGCCTCGCCGTGGGCGTCTCCGCGCACGTCAGCCGTCTCGGCTATGTGTCGGCGTCCCCGGTCGCCTCGCCCTCGGCGGTACAAGAGTTGTTCGTCCTCTGGCTGGACGGACGACAGCTGGAGGTGATCGACGCGAGCGAGGGCGTACCGCTGCCGAACGGCAACTTCCACCGGGCCTGGCTGCCCGCCCCGGCCGTACGGGTCACGCTCGCGGACGGCACGACGCTCCCCGGCGTCCACGCCTACGTCAACCGCCACGGCGTACTGCACGACGGCACCGGCACCCCCCGCCGGCATCCCGGCGAGCACCCCCTCCTCACCGAACTCCTCGCGGAGTCGGCCGAGTTGAGAGAGCTGTTCGGGGTCACACCGGAGCAGTTCTGCGCGCGTGCGCGGGCCGACTCCGCGCTGTGCCGACGGGGCACCCGGCTGTTCGCGGAGCGGAAGTGGGCCGTCGCGTCGGGACTGGAGCGGTACGTCCGTGTTCAGCAGACGGGAAGTCCGGGGACCGGCTCGTCGTTGACGCCGCCCTTGATGTAGACGGCGCTGATGTACACGCCGGTGTTGCCCTTGTCGTCGTCGGTCTCGGCCCACCAGACGTTGGTCCGCTTGCCGTGGGTCTCCCGGCGGCCCAGGTCGGCCTGGCAGTAGAAGGAGTGGAGGCCCTGGCGGACCTTGCCGGCCTTGACGCCGTCGGCGGTGTAGGACTTGGCGCCGCCGTTGCGGACCCAGCAGGTGTACGTTCCGTCGCCCACGGACTGGCAGACCGGGGCGGGGGTGGCGGGGGCATCGGTCGTGGCGGGTGCGGTCGCACCGACGGTGCTGGAGGGGCCGGGGCCCGCGGTATGCACCGGCGAGGGTGTGGTGGAGGCGTGGTCCGCCGGGTCCGCCGGCTCGCCCCCGGCGGCGTGCGTGGGGCCGACGGCCGGTACGGCGGCCGTCTCCTCGCCCTGTCCCACAGGGTCCGCGTGGGCCGTACGTCCGGCCCCGGTGCCGCGGACGCTCGCCGAGGCGCCGGTCACGGTCGGGGCGGGCGGCCCCGCGTCCGTCTTCGCCGGCTGTCCCCTGTCGCCGCGCAGGGCGACGGTCAGCCCGGTCCCCGTGAGGACGACGGCGACGGCCACCACGACGAGCATCCGGACCCGGCGGCGGGTGCGGTTCGGCCGGTCGGGGCTCGTCGGGCCGTCGGGCGCGCCGGGCAGGGGCACGGGGGCTAATCTTCCGGCGGCCACGAGCCCTGGCCGCCGGGTTCCGGGTCCCTTGGCGAGTCCGGCGGCGGGCACTGGCGCGAGCTGTCCGGCGGGCTCCGGAGCAGGCACCTCGGCGAGCCCTTGAGCGAGGCCTTGAGCGAGCCCGTGAACAGGTCCCTCCACAGCCCCCTGACCGGCCTCCTGGGCCGACCCGTACTCCGGCCCCTCGTGCGGCCCTTCCTCCGGCCCCTCGTCCGCTCCGTCGCCCGACCCCTCGTCCGCTCCGTCGCCCGACCCCTCGTCCGCTCCGTCGCCCGACCCCTCGTCGGCCGCCTGAACGCGTCCGCGTCCCGGAGACGTCGCCGGCACGCCGGTTCCGCCGGTCGCGGTCCCCGGTCGGGCGGGCTCCCGCAGAGCCGTCGTCGGAGTGTCCGCGACCGGTTCCCGCGCCACGGCCCGCAGCAGTCCGCAGGCCTCCTCGGCGTCCGGGCGGGCGTCGGGCCGCTTGTCCATCAGGCGCCGGAGGACGGGGGCGAGCGGGCCGGCCCGGCGGGGCTCCGGGAGGGGCTCGTCGATGATCGCGGTGAGCGTCGAGAAGGTGGACGTACGGCGGAAGGGCGAGGCGCCCTCGACGGCCGCGTACAGTGCGGCACCGAGCGCCCAGACGTCGGAGGCCGGGCCGGGAGCCGCGCCCTTGGCCCGTTCGGGCGCCAAGTAGTCGAGGGAGCCGACGAGTTCGCCGCTGCCGGTCAGCTGGGTGGCGGAGCCGTCGCCGGGATCCGCCATGGTGGCGATGCCGAAGTCGGTGAGGACGACCCGCCCCGAGCGGTCGAGGAGGATGTTGCCGGGCTTGACGTCCCGGTGCAGGACGCCGACCCGGTGGGCGGCGGCCAGGGCGTCCATGACCTCGGCGCCGACCCGGGCGGCCTCCTGTGGCCCGAGCGCGCCGCGCTCGCGCAGCACGTCGTCCAGGGAGGGGCCGTCGACCAGTTCCATGACGATCAGCGGCCGGCCGTCGACCTCGGCGATGTCGTGTACGACGACCACTCCGGGGTGGCGCACCCGGGCGGCGGCCCGCGCCTCGCGCTGCATCCGCAGCCGCAGATCGGCCAGTTCGGGTCCGGCGCTGTCGGTGTAGGCACGCAGTTCCTTGACGGCGACCTCGCGGCCGAGGACGTGGTCGACGGCGCGCCACACCACGCCCATGCCACCGCGCCCGAGCCGGTCCACGACCCGGTAGCGCCCTGCCAGCAGGCGACCGGTCCCGTCAGCCTGTCCGTACGAACCCGACACCACAGCCCCGTTCCTGAGACATGTCCCCGAATGGCGCACCAGAGTACGGGTCAGTGACAGGGTCGGTTCAAGTCGGCTGGAAAAGCTGTGACTTGACCGGTACGCGCTACTTGCCGGAGGCGGTCAGATCGCCGCGCCGAGGCGTCGCGAAGCCCTCCAGATCGCCCCGGGTCAGACCGGTCAGCCGGGCCACCTCGCCGTTGTCGAGGGCGCCGCAGTCCAGGCCGCGCAGCAGGTAGCCGCCGAGGGCCTTGGCGGTGGCGGGCTCGTCCATGACGTCGCCGCCGGCGTGGTTGGCGTACCGGGCGAGCCGGGCGGCCGCCTGCTCCAGGCCCTCGCGGTAGAAGGCGAACACGGCCGCGTACCGGGTCGGCAGGTGGCCGGGGTGCATGTCCCAGCCCTGGTAGTAGGCGCGGGCCAGGGCGCGCCGGGTGAGGCCGTAGTGCAGTCGCCAGGCGTCGTGCACCCGGGCCGTCGGGCCGATCGGCAGGACGTTGGTGGAGCCGTCCGACACCCGTACGCCAGTACCGGCGGCGGCGACCTGCATGACCGCCTTGGCATGGTCGGCGGCCGGATGGTCGCCGACCTGGTAGGCGGCGGAGACGCCGAGGCAGGCGCTGTAGTCGAAGGTGCCGTAGTGCAGTCCGGTGGCGCGGCCTTCGGCGGCCTGGATCATCCGGGCGACGGTGGCGGTGCCGTCGGTGGCGAGGATGGCCTGGCTGGTCTCGATCTGGATCTCGAACCCGATCCGGCCGGGCGCCAGTCCGTGCGTCTTCTCGAAGGCCTCCAGGAGCCGGACCATCGCGGTGACCTGTTCGGGGTAGGTCACCTTGGGCAGGGTCAGCACGAGCCCGTCGGGCAGTCCGCCGGCCGCGATCAGCCCGGTGAGGAAGATGTCGAGGGTGCGGATGCCCCGGTCGCGGACCGCGGCCTCCATGCACTTCATCCGGATGCCCATGTACGGCGCCGCCGTGCCCTCGGCGTACGCCTCGGCGATCAGCCGGGCGGCGCGGGCGGCCGCCTCGTCCTCCTCGGCGTCGGGGCGGGGGCCGTAGCCGTCCTCGAAGTCGATGCGCAGGTCTTCAATCGGCTCGCGCTCCAGCTTGGCGCGGACCCGGGAGTGGACGGGCTCGGCGAGGTCGTCGGGCAGGCCGAGGACGGCGGCGAACGCGGCGGCGTCGGGGGCGTGTTCGTCGAGGGCGGCGAGGGCCTGGTCGCCCCAGGAGCGGATCGTGCCGGCCGTGAAGGCGTCGCCGGGCACGTACACGGTGTGGACGGGCTGGCGGGTCCCGGGATCACCCGGATAGCGGCGCTCCAGTTCGGCGTCGACGGGTGCGAGGGAGGCGCTGATCTCCTCGCTGACGGCGCCCGCGAGGCTCGTCGCCACCTTCTCCTGCCGGCCCTGACCCATCCCACACCCTCCTGTTTTCCACCGTACGGAATCAACAATCCGTTGAATGAAGGTATCCGGGGGTCTTCGGGGCGGTCAACACCGTGTCCACGGGGCGACACGCCCCCATCTGGGCATGTTCACGCTCATCACACACCTGGGTATCACACTGCTCAACGCCCACCCCTCCGGCTTGCGCCCCCTGAAGGAGCCGCCGTGCCGAACCAGCGCCGACTCACCCGCCGGGTTGGACTGCAGGCCTTACTGGCCGCAGCGGTCACCGTGCCCCTCTCCAGTGCCGCGATCACCACGTCCTCCGCCTCCTCCGCCGTCTCGCGGGCCCGCCGGGTCACCGCCCGCGCGGCACCGTCCCGGCCGGCGCCCCGCCTCGACGTCATGACCTTCAACCTGCGGTACGCCAGTACCGCCGAACCCAACAGCTGGGCCGACCGCCGGCCGGTGATGCGCGAACTGCTGCTCCGCGCGCACCCCCACGTCATGGGCACCCAGGAGGGTCTCTACCAGCAACTGCTCGACATCGAGTCCGGCCTCGGACCGCACTACGACTGGATCGGCACCGGCCGCGAGGGCGGCAGCCGGGACGAATCGACCGCCATCTACTACGACACCCGGCGCCTGGCCCCCGTGGAGCACTACACCTTCTGGCTGTCCGACACCCCGGAGGTCATCCGCTCCAACACCTGGGGCGCCGCCTTCCCCCGTATCGTCACCTGGGTCCGCTTCCGCGATCTCGCCGACGACGGACGGGAGTTCTACGTCGCCAACACCCACTTCGACCAGAAGAGCCAGTACGCCCGCGAGCGCAGCGCCACACTCCTGGTGAAGCGGATCGCGGAGTTCGACCGGAGGCTGCCCGTCGTGGTGACCGGCGACTTCAACGCGTACGCCCACAAGAACCGGGCCTACGACACCCTGGTGGACTCGGGGCTCGTCGACACCTGGGACGCGGCGCAGCACCGCGGCCCCCAGTACGCGACCTTCCACGGGTACCACCGCCTCAAGCCCGACGGCGACCGTATCGACTGGATCCTGACCTCGCCGGGTGTGACCACGCACCAGGCGACGATGGACACCTTCTCGATGCAGGGCCAGTTCCCCAGCGACCACCTGCCCGTACAGGTCTCCCTGAGCCTGCGATGAACTGAGCGCAGGACGCACTGAGCCCGCGACGGCACGACGAGGCCCCCGGGACCGGTACGTACCGGTCCCGGGGGCCTCGGACAGCCCGGCGGCGGGGATCAGCCCTTGCGCGCCTTGACCTCCTCGGTCAGCTGCGGGACGACGTCGAAGAGGTCGCCGACCACACCGAAGTCGACCAGCTCGAAGATCGGGGCCTCGGCGTCCTTGTTGACGGCCACGATGGTCTTCGAGGTCTGCATGCCCGCGCGGTGCTGGATCGCGCCCGAGATGCCGTTGGCGATGTACAGCTGCGGGGACACGCTCTTGCCGGTCTGGCCGACCTGGTTGGTGTGCGGGTACCAGCCGGCGTCGACGGCGGCACGCGAGGCACCGACAGCGGCACCGAGGGAGTCCGCGAGGGCCTCGATGATCGCGAAGTTCTCGGCGCCGTTGACGCCGCGGCCGCCGGAGACCACGATCGCGGCCTCGGTCAGCTCCGGACGCCCGGTCGACTCACGCGCGGTACGGCCGGTCACCTTGGTGCCGGTGGCCGCCGCCGAGAAGGTCACCGCGAGCGCCTCGACCGCACCGGCGGCCGGGGCGGCCTCCACGGCCGCGCTGTTGGGCTTGACCGTGATGACCGGGGTGCCCTTGGCGACGCGGGACTTGGTGGTGAAGGACGCGGCGAACACCGACTGGGTGGCCACCGGACCCTCGTCACCGGCCTCCAGGTCGACGGCGTCGGTGATGATGCCCGAGCCGATGCGCAGCGCCAGGCGGGCGGCGATCTCCTTGCCCTCGGCGGAGGAGGGGACCAGGACGGCGGCCGGGGAGACGGCCTCGACGGCGGCCTGGAGGGCGTCGACCTTCGGGACGACCAGGTAGTCGGCGTACTCGGACGCGTCGTGGGTGAGGACCTTCACCGCACCGTGCTCGGCCAGCGCGGCGGCGGTGTCGGCGGCGCCGCCTCCCAGCGCGACGGCGACGGGCTCGCCGATGCGGCGGGCCAGGGTCAGCAGCTCCAGGGTGGGCTTGCGGACGGCACCGTCCACGTGGTCGACGTAGACGAGGACTTCAGCCATGGGAATGCTCTCCTGCTTGGATAAGTTGAGGGGCGGTCAGCGAGTGCTGGGCTCAGATGAACTTCTGGCCCGCGAGGAACTCGGCGAGCTGCTTGCCGCCCTCGCCCTCGTCCTTGACGATCGTGCCCGCCGTACGGGCCGGACGCGCGGTGGCGTTCTCGACCGCGGTCCAGGCACCCTCCAGGCCGACCTCCTCCGCCTCGATGTCGAGGTCGGACAGGTCCCAGGACTGAACCGGCTTCTTCTTGGCGGCCATGATGCCCTTGAAGGACGGGTACCGCGCCTCACCCGACTGGTCGGTCACCGAGACCACGGCCGGCAGGGAGGCCTCCAGCTGCTCGCTGGCGGCGTCGCCGTCACGACGGCCCTTCACGACACCGTCCTCGACGGAGACCTCGGAGAGCAGGGTGACCTGCGGGACGCCCAGGCGCTCGGCGAGCAGGGCCGGGACCACACCGGCGGTGCCGTCGGTGGAGGCCATGCCGGAGACCACCAGGTCGAAGCCGGCCTTCTCGATCGCCTTGGCCAGCACCAGGGAGGTGCCGATGGCGTCGGTGCCGTGCAGGTCGTCGTCCTCGACGTGGATCGCCCTGTCCGCGCCCATCGACAGCGCCTTGCGCAGCGCGTCCTTGGCGTCCTCGGGGCCCACCGTCAGCACGGTGACCTCGACGTCGTCGTCCGAGTTCTCCGAGATCTGCAGCGCCTGCTCGACCGCGTACTCGTCCAGCTCGGAGAGGAGACCGTCCACGTCGTCACGGTCGACGGTCAGGTCATCGGCGAAGTGCCGGTCGCCAGTGGCGTCGGGCACGTACTTCACAGTGACAACGATCCTCAGGCTCACGCCGGCTCTCCTACTGCATCGTCTTTTCTGGGCTGCCTCTTGCAGGCAGCATAGGCGCCTCAAGCGGCTCATCCCGGTCGGGGCGGCCGCGCGCTCCGAACGAAATATTACTCACCAGTACAGCCAGTTCATGCCCGCTAAGCAAGCGCTTTGAACTGTGACCTTCGCAACGCAGCGTAACCGGAACTCGACGCGTTCGCAGAACGAGGGGGGTGTGATCCCCGGAACGGGACGCGTGTGATCAGTCCCGCAGACCGTTGAAGCCGCCCTGGTGGTACAGGAGCGGCCGCCCGGCGCGGGAGGGGTCGCCGAGGAGCACCTCGGCCAGCACGATCCGGTGGTCGCCGGCCGGCACGCGCGCGACGATCCGGCACACCAGCCACACCAGTACGTCGTCGAGGACCGGGACACCCTCATGGCCGTCGCGCCAGTTGGTGGGCGCGCCGAACCGGTCGGCGCCGCTGCGCGCGAAGGTGGCCGCGAGCTCCGCCTGGTGCTCGCCGAGGATGTGGACGCCGATGTGCTCGGCGGTGGATATCGCGGGCCAGCTGGAGGCGCCCGTGCCGACGCCGAAGGAGAGCATCGGGGGCTCGGCGGAGACGGAGACGAGGGAGGTGGCGGTGAAGCCGACCGGGCCGTCGGCGCCGCGCGCGGTGATCACCGCCACGCCGGCCGCGTGCCGCCGGAAGGCGGAGCGGAGCAGGTCGGGAGAGGCGAGCTGAGGGGTGCCGAGGTCGGGCGTGGCCGTCATGGAGTTGTCCTTCTGCGAGGGGCGGCGTCGGGGTCCGTGGCTGCTCAACAGCCCGGACAGCGCGCGCTCGCGGTGCGGGCCAGGTCCACGTGGACCCGCCCGTAGAGAAGGAGTTCCTGAGGCATACGGTCAGGCTGACGATAGGTGGTGCGCCCAGTCAAGTACGTTCCGGCATATGGGAGGTGCCTCACCGTCATCGGCATGTCCGTCAGACCGCCTCTCCCAGCGCCGCGATGACGTCCGCCTTGCGGGGCTGTCCGGTGGCCCGGCGCACCACCCGGCCGTCCGCGTCGAGCACCAGCACGGTGGGGGTCTTGAGGATCTCCAGCTCGCGCACGAGGTCCAGGCGGGCCTCGGCGTCGATCTCGACATGGGTCACGCCGGGGACCATCCCGGCGACCTCGCCGAGCACCCGCCGGGTGGCCCGGCAGGGGGCGCAGAAGGCGCTGGAGAACTGCACCAGCGTGGCCCGTTCGCCCAGTTCGCCGCCGAGTTCGGCCGCCCCGAGCCGCTTGCCGTCGTCACGCCCGCGCACCCGTACCCTCCCGCTCCGCCGCCTGTGCAGCACTCCGTAGACGCTCGCCGCCGCGAGCACCGCCGCGCACACCACCAGTCCGGTCATCACCGGACAAGGATCCACGAGACGGCCCAACACCCGGAAAAGCGTTCACGAGACTGCAAAGATTCCCGGCTCCCCTACCGGCCCGCGGGGCGGAATCCTTGGTTCATGGACATCGACGCACGTGGGCCGCGGTTCGGCGCGGCCGTGACGACGGTCGTACTGGCCGCCGCACTCATCACCCGGAGCCCCTGGGTCCTCGCCTGGCAGACGCTGGCGTTCGCGCTCGGCGCGGCCGGTGGCGTGACCCGGTCCCCGTACGGCTGGGTGTTCCGGACGGCCGTACGTCCGCGGCTCGGTACCCCGACCGAGTTCGAGCCGCCGGAGCCGCCGCGTTTCGCACAGGCGGTGGGGCTGGTCTTCGCGGGGCTCGGTCTGGTCGGATTCACGCTGGGCCCCGCCTGGTTGGGCCTGGCGGCGACCGGGGCCGCGCTCGCCGCGGCCTTCCTCAATGCGGCATTCGGGTACTGCCTGGGCTGCGAGATGTTCCTGCTCATCCGGCGGTTGACGGCGCACCCGGAGTAAAGGCGGGTTAAAAGCGCGAGGTGGATCAAGGGAAGAACGTGACGAGAATCTCGCCGCGCCCGGGCACCAGGGCTGGCTCCCCGTCCGTTCTTCGGGCACGATCTGCGAGACGCCGTAAACCTACGGCTGCGTAACTTTCCCGCCGGGAGCCCCTTTCCCAGGCAGAGCAGAAAGGGTCCGTCCCGCCCATGGCAGAGCTGGTCTACCGTCCCGTCATCGGTTTCGCCAAGACGCTGTTCAAGGTCTGGGACCTCAAGATCGACTGCCAGGGTTCGGAGAACATCCCGCGCTCGGGCGGCGCCGTGCTGGTGAGCAATCACATCAGCTACCTGGACTTCGTCTTCGACGGCCTGGCGGCGCTGCCGCAGAAGCGCCTGGTGCGGTTCATGGCGAAGGAGTCGGTGTTCCGGCACCGGATCTCCGGCCCGCTGATGCGCGGGATGAAGCACATCCCGGTGGACCGCAAGCAGGGCGAGGCCGCCTACCAGCACGCGCTGGACTCGCTGAAGTCCGGTGAGATCGTGGGGGTCTTCCCGGAGGCCACCATCTCCCAGTCCTTCACGCTGAAGAGCTTCAAGTCGGGCGCCGCGCGCCTCGCCCAGGAGGCCGGCGTCCCGCTCGTCCCGATGGCGCTGTGGGGCACCCAGCGCATCTGGACCAAGGGCCAGCCGCGCAACTTCAAGCGCAACCACCTGCCCGTCACCATCCGGGTCGGCGAGCCTGTGGAGGCCCCCCGCGACCAGTACGCGGGCGCCATCACCCGCCGGCTGCGCGAGCGCGTCCAGGAGCTCCTGGACGCCGCCCAGCGCGCCTACCCGGCCCGCCCGAAGGACGCGACCGACACCTGGTGGCTCCCGGCCCACCTGGGCGGCACGGCCCCCACGCTGGACCAGCTGAAGGCCGCCGAGGCGATCTGAGCCTCAGCCCCGGGCCTCAGCCCGCCGACTCGGGCGCGCGCACCTCGATGCGGGCGCCCGGGCTGAACTTCTCCAGCAGTTCGGCGAGTTCGGCGCCCGCCGCGACCACCTCGGGCACCGGCATCGGGGCCAGGCTCTCCAGCAGGAAGACGGCCGAGGTCGTCCGTTCGGTGAGGCGGGTGCGCGGGCCCTGGCGCCAGTTCCAGCGGCGGCAGGTGACCCCGGCGTCGTCGCACCACACGACCTCGCCGGCGTCGGGGTGCTCGACGGCCTCCTCGCCCCCGGCCACGGTCACGAAGTCCTCCTCCCCCGTGGCACGCACGAGGCGCATCCCGCCCTGGATCAGGTCGAGGTCCTCGCCCCCGACCGGGATCAGGTGGGCGACGCTGATCGCGTTGTAGAGGTCCACGAGCAGGTTGATGCGGGGCAGACCGCCGTCCGCGAGGGCCCGCTTGGCCAGTGCCTCGGCCGAGTTGCGGGTGCGGGACGGCTTGGAGCCGAAGGCCGTGTAGGCCGCCCGCCAGGCGGCCATGTGCGGGTCCTCGTGCGGGGCGCGCCCGTCGAGGCGTCCGGCCAGCCGGTGGGCCGCGTCGTCGAGGAGCGCCGAACTCGCCTCGGTGCTGGGCCCGTTGACCAGGCCGTGGGCCTCGATCACGAGGTGCGTGAAGCCGGGCGCGAGGGCGCGCACCTCGTCGGACACGGTGAGCGTGAGAGTCATCTGCGTTGCCTCAGAGTGCGATGGGGAGCGTCTTCCAGAGGTACGTGCGGTCCGGCGCCGCTCTGAGCGCGCCGAGCACGACCGGGTGAGGTTCAGCGTACAGGACCGGATAGTCCATCTCATTGGACTGCGGGTCGGGTACCCAGGCCAGCCGTTCGCCGTCGAGGGAGAACTGCGCGTCCACGCCTGGCTTGTTGCCGCGCGGGTCCTGCCGGTGCCAGGCGCCGCGGAAGCGGACGGCGACCAGTCCGTGCACGGCATGGCCGTGACCGTCGTCGTCCGCCAGCCGCTGGTAGCACAGGGCCGCGGGGATGTCCTCGGCCCGCAGCAGGGCGGCCAGGGCGTGGGCCTTGGCATAGCAGATGCCGGTGCGCTGCTCCAGCACGTCCGAGGCGCGCCAGGTGACCCGGGGGTCGTCGGCGTCGGCGGAGTGCGGGATGGCGTCCCGCACGAATTCATATGCGGCGCGCGCATAGCCGTACGAGTCCTCCGCCCCCGCCGCCAGCCGGGCGGCCGTTTCCCGGACCACGGGATGGTGATGGTCCATGACCTCGTCAGCGGCCAGGTAGGCGGACAGGTCGGCGGTGTTCTGGATCAGCTCCATGGCCGCAGAGCATAGAAATGCGGCCACCCGAGCGTCAATGACTTTTCAGGTGACCGCATATCTATGCGGCAGGCGGCTCTGCAGCGCCCGTAAGGGGCGCGGGGAACTGCGCGACCAGCCACGACGTAGCTGCGGTCGGCAGATCACGGCGCTCCCCGCGCAGCACTCAGCGCGCCATCTCCTCCTTGAGCGCCGCCACGAACGCGTCCACGTCCTCCTCGGTCGTGTCGAAGGCGCACATCCAGCGCACGTCCCCGGCCGCCTCGTCCCAGAAGTAGAACCGGAAGCGCTTCTGCAGGCGCAGGCTCACATCGTGCGGGAGCCGTGCGAAGACGCCGTTGGCCTGCACCGGGTGGAGGATCTCCACCCCGTGCACGGCCCGGACGCCCTCGGCGAGCCGCTGGGCCATCTCGTTGGCGTGCCGGGCGTTGCGCAGCCACAGGTCCCTGGCGAGCAGGGCCTCCAGCTGCACCGACACGAAGCGCATCTTGGAGGCGAGCTGCATGGACAGCTTGCGCAGGTGCTTCATGTGGCTGACGGCGTCCTGGTTGATCACCACGACCGCCTCGCCGAACACGGCGCCGTTCTTGGTGCCGCCCAGGGAGAGGATGTCGACGCCGACGGCGTTGGTGAAGGTGCGCATCGGGACGTCCAGGGAGGCCGCCGCGTTGGCTATCCGGGAGCCGTCCAGGTGCACCTTCATTCCGTGCGCGTGGGCGTGCTCGCAGATCGCGCGGATCTCGTCCGGCGTGTAGAGGGTGCCCAGTTCGGTGCTCTGGGTGATCGAGACCACCTGCGGCATCGCGCGGTGCTCGTCGTCCCAGCCGTACGCCTGCCGGTCGATGAGCTCCGGGGTGAGCTTGCCGTCGGGGGTGGGCACGGTGAGCAGCTTGAGGCCGCCCATGCGCTCGGGGGCGCCGCCCTCGTCGACGTTGATGTGGGCGCTCTCGGCGCAGATCACCGCGCCCCAGCGGTCGGTGACCGCCTGGAGCGCGACGACGTTCGCACCGGTGCCGTTGAAGACCGGGAAGGCCTCCGCCGTGGCCCCGAAGTGACTGCGGACGATCCGCTGGAGGTTCTCGGTGTACTCGTCCTCGCCGTACGCCACCTGGTGGCCCCCGTTGGCGAGGGCCAGCGCGGCCAGTACCTCGGGGTGGGCTCCGGCGTAGTTGTCACTGGCGAAACCGCGGACCTGCGGGTCGTGGTGGCGACGCGCGTCGGTCTTGGGAGGGTTCACGGCTTCTCGGTCAGCCACAGACGGTTTCCGTTCACTTCGGCGGCGGTCTTGCTCCAGACACCCTCGATGGCCTCGGCCAGGTCTTTGACGTCCGTGAAGCCCGCGAACTTCGCGTTGGGCCGCTCGGCGCGCATCGCGTCGTGCACCAACGCCTTCACCACCAGGATGGCAGCGGCGGAGGTCGGGCCCTCGGGCCCCCCGGCCTTGCGGAAGTAGTCGGCCAGGGCGAGCGTCCACGCCTCGGCGGCGGCCTTGCCCGCGGCGTACGCGGCGTTGCCCGCGGTGGGCTTGCTCGCGGCGGCGGCGCTGATCAGGACGTACCGGCCGCGCTCGCTGCGCTGCAGCGCCTCGTGGAAGGCGAGGGAGGTGTGCTGCACGGTCTTGACGAGGAGCAGCTCCAGGAAGTCCCAGTCGTCCAGGCTGGTCTTGGTGAAGGTCTCACTGCCGCGCCAGCCGCCCACCAGGTGCACGAGACCGTCGACGCGCCCGAAGTCCTTCTCGATGTGGGTGGCCCAGTCCCGGGTGGACTGGAGGTCGAGCAGGTCCACCGTGTCACCCGTGACGGTCGCGCCGCCGGAGGCATAGCGGGCCGCGTCCACCGCCTCCGACAGACGCTGCGGGTCGTTGTCCGCCCCGACGACGGTCGCGCCGGCCTCGGCCAGCCGCATCAGCGTCGCACGCCCTGCGGGTCCGCCCGCGCCGGCCACCGCGATCACCGCACCTCTGAGAGCCCCGTTGCCCACCATGTCGTTCCCCTCTTGAGCCGTGTTCCGCAGCCCGTCGCTCACGCGGCGACCGGCTCGGCGCTGTCCGCCGTGATGCCCTTGGTCTCGGCGATCACGTTCTTCAGTTTCTTGGACAGGGCCTCGTAGAACATGCTCAGCGGAAACTCGTCCGGAAGCACGTCGTCCACGAGCTTGCGCGGCGGCAGGGTCAGGTCCAGGGCGTCGGGACCCTTGGCCCACTTGGAGCCGGGGTGCGGGGCGAGGTAGGTGGCGACCAGCTCGTAACCGGCGAACCAGTGGACGAGCTTCGGGCGGTCGATGCCGTCCTTGTACAGCTTCTCGATCTCGGCGCACAGCTGGTTGGTGACCTGCGGGGCGCGCTCCCAGTCGATGGCGAGCTTGTTGTCGGTCCAGCGGACCACGTCGTGCTTGTGCAGGTAGGCGAAGAGCAGCTGACCGCCCAGCCCGTCGTAGTTGCGGACCCGGTCGCCGGTGACCGGGAAGCGGAACATGCGGTCGAAGAGCACCGCGTACTGCACGTCACGGGCCTGCGGGACGCCGTCGGCCGCCAGCTTCACGGCCTCCTTGAAGGCGGTGAGGTCGCAGCGCAGCTCCTCCAGGCCGTACATCCAGAACGGCTGGCGCTGCTTGATCATGAACGGGTCGAAGGGCAGGTCGCCGTGGCTGTGGGTGCGGTCGTGGACCATGTCCCACAGCACGAAGGCCTCCTCGCAGCGCTTCTGGTCGTGGACCATCGCCGCGATGTCCTCGGGCAGGTTCAGGCCGAGGATGTCGACGGCCGCGTCGGTGACCCGGCGGAACCGGGCGGCCTCGCGGTCGCAGAAGATACCGCCCCAGGAGAATCGTTCCGGCGCCTCGCGCACGGCGATGGTCTCCGGGAAGAGGACGGCGGAGTTGGTGTCGTAGCCGGCCGTGAAGTCCTCGAAGGTGATACCGCAGAACAGCGGGTTGTCGTACCGGGTGCGCTCCAGCTCGGCCAGCCAGTCCGGCCAGACCATGCGCAGCACGACCGCCTCCAGGTTGCGGTCCGGGTTGCCGTTCTGCGTGTACATCGGGAAGACGACCAGGTGCTCGAGCCCGTGCGCGCGGCCCGCGGCGGGCTGGAAGGCCAGCAGCGAGTCGAGGAAGTCGGGCACCTGGAATCCTCCGTCGGCCCAGCGCCGCAGGTCCGCCACGAGCGCCCGGTGGTAGGCGGTGTCGTGCGGGAGCAGCGGGGACAGCTCCTCCACCGCCTCGACGACACGCCGTACGGCGGCCTCGGCGTCGGTCCGCGCGGGCGTGCCCTCGGCCTCGAAGTCGATGGACCCGTCCTTCGACTGCCATGGCCGGATCTGCTCCACGGCATCCTTGAGCACGGGCCACGCCGGGTGCTCGACCACCCTGGTCACGGGAGGAACCTGCTCCTCCGAACCCACCTGCACAAGAATTTCCGTCATGTCCCATCCTCCACGGGAGAAGCTTCCGTAAGGACACCGTATGCATACGAGCTTTCTCCCAGCAAGGGGGCCCTCGGGAAATTATCCTGCCTCACTCCTTCTTCACCGCGCTTTTTCCTGTCTGAAACCGTGAAGGCGCTCACATTCACCGCAGCCGGTGACGGAGCGTCAGCTCCCGGGGACCGCATGGATCCGGCCGGTCAACGCACGGCGGGACGCGCCCACCCCCGGGTGACCGCCGACCGGGGCACGGGCCAGGCGTCGCGCACCCGGCGCACCAATCCCCCCGTGTACGTACGGGTACATCGCGACGGGCGGCCATTAGGCTGCGCCCAGCCGCGTGGACAGCGACGTCCGTCGTACGGTTCGCGCGCCTGCCCCACCGCCGCCGTCGACGGAAGCGAGTTGAATCTTGAACTTCCTTACCATCGGTCACCGCGGAGTCATGGGCGTCGAGCCCGAGAACACCCTCCGTTCCTTCGTCGCCGCCCAGCAGGCCGGCCTCGACCTGATCGAACTCGATCTCCACCTCAGCAAGGACGGCGCCCTGGTCGTCATGCACGACGCGGAGGTGGACCGCACGACCGACGGCACCGGCGCGATCGCCGACAAGACCCTGGAGGAACTGCGCGCGCTGGATGCCGGCCGGGGCGAGCGAGTACCGGTGTTCGAGGAGGTCCTGGACGCGGTGCGGACCCCGTTGCAGGCCGAGATCAAGGACGTGGCCGCGGCCCGGGCACTGGCCGAGGTCATGCAGCGGCGGGACCTGGTGTCCCGGGTGGAGGTGTCCTCGTTCCACGACGAGGCGGTCGCCGAGATCGCCCGGCTGGTGCCGGGGGTGCGCACCGCGCTGATCGCGAGCCGCTACGGCACCGACGTGGTGGAGCGGGCCCAGGAGGCGGGGGCGGCGACCCTCTGCCTGAACATCCGCCGGCTGACCCTGGAGGTCGTCGAGCACGCCCGCAAGGCGGACCTGCGGGTGATCGGCTGGGTGGTGAACACCCAGGACGACCTGCGGCTGGTGCGGGCGCTCCAGCTGGACGGCGCGACGACCGACTACCCGGAGATCAAGCGCACCGCCCGCTTCACCGCGTGAACACCGGCCCGCGCCTCACACCAGCGGCTTGACCAGCAGCTCGAACTGCAGATCGGCGCGCTGCGGAATGCCGAAACGCTCCTCGCCGTACGGGAACGGCGTCATCCTTCCCGTACGGCGGTAGCCGCGCCGCTCGTACCAGGCGATCAGGTCGTCGCGTACCGAGATCACTGTCATGTGCATCTCCGTGGCGCCCCAGTCCTCGCGTGCCTGGCGCTCCGCCTCGGCGATGACGACCTTGCCGAGGCCGGAGCCCTGGAGGGCGGGACTCACCGCGAACATGCCGAAGTAGGCGTGGGTGCCGCGGTGTTCGAGCTGGCAGCAGGCGACGACCGCGCCGTCCCGCTCGACGACGAGCAGCTTGCCGTCCGGCCCCTTGATCACTTCGAGGACGCCCTCCGGGTCCGTCCGCTGCCCCTCCAGGATGTCCGCCTCGGTGGTCCAGCCGACCCGGCTGGCGTCGCCCCGGTAGGCCGACTCGATCAACGCGACCAGGACGTCCACGTCGGCGTCGGTGGCGTCGCGGAAGGCCGATCCGACGGCGGCGTTCTCCATGTGCGGGTTCTCCGATCTCAAGCGCGACTGAGCCGGACCCGAGCCTATCCCCGCGGCGCGGCTCCGGATTCCCAGGTCACGACCCCGTCCCGGGGCGGCCTGCCACTACGCTCCGGTTGCATGGTGCATGTACTGAGCAGCCGTACGCTGATCCACCCCACCGACCCCGAGCGGTCCCGCGCCTTCTACGGCGAGCGGCTCGGCCTCGACGTCTACCGTGAGTTCGGTACGGGGGCCGAGCGCGGCACGGTCTACTTCCTCGGCGGCGGGTTCCTGGAGGTCTCCGGGCGGTCGGACATCCCGCCTTCCCCAGCCGTGCAGTTGTGGTTGCAGGTCGCGGACGTCGCGGCGGCACACGAGGAGCTGGTGGCGCACGGCGTCGAGATCGTGCGGCCGCCCGTGAAGGAGCCGTGGGGCCTGGTCGAGATGTGGATCGCCGATCCGGACGGCATCAGGATCGTGCTGGTGGAGGTGCCGGCCGACCATCCGCTGCGCTACCGGCCGACCGTAGCGCCCTAGAGGGGCGCCGGGAACTGCGCGACCAGCCACGACGAAGCCGCGGTCGACCGACGGCAGATCGCGGCACTTCCAGCGGGGGCGGGGACGGGGGCCGGGCCGGCGGTCAGGCCCGCAGCGCGCCCATCCTCCCCTCCAGTCGGCCCAGCAACTCCGCGAGGAGCCCCGCAAGTTCGCCCTGGCCCTCGGGGGCGAGGACGGACAGCACGGCCGTCTCGTAGGCGAGTTGCTCGGGCAGGAGGCCGTCGACGAGGTCGCGGCCCGCGTCGGTGAGGCGGAGGTGGGCGACCCTGCGGTCACGGGCGTCGCCGCGCCGCTCGACCAGGCCGCGCTCGGTGAGCTGCTTGAGGCGTTTGGTGACGGCGGCGCCGGAGGAGAAGGTCTCCTTGGCGAGCTCGCTCGGCGTCAGCTCGTGGCCGGTGCGGCGGAGCGCGCCGAGCAGGTCGAACTCGGGGCGGCTGAGGCCGGCCCGGCGCAGCGGGGCGTCCTCGGCCTGCTGGAGCAGGGCGGCGCAGCGGTTGATCCGGCCGATGACCTCCATGGGCCCGGTGTCCAGCGCGGGATGGACGCTCTGCCACTGCCGGACGACGGCGGCGACGGTGTCGACCCGCCCCGCGTCCTCGCCCGTGCCTCTGCCCGCTTCGCTCCCGGCCGCCGGTCGTCCGCTCGTCGCCGTCATGGCCGTACGTCCTCCGTTGTCCTCGCGCCGTCCCAGGAGTGCGTTCCCTGGCGTCGTACCGTCGCGGCGAGCGTACGGTGTCCGGACTGCTCGGCGAGCACGACCCGCTCCTGGGGCAGTGCGCGTTGCCACCACTCGCCGGACGCGGCGTCGGCCGTGGCGCGCAGGTCGGCCAGGGCGGCGGCCAGGGCGCGCCGGGCGGCCTCCAGGGCACGCGGCGCCGGCTGCGGCTCGGCGAGCAGCCGGGCGGCCTGTTCGCGGGCCCGCTCGACGGCGGTCAGGGCGTGTTCGAGGCCGTCGCCGGCCCGGCGGTTGGTGACGACGGCGGCGGCTGCGAAGCCGACGAGCGCGCCGACCAGGGTGTCCACGACCCGCTCGGTGATCAGCTGTCCGGCGTTCTGGGTGCGGGCGAACTCGGTGACGAGGAGGGCCATCGGGGTGACGCAGACGCTGCCCAGCCAGTAGTTGCGGCTCATCAGCGCCTCGGCGCCGAAGTTGAAGGCGAGGCAGCAGAGCACCAGGACGGCAGGGTGCAGGTGGGCGAGCGGTACGACGGCGGCGAAGACGAGGACGCCGAGGAGGTTGCCGACGACGCGCTGGACGCCCCGGCTCCAGGTGAGGGTGACGTTGGCCTGGTAGAGGGAGGCGGCGGTGACCAGCGCCCAGTAGGGGCGGCCGACGCCGAGGGCGAGGGAGGCGTAGCCGGCCAGGGCGCAGCCGAGCACGGTACGGGCGGCGAGGGGGGCGAGCGGGCCGAGCCGGTGCCACAGCGGGCGCTGCGGTACGGCGCGTTCGGCGTCGAAGCCGAGCAGGTCGTCGTCGGCCCCGGCCACCCGGGGGACGCGTCCGGTGCCGCGCAGGACCCGGGCCCAGTCGCGGAGCAGCCGCGGGTCGGCGTCGGCGGGGGCGGCGAGGGCGACCTCGGCGCGGACGACGAGGTGTTCGAGGGCGCGTCGGGTGCGGTCGGTGCGGGCGCCGGTGGCGAGCAGTGCCTGCCAGGCGGCCTGCACGGCGGCGGCCGCGGCGGCCCGGGCCCTGTCGTGGCCGTCGCCGGTGCTGGCGGTGCCGTTGCTGCCCTGGGTGCCCTGGGTGCCCTGGGTGTCGGCGTAGGCCGCGGTGGCGTTCAGGGCGTGGGCGGTGGCCCGGCGTTCGGGGCCGTGCGGGCGCAGCAGCCCGGGGGCCATGCCGACCAGCCAGGCCCAGGCGCCCGCCGCCAGGGCGAGGCCGACGTGGCCGGGGACCTGGCCGAGGGTCTGCGGGGCGAACAGGGAGGCGGAGCTGATGAAGGTGAGGACCACGTTTCCGGGCGGCCCGACCCGGGTGGCGTCGCAGAGGACCTTCTGGACGGCGGCCAGCAGCGCGCCGACGGTGACCAGGGCGACCGCGTTCGTGGTGAGCGAGGCGGCGACGAGGGCGAGGGCGAGGCCGCCGACCATGCCGAGGACCACCAGGGCCAGGGTGCGGGCGCGGGCGGGATAGGGGCGGTTGTGGCCGTAGAGGGCGCACAGCGATCCGGCCATCGTGTACATCGCCAGGTCGAGGCGGCCGAGGGCCAGCAGGGTCAGGTTGGGCGGGGCGACCGCGGCGACCACGCTCACGGCGGGCTTGAACCAGATGTCGGCGGGGCGGCCGAGGCGCAGCGCGCCGGCGAGGGGCAGACGGCGGGTGGTCGCAGGGGTCGCGGTGCTCATACCCATCAATTTAGCACGTGTTTTACCAGTAAATTTTTTCCGAACGACACTGGTCACGTACCGTGCTCCGGCGAATGCTCCCCGTGTACATCCTTGCGCTCGCGTGCGCGCCGTGCGGCCGGGGCATCGCATCCATCGACGCGACGTCGAGCGGGGAGGTGCGCCGTGCACGGACCGGCTTCGCCCGGCTGGCTGCTGGTGGCGCTGTGTGCGGCGACCGGGGCCTACTGTCTGCTGCGGATGCGCAGCAGTGTCGAGGAACAGCGGCGCGCCGCGGGCGGCGAGGCGCTGATGGGGTTCGGCATGGCCGTCATGGCCGTGCCCGCGACGGTGTTCACCCCGCCGGGGTGGGCGTGGCCGCTGTACGCGGCGGTGTTCGGCGCGGCCGCGCTGCGCGCCCTGTGGAGCGCCCGCAGCAGTCCGCACCATCTGCACCATCTGGTGGGGGCGGCGGCGATGGTCTACATGGCGGTGGCGATGGCGGCCTCCCCCGGCGCCCACCATCACGGCGGCGCCGGAGTCCCGCTGGTGACCGGGCCGTTGCTGCTGTACTTCACCGGCTATGTGCTGCTGTCCGGCGCGCGGCTCGTCCCGGGCGCGGTCGCCGCCGGGACAGGCGCGGTGGCCGTCAGGACGGGCGCGGTCAGGTGGGGCGACCGGCCCGAACTCGCGCGGACCTGCCGCCTGTCGATGGGGATCGGGATGGTGGCGATGCTGCTGGCGCTGTGAGGAGGTGACGCCACTCGCGGCGCAAACGTTGCTTGCGTCACTTTGGCGCAATGGGCTGTACCCCTCGGCGGCCCCCCGCTCATAGGGTGCTGGCCATGATGGTCCCCGTGGCACTGCTGCTGCTCGGCGCCTTGACCGCCGCGGTCGGCCCCCGGTTCCTCGCCCGGGCCGACTGGACGGACCGGGAACCGGTGGTCGCCCTGTGGGTGTGGCAGTGCGTGGTGGCGACCGTACTGCTGTGCTGCGCGCTGTCGATGACGCTGAGCGCGGCGGCGGCCTGGCAGGCGGTGCGCGGGCAGGTGTTCGCGACCGCCCCGAGCGGGGTGATGGACGCCTACGCGCTGGGTACGACCGGCCCGTGGGCGGCCGCGACCGCGGTCACGCTCGCCTGCGCCGGGCTGTGGAGCGGGGCGATGCTGGTGCGGGAGATCGTCCGGGCCAGGTCCGGGCGCACTCGGCGCCGGGCCGAACTCCTGCTCCGCGCGCCGCTGTTGCCCGGCGAGGAACCGGCCGACGGCCGGCTGGTCGTCCTGGAGGGGGAACGCCCGGATGCCTGGTGGCTGCCCGGGGCTGCACCCCAACTCGTCGTCACCACCGCCGCGTTGCGCCGCCTGAAGGGGCGTCAGCTGGACGCGGTACTCGCCCATGAGCAGGGCCACGCGCAGGCCCGGCACGACTGGCTGCTGTACTGCTCGGCCGCGCTGGCGGGCGGGTTCCCGCAGATCCCGGTGTTCGCCGCGTTCCGCGACGAGATGCACCGGCTGGTCGAACTGGCCGCCGACGACATGGCCTCCCGGCGCCACGGCCGCCTCACCACTGCGCTCGCCCTGGTCGAACTCAACGAGGACCGGGGCGTGTTCGGCCCGGCACCGGCCCCGCACGCCCATGTCCCGCAGCGGGTGGACCGGTTGCTCACCGCCCCGGACCGGCTCCCCGCCCGGCACCGGCTGCGGCTGACCGCGACGGCCGCCCTGGTCCCGGTGATCCCGGTACTGGTGGCGCTCGTACCGAGCCTGCGCGCCCTCCGGTGAGACGGTACCCGTCAGGGGAATTGCCCCGCGGGCAATGATTCGGCAAAGATCGCGTCATGCGCCCCCCAGTCAGCGACCGTCCTGCCCCGCTTCTCGCGACCGCCGTTCTCGCCCTCTCCTCGGCGCTGCTGCTCGCCCTCGTGGCCGGCGAGTGGCCGCCCCTGGTCGCGGTGGACGAGGGCATCGCCGACGCCACCCACCGCTGGGCCGTGGCGGACGACAGCACCACGCAGGTGCTGCGCATCCTGGCGGACTGGGTGTGGGACCCGCTGACCATGCGCCTGCTGTGCGCGGCGGTGGCGGTGTGGCTGGTGTGGCGGCACTCGGCGTGGTGGACCGCCCTGTGGCTGACCCTGACCTGTGCGCTCGGGACCGTCGCCCAGCAGTCCCTGAAGGCCGCCGTCGGCCGCCCGCGCCCGGTGTGGCCCGACCCGGTCGACTCCGCCCGCTACGCCGCCTTCCCCTCCGGGCACACCATGACGGCCACGGTGGTCTGCGGCCTGCTGCTGTGGCTGCTGCACCGCTGCGGCACCGGTCGCGCGATATGGCGTACGGCCCTGGCCGCGGCCGGGCTCTCGGTCGTGGGCGTGGGCGTGACCCGGGTGTGGCTCGGCGTCCACTGGCCCTCGGACGTGCTCGGCGGCTGGCTGCTCGGGGCCCTGGTGGTGGCACTGGCGGTACTGGCGTACGAGTGGGAGCGCGACGGACGGGGAAGCCCTCGCCCGTAGCCCGCCGCGTCGCACCGGGCCGTCGGTAGAGTCCGGCGCATGACTGCCGTTCTCTTCGACTTCTCCGGGACCCTCTTCCGTGCCGAGTCCGCCGAATCCTGGTTGCGGGCGGTGCTCGCCGAGGCCGAAATACCGCTTTCCGAAGCCGAGTTGGCGGAGACGGCGCGAGCGCTGGAGACGGCCGGGGCGCAGCCCGGCGGGGCCTCCCCGGCCGCACTGCCCGAGGAGCTGTCCGGGGTGTGGGCGGTGCGGGACGAGAGCGCGGAGCTGCACCGGGCCGCGTACACCGGCCTGTCCCGGCGGGTGGCGCTGCCGGACCCGGCCCTGCACGACGCGCTGTACGAGCGGCACATGACCCCGGACGCCTGGAAGCCGTACCCGGACGCCGTCCGGGTCCTGCGCACGCTGCGCGAGCACGGGATCCCGGTCGCCGTGATCAGCAACATCGGCTGGGACCTGCGCCCGGTCTTCCGTGAGCACGGGCTCGACGCGTACGTGGACGCGTACGTCCTGTCGTACGAGCACGGTGTCCAGAAGCCGGATCCGCGGCTCTTCACGGTCGCCCTCGAGGCGCTCGGGGCCGAGCCGGCCGGGACGCTGATGGTCGGGGACAGCAGGCCCGCCGACGGCGGGGCGGCGGCGCTCGGCTGCCGGGTGCACTTCGTGGACCCGCTGCCGGTGGCCGAACGGCCGGACGCGCTGCTGCCGGTCCTGGACCTGGTGGGCGCGACCCGCCGACCGGCCGCGCCCACCCAGGCCTGACCTGTCGCGCCGTCCGCCCGAGACGCTCCCCCGTGTCGCCCCGGACGGACGGCAGCCCTGAACCGGCCCCGCGCAGGGCGGTGCCCACTGCGTCGATTATAGTTGGCTGGCAGCCAGTCAACGCAGGAGTTCCAGAATGTCCCCGCGCAGCCCCTCGGTCAATGAAGAATTGCGAAGGCGTTCCCGCGAGCGGCTGCTGCAAGCCGCGGTGGAGCTGGTCGACGAGCACGGTTTCGAGGCGACCACGCTGGGTGCCATCGCGGACCGGGCCGGGTCCGCACGCGGCCTGGTGTCGTACTACTTCCCCGGCAAGCGCCAGCTGGTCCAGTCCGCCGTGCACCGGCTGATGCACCGCACGCTGGAGGAGGCGCTGGAGCACGAGCCGCACACCGAGGACGGGCGGGAGCGGCTGGCCCGGGCCATCGACGCGATCCTCGGGCTCGCGCACGACCGGCCGGTGCTGATGCGCCAGCACATGGCCGGCCTGCTGCAGGGCGAGGGCTTCGTGCAGTGCCCCGAGCAGCGCCGGCTGTCGGAACTGCTGGGCGACACCGTCGCCCGGTACGGCTCGCACCACGTCGACGTCGACTACCCCATGCTGCGCGCCGTGCTGATGGGGGCGGTGTACGCGGCGCTGGTGCCCGGTGTGCCGATGCCGATCCCGGCGCTGCGGGCGGAGCTGTTCGAGCGCTACGGGCTCGACCTGAAACTGGGCCTGCCCCCGGAGTCCGCGCCGGCGCCCGGGCGGCAGGACCTGTCCCGGTTCTTCGCGACCGAGGACCGCACCGAGCCCCCGGCCGCATCCGGGCCCCGACCCGGTTAGTCAGCGGCGGGTGTGACGCGGTGTCAGGAAGCCCGCGTCCCGCGCCTGGGCGATGAGCCGGAGCGACCGCCGGCGGCTGTGCCCGGTCGCGCACATCACCGCGAGGACCGGATCGAGGCCCTCCTCCTGCGCGGCCCGGTACTTCTGGGCGACCAGCCATCTCCCCTCGATGCCGCGCGGCCAGGCGGGCCGGGCGCGCCGCGAGCCGCCGGGCTCACCGCCCTCGGCCAAGGCTGCGGCCTCACCGCCCTCGGCCGCCGCCTCGGGCTCGTCGTCCGCGTACGACTCCATGCCGCAGGCCCGGCAGAGCGGCTCCTCGATCCAGTCGGCGAGCACCGTCAGATCGGCCAGGGAGAGCGCGGGACACGCCTTGACGTCCTCGATGGAGACCCGCCCCTCGGCCACCACGGCGAGGGCGTCGACCTGCGCGCCGTCCTCGAACGCCAGCCGGACCTGGAACCACGACGTGGCTCCCGTGTGCTCCTGTACCTCCCAGGCCGGCGACACGGACACCGTGCCGTCCTCCGCGCGCCGATCAGAAAGATTAAGAAACGATGCTTCTAGCACATACGCAACGTAACCTCATGATCACACTTCACGGCCCCGGACACGCGTCCGCGTCACCCCAGCGGCCCCTGTCGAGGCGTCCGGGCCGGTGGGATGCTGAAGACACCAGCCCCTCGGGCAAGGAGTCCCCC
Source organism: Streptomyces sp. NPDC054770 (assembly GCF_053611985.1). NCBI lineage: Bacteria > Bacillati > Actinomycetota > Actinomycetes > Kitasatosporales > Streptomycetaceae > Streptomyces > Streptomyces sp. NPDC054770. The sequence goes on from NZ_JBSHBL010000010.1 coordinate 156,601, forward strand.
CGTGTTGCGTGTCGCCGTCGTCGGCTCCGGGCCGAGCGGGTGCTACACCGCCCAGAACCTCGTCCAGCTCGACCCCACGGTCCGTGTGGACGTTCTGGACCGGTTGCCGTGCCCGTACGGTCTGGTGCGGTACGGCGTCGCCCCCGACCACGAGAAGATCAAGTCACTGCAGGGGAACCTGCGCACCGTCCTCGAGCACGAGCGGGTGCGGTTCCTCGGCGGGGTCCGGATCGGGGGCAGGGGCGGCCTGCCGGTGGAGCGGCTGCGGGAGCTGTACCACGCGGTGGTGTACTGCGTGGGCGCCGCCACCGACCGGCGGCTCGGGATTCCCGGCGAGGAGCTGCCGGGCAGCTGGTCGGCGACCGAGTTCGTGTCCTGGTACAGCGCGCACCCGGACGCGATCGACGCCGGGTTCGTGCGCGACGCCCGGTCGGCGGTGGTCATCGGGGTCGGCAACGTCGCGGTGGACGTGGCACGGATGCTGGCCCGGGGAGTCGCGGAGCTGAGCCCCACCGACATGCCGCAGGAGGCGCTGGCCGAGCTCGCGGCGAGCCGGATAAGGGACGTCCACGTGGTGGGCCGACGCGGCCCGTCCCAGGCCCGCTTCACCACCAAGGAGCTGCGCGAGCTCGGCGGTCTGCCGGGCACCGAAGTCCTGTTGGATCCGGACGAGTTGGCGCTCGATCCGGCCTACGCCGACCCCTCCGGGCTGCCCGCCGCCCAGCGCCGCAACGTGGAGGTGCTGCGCGACTGGGGCGGCGCCGGCGGCCGGGGTGCGGAGCGCAGCATCTGGCTGCGTTTCTTCCTGCGCCCGGTCGAACTCCTCGCCGACGGCGGGCGGGTGGGCGCGGTGCTCTTCGAGCGCACGCAGATCGACGCACGCGGCAGGGTGCGGGGCACCGGGCAGTACGAGGCCGTCGAGGCGCAGTTGGTGCTGCGTTCGGTGGGCTATCGCGGAGTGCCGCTGGACGGGCTGCCGTTCGACGAGGAGACCGGGACCGTGCCCCACGAGGGCGGCCGTGTCCTGCACGGTTGCTTCAGCACACCCGGCGACTACGTGGCCGGGTGGATCAAGCGCGGCCCGACCGGCGTCATCGGCACCAACCGGCCCGACGCCAAGGAGACGGTGACCTCCCTCCTGGCGGACGCGCCCGCACTGCTGCGCAAGCAGGTGCCGGAGGATCCGGTCGCCGCACTGCGCGCTGCGGGCATCGAGCCGGTGCCGTGGACGGGCTGGCAGGCGATCGAGCGGGCCGAGGCGGCGCTCGGCGCCCGGCTCGGCCGCGGCGTGGTCAAGCTGGCCGACTGGAACTCCCTGCTGGCGGCGGCGCGGTCGGGGTCGTAGCGGAGTCACGCGCGATCAGGTGGGCATGACACGTATCGGCAACGAGTCGGAAATCAACAAACTGTTCAAGCCGCTTACCGTCTCGTGCTGTCCGGATGTCGTCCCCGCTCTGGAGTCCCCATGGTCACCACCAGCGCCTCCGTCCATCCCGTCGACGAGGTCCCACCCGTACGGCAGTTGGCCGCGTTCGGCCTCCAGCACGTGCTCGCGATGTACGCGGGCGCGGTCGCCGTTCCGCTGATCGTGGGCGGCGCGATGAAGCTGTCGCCCGCCGACCTGGCGTATCTGATCACCGCCGACCTGCTGGTGTGCGGCATCGCGACGCTCATCCAGTGCGTCGGCTTCTGGCGCTTCGGCGTCCGGCTGCCGATCATGCAGGGCTGCACGTTCGCGGCGGTCTCGCCGATGGTCCTCATCGGTACGACGGGCGGCGGGCTCCCCGCGATCTACGGTTCGGTGATCGTGGCGGGCCTGGCGATCATGCTGCTCGCGCCCGTCTTCGGCAGACTGCTGCGCTTCTTCCCGCCGCTGGTCACGGGCACGGTGATCCTGATCATCGGGGTCTCGCTGCTGCCGGTCGCCGGCAACTGGGCGGCGGGCGGCGCGGGTGCGAAGGACTTCGGGGAGCCGAAGAACCTGGCGCTGGCGGCCTTCGTGCTCGCGGTGGTGCTCGGCGTCCAGCGGTTCGCGCCCCCGTACCTCGCCCGGATCGCGGTCCTGGTCGGCATCGCGGTGGGCCTGGCGGTGGCGGTCCCCTTCGGGTTCACGGACTTCAGCGGGGTCGGGGACGCGGACTGGCTGGGCATCAGTACGCCGTTCCACTTCGGGGCGCCGACGTTCAGGGCCTCGGCGATCGTCTCCATGCTGGTGGTGGCCCTGGTCACGATGACCGAGACGACGGGTGACCTGATCGCGGTCGGCGAGCTGACCGGCCGGAAGGTCGAGCCGGGCTCGCTCGCCGACGGTCTGCGTGCCGACGGCCTCTCGACCGTCCTCGGCGGTGTCTTCAACACCTTCCCGTACACGGCGTTCGCGCAGAACGTGGGCCTGGTCGGGATGACCCGGGTGCGCAGCCGCTGGGTGGTCGCGGCGGCCGGCGGCATCCTGGTGCTGCTCGGTCTGCTGCCCAAGCTGGGCGCGGTGGTCGCGGCGATCCCGGCTCCGGTGCTGGGCGGTGCGGGCCTGGTGATGTTCGGCACGGTCGCGGCGAGCGGCCTCAGGACCCTGGCGGCCGTCGACTTCCACGGCAACAACAACCTGACGGTGGTGGCCGTCTCGGTGGCGGTCGGCATGCTGCCGGTGGGCGTGCCGACGGTCTACGCGAAGTTCCCGGACTGGTTCCAGACGGTGATGAACAGCGGCATCAGCGCGGGCTGCCTGACGGCGATCGTCCTGAACCTGCTCTTCAACCACCTGCCGGCGAAGGCGGATCCGGCGCCGGGGGCGGTTCCCAGCGGAGCGGAATCCGCCTGAGCGGTCCGCCGGAAGTGCCGCGATGTGCCGTCATTCGGCTGCGGCGCCGTTGTGGCTGGTCGCGCAGTTCCCCGCGCCTCTTTGGGGCGCGGTGGAGGGGTCGGTGGAAAGGTGCTCGTGGACGGCCCGCCAGTGCCCGTCGTCGGCACGGTGGAAGACGATGGTCTCGCGCTCGTGGAGAACTTCCTCTCCGGCCGTGGTGGAGACCCGGGTGGTCACCGAGTGGGTGAACACGGCCGTGTCGCCGACGAGCTGGAGGCGGCGGTCGGTCGAGGCGCAGGACAGGACGCGGAAGGCGTCCTCCTCGCTCCACTTCTGCCAAAGGGCTCGGTACTCCTCGGTGGAGTCCAGCCGCCGGTCGGTGGTGTGGAAGACGAACGTGGCGTCGGGCGCGAAGGCGGCGAAGTAGTCGTCGGTGCGGCCCTCGGCGAAGGCGGCGATCAGGGCGTCCGCCGCGGCGAGGGCGGTGTCGTGGTCGTTGCTCAAGGTTTCGGCTCCGAGATCCGGGCCACCGCGCGGACGGGTGCGCCGTCCGCGCCGGGCAGGTGCAGGGGGAAGAGGCTGACGTGCACGTCGTGGCCGGCGTCCTGGGCATCCAGGACCTCGGCGAGGTTGGTGAGGTTCTCGGCGATGACTGCGTCGGCGCCGCACAGGATGCGGTGGGCGGGCAGGGTCTCGCCGGGGGTGGGGTCGACACTGAGGGCGTCGATGCCGACGGTGTGCACGCCGCGGGCGACCAGGAGGGCGGCCGCCTCCTCGGTCAGGTAGGGATGGGCGTGGTAGGCGTCGGTGCCCCAGTGCGCGGACCAGCCGGTGGCGATCAGCACGATCCGGCCGGCCGGGACGCGGGCCAGCAGCTCCGGCCCGATGGCCGCCCGGGGCGCGAGGCCCCGGGCGTCGACGACGTGGGCGGGGCCGTCGAAGCGGTCCAGCGGCAGCTGGTCCAGCGCGGGCAGGCCGTCCTCGATGTGGGAGGGCGCGTCCACGTGCGTGCCGGACTGCGAACCCATGTGCACCTGGAGGACGTTGACGCCGTCCTGGGCCGCGGTGAGCGCGGGCCGGATGTCCACCTCCGGGTCGCCGGGGTAGACCGGCATGCCGGTGCGCAGCGGCACCGACAGGTCGATCAGGCGCATCCCGCTCACACCTCCGCCGGCTCGGGGACGGCGACGGGGGCGCCGTCGGCGGCCGTGATCGGCGGCACCGGGGTGTCGACGGCACGCACCAGTCGCGGACCCTCGGGGCCGAAGACGGCACGGGGCTCGGGGAAGAGCCACAGCAGGGCGAGGTAGCTGACCGCGGCCAGGCCCAGACCGACGGGCAGCGAGATGTCCACTCCGCCCGCGAGGTCGCCGAGGGCGCCGACGAACTGGCCCGGGAGGTTGACGAACTGGACCGCCAGGAGCGCGGAGGCCAGCCAGGCGGCCATGCCCCGCCAGTTCCAGCCGTGCGTGAACCAGTAACGCCCGCCCCGCTGACGGCGGTTGAAGACCTGGAGCGAGTCGGGGTCGTACCAGCCGCGGCGGGTGAGGAAGCCCAGGGTCATGATGACCATCCAGGGCGCGGTGCAGACGATGATCAGCGTCGCGAAGGTGGAGATCGACTGGGTCAGGTTGGCGGCGAACCGGCCGACGAAGATGAAGCCGATCGACAGGACGCCGATGAACACGGTGGCCTGCACCCGGCTGAACCGGGGGAAGACGCTGGCGAAGTCGAGACCGGTGCCGTAGAGCGAGGTGGTGCCGGTGGACATGCCGCCGATCAGCGCGAGCAGGCAGACCGGCAGGAAGTACCAGGAGGGCGAGACGGCCAGCAGCCCGCCGACGTAGTCCGGGGCGCTCGGGTCGAGGAAGTTCCCGGCCTTCGCGGCGATGATCGAGGCGGTCGCCAGGCCGAAGAAGAACGGCAGGATCGTCGCGATCTGGGAGAGGAAGGCCGCGCCCATCACCCGGCGGCGCGGGGTGTCGGCGGGGATGTAGCGGGCCCAGTCGCCGAGGAAGGCCCCGAACGAGACGGGGTTGGAGAGCACGATCAGCGCGGAGCCGATGAACGCCGGCCAGAAGCCGGGGGCGCTCAGCGAGTGGAAGCTGCCCTGGTAGCCGGCGTCGAAGTCGCCGCCGAACGCGAAGAGACCGAGGACGAAGAGGAGGGAGGCGGCGGCCACCGCGATCTTGTTCACGAAGAGCATGAACCGGAAGCCGTAGATGCACACCGTCAGCACCAGCGCGGCGAACAGCCCGTACGCGAGCGCGTACACGCCCTCGTTGGTCGGCAGGTGGAACATCCGGTGCGCGCCGCCGACGAGGGCGTCGCCGGAGGACCACACGGAGATGGAGAAGAAGGCGACCGCGGTCAGCAGGGAGAGGAAGGATCCGACGACCCGGCCGTGCACGCCCAGGTGGGCGGAGGAGGACACCGAGTTGTTGGTGCCGTTCAGCGGCCCGAACACGGCCAGCGGCGCGAGGATCAGCGCGCCGACGGCGAGCCCGAGGCCGGTGGCCGCCAGGCCCTGCCAGAAGGAGAGCCCGAACAGGATCGGGAATGCGCCGAGGACACAGGTGGCGAAGGTGTTCGCGCCGCCGAAGGCGACCCGGAACAGGTCGAGCGGCCGGGCGGTGCGGTCGGCGTCCGGGATGCGCTCCACCCCGTACGTCTCGATCTCGGTCAGCGACGGGGCGTCGTGCTGCTCCGCTTGGGGGCTGGTGGTCATGTCTGCTCCTCGCGAGGGCCGGCGGAGTCCAGGGTGAACAGGCTGATCAGGTCGTAGGCGACGTGCGACGCGGCGACGGAGGTGATGTCGGCGTGGTCGTAGGCGGGGGCCACCTCGACGACGTCGCCGCCGACCAGATTGAGCCCGGCGAGGCCGCGCAGGATCTCCAGCAGCTCACGCGAGGTCATGCCGCCGGCCTCCGGGGTCCCGGTGCCGGGGGCGTGGGCGGGGTCGAGGACGTCGATGTCGACGGACACGTACAGCGGCCGGTCGCCGATGCGCTGCCGCAGCGCGTCCACCGTCTCGTCGACCCCGCGGCGCAGTACGTCGGAGGAGGTGACGATGCCGAAGCCGAGGCGCCGGTCCTCCTCCAGGTCCCGCTTGCCGTACAGGGGGCCGCGGGTGCCGACGTGGCTGAGCGCCTCGGTGTCGACGATGCCCTCCTCGACGGCGCGGCGGAAGGGGGTGCCGTGGGTGTACTCGGCGCCGAAGTAGGTGTCCCAGGTGTCGAGATGGGCGTCGAAGTGCAGGACGGCGACCGGTCCGTGCCGCTTGGCGACCGCGCGCAGCAGCGGCAGCGCGATGGTGTGGTCGCCGCCGATGGTGACGAGCTTGGTGCCGTCGGACTGGAGGCGGGAGGCCTCGTGCTCGACGGTCTCGATCGCCTCGTTGATGTCGAAGGGGTTCACCGGGATGTCACCGGCGTCGGCGACCTGGACCGCCGCGAACGGCGACACGTCCAGTGCCGGGTGGTACGGGCGCAGCAGCCGGGAGGCCTCGCGCACCGCGGCCGGGGCGAAGCGGGCGCCGGGCCGGTAGGAGACACCGGTGTCGAAGGGGACGCCGACGACGGCGATGTCCGCGCGGGGCACCTCGTCCAGCCGCGGCAGCCGGGCGAAGGTCGCCGGTCCCGCATAGCGGGGGACGCGGGAGGAGTCCACGGGTCCACGGGGCTCGGTCGTCATCGGGCACCTTCCTGTCGAGTCTGGGGCGTACCCCGCCGGGTGGGCGGGCCCTGGACCGGAGCTAGTGGTTCCGGTAGCAGGGGATGCCTCAGTCTGCGAACGGGCGGCCCGTACGGTCAATTGTTGACGGCACCAAGAACTACAGTTGACTTGTGTCCGACCACAAAGCCACGTCGCGTTCCGTCCTCACCGTCGGCGACCTCCTCTCCTTCCCGGCGCTCCAGATGCGCCTGCTCGCGGGCGGCGGCGGCCTGGGCCGCACGGTGTCCTGGGCGCACGTCAGCGAACTGGAGGACCCCACCCCCTGGCTGCTGGGCTCGGAGGTCCTCATGACCGTGGGCCTCGCCGTGCCCCGCGGCGGCGAGGCGCAGCGGCGCTACCTGGAGCGGCTCGACGACGCGGGCGTCGCGGCGCTGGTCCTCAGCACCCAGCTGCGCACCCCACCGCTGCGGCAGGCCTTCCTCGCCGCGGCCGAGGAGCGCGGCTTCCCGGTCCTTGAGGTGCCGCTCGCCGTTCCCTTCGTCACCATCGCGCAGGAGGTCGCCGCCGCGGTCAGCGAGAACGCCGCGGAACGGCTCGGCGCCCAGCTCCAGGTCTTCGGCGCGCTGCGCTGGATGGCCGAGGAGAACCTGGACATCCCCGCGCTCTTCGACCGCCTGGAGCAGCTCAGCGGCTACCGCCTCTTCCTGTGCACCGCCCAGGGGCGCCCGCTGCTGCCCGGCATCCGGCGCCCGAGGACCTCTCGGTGCTCCCGGCGGACCCGGACGCCCCGCCGACCGTGCCCGGCGGCTTCGTGCTCCCCGTCCTCGGCCCGGGCGGCGCGGCCGGCTACCTGGTCGCACTGGAACAGGTCGGCGCCCGGCCGGCCGGACTGGCCGTCGTCCAGCACCTGGCCACCGTCGCCGCCCTGCGGCTCGCGATGGTGCGCCAGGAGCGCGAGGTGCTGCGGCGGGAGGGGGCCGAGACCCTCGCCGAGCTGCTCCAGGACACCCTCGACCCGGCCATCGCGCAGCGCCGGCTGGCCCACCACGGCCTCGGCACCCAGCGGCCCGTCGTCCTCGCGGTGCTCCGGCGCACCCAGGACGAGCAGCTGGAGGGCGCGCTGTCCGGCCATCCGCACCTGACCCTGCGCCGCGGCGAGGACCGGTTGGTACTGGCCGAACCCGGCTTCACCGAGGCGCTGGCCGAGCTGCCCGGCGCGGTGTGCGGGGTGAGCCGTCCCTTCACCGTGGGCGAGCCCCTGCGGGTCGCCCAGCAGGAGGCGGAATGGGCGGCCGGACGCGCGGAGGAGGCGGGCAAGCCGCTCGTCCACTACGGCGAGGACGCCACCGGGCGCTGGCTGCCCGAGGACCGCCGGCTGCTGTCGGCGCTGGTCGAGCAGGTCCTCGGCGAGGCCCTGCGCTACGACGCGGCACACGGGTCACAGCTGCTGCTCTCCGTCCGTACCTGGATGGAACGCGACCGCCGCACCGAGGAGGCCGCCGCGGCCCTCCACGTCCACCCCAACACCCTCGCCTACCGGCTGCGCCGTTTCGGCGAGGTGACCGGCCGGGACCTGTCGACGACCGCCGCCTTCACCGAGGTCTGGTTCGCCGTGCGCGCGGCCACCGAACTCGGCGTGGCGGTGACGGGGCCGTAGCCCCGGAGCTCCCGGTCGTGGGCGGCCCGCGCCGCAGAGCTCCGCCGCGACACGTCACCGCCCACCGGTCGCGGACGCGCCGGTCGCGAGCCTGCCCGCCGTACAGTCGATCACGCTCGGCACCGGACACGGAAGGGACGGCTCAGTGGCGGAGAACCCACAGCACGCGCACCCCGGGAATGCCGCGGACGGCCCGAGCTGGACCCGGGCGGTGACGGTGCTCCAGGAAGCCGCTCCGTTCACCGTCCCCGAGGGCGCGTCGGCGATGACCCTCCACGTCGAGTGGGAACCCGGCGACCCCGGCACCCCGCCGCACCGCCACTCCGGCCCGGCGTTCGGCTACGTCCTCAAGGGCGCGGTCCGCTTCGAGATCGAGGGCGAGCCCGAGCGCGTCGTCGAGGCCGGCGGCACGTTCTGGGAGCCGGGCGGTGACGTCATCCACTACCAGGACGGCAACGCCCTGCCCGACGCCAGGACCGAGTTCGTGGTCACCATGATGTGCGCGCCGGGCAGGCCCATGCTCGAACTGGTCGAGGAGGCCGAGCTCAGGTCACGCGCCCGCCTGCGGGCCCCGCGGCCGGCCGGCTGACCTGCCCCGGCTCCCTGCCGTACGTCCGCAGCCGGATCAGGCCGGCTACGAGGCGTGGAACAGCCCCGTGGGCACCGCCGCCGCCAGCACCCCGTACCCGGTCGGGTTGAGGTGCAGCCAGTCCCCCACCTGGAGGTCGGCCCGCAGGCGGCTCGGGTCGGCCGGGTCCCGTACCACCCGGTCGAAGTCGAGCACCGCGTCGAAGTGCCCGTGCCCCCGGATCCACGCGTTGACGCGCTGCCGGGCCGCCTCCCGCACGCCGGCGCCGTCGTCGTAGGCGTTGCCGCCGAAGGGCAGCAGGGTGGCGCCGTAGACGCGGATGCCCTGGGCGTGGGCGCGGACGACGATCTGCCGGTAGGCGGCGATCAGGTCGTCCGCCACGGCCTGCTGGGCCTGCGGGGTGGCGGCGGCGGTGCCGATGTCGTTGACGCCCTCGAAGAGGATCAGCCAGGAGACCCCGCTGCGGGAGAGGACGTCCCGGTCCAGGCGGGCCAGGACGTTGGGGCCGAGGCCGTCGTTGAGGACCCGGTTGCCGCCTGCCGCCTGGTTGAGCACGGCGATGCCGGACGTGCCGGCCCGGGACCGGAGGCGGTCGAAGAACTGGTCCGGCCAGCGGTCGTTGCCGTTGGTCGTGGACCCCCGGCCGTCGGTGAGGGAGTCGCCGAGGACGGCCACGGCCCGGGTCGCGGCCGGCGCCAGGACCTCGACGTCGCTCAGCAGGTACCAGTGGTCGACCGTGGTCGCACCGGTCAGGTCCGGGTCCTGCGTGTGGTCGCCGCCGACGAGGTACGACGTGGTGCGCGAACCCGGGTGCGAGGTGAGTGCCAGATCGGGCTGGCCCTGCGCGGTGTACGCCGTGACCGTGAGATTGGACCCCGGGGCCAGCTCGAAGTCCACCGGATCGGAGACGACCTGGGCACCGACGGGGACGACGGTCGCGGCGCGCCCGGAGAACGTCACCCGGTGCAGGCTGCCGGGCACGATCGCGCCGGCCCCGGCCCTTCCGCCCGCCGGAAGCGCCACGGTCACCGAGGTGAGCGGGAGCGCGGTGTCGCCGTAGGCGTTGGAGAAGCGCAGCCGGAGCCGGTGGGCGCCGACGGTCACCCGGACGGTCTGGCGCAGGGTGGTGTCGGCCAGGACCGACTTCTCCCCCGTGAAGGGCGCGGGCGGCAGGTTGGCGGGCTCGGTGAGCTGGGGCATCCCGGTCCAGGTGTTCACCCAGTGGCTGCCCTGGCGGGTGACCGCGGTGACCCGGCCGGGGCCGCGGACCAGCGCGGTCCCGGCCGTGACGGTCACCACCAGGGCGAGGGCGAGGACACAGGTGCTGAGGAGCGTGGCGAGCGGCGCTCTGCTGGGCTGCGGCTTCACGGGGACCTTCCTGGCGAGGGGCGACGGCGGAGCCGTCGTCAACTGACCGTGCAGGGAGTGCCGTTGAGCGTGTACGCGGTGGGGGCCGCGCTGTTGCCGGTGTGCGTGGCCTGGTAGCCGATGCTGACGCTCGCGTTCGGCGTGATCGTGGCGTTGTACGACACGTCGGCCGCCGTCACCGCACCGGACGCGGGGCTGTAGGTGGCGTTCCAACCGTTGGTGATGGTCTGCCCGTCCGGCAGGGTGAACCCGAGCTGCCAGCCGCCGACCGTCGTCGTACCGGTGTTGGTGATGGTCACGGAGGCGGTCAGGCCGGTGTTCCAGGCGCTGGTGGTGACGGTCACCTTGCAGGCGCCGGCCGGGGGGTGGGGGGCGGTGCCGCCGCTGTCGAGGCCGAAGAAGGTGAGGGCGCGGGCGGCCATGCCGTAGGTGTAGAGGTTGTGGCCGACGCCCTGGATGCTGATCGCCTCGACGGGGGCCTGGTCACCGGTGGCGCCGTAGCGGGTGCGCGTCCAGCCGCCGACCGGGCTGTCGGTGGCGGCCGGTGTCTGGCTCGTCCCGAGGACGTTCGTCCACTGTTTGATCTCCTCACCGAAGTTCGCGTAGGCGAGGGTGGTGTCGTCGGTGCCGTGCCAGAGCTGCATCCGTGGCCGGGGTCCGGTGTAGCCGGGGTAGGCGGCGCGCACCAGGTCGCCCCACTCCTGCGGGGTGTGCGTGACGGTGCCGCCGGAGCAGGCGCTGTTCCACTCGGAGCCGTCGGTGGTGGCGAAGCAGCCGAAGGGGACGCCGGAGAAGGCGGCACCGGCGGCGAACACGTCCGGGTAGTCGCCGAGCAGGACGTTGGTCATCATCGCGCCGGACGAGATGCCGGTGACGAAGACCTTCCCGGTGTCCGCCGCGTAGTTGGCGGTCACCCAGCCGACCATGGACCTGATGCCGACGGGGTCGCTGCCACCGCCCCGGCGCAGCGCCTGCGGCGAGGACACGTCGAAGCACTTGCTCGCCCGCGTCACCGACGGGTAAACGACGACGAAGCCGTACTGCTCGGCCAGTGCGGCCCATTCGGTCCCCGAGTACATGGCCGGGGCCGACCCGCCGCACCAGTGCACGGCCACGACGACGGCCGGGTGGGCGGTGACGCTGTTCGGTACGTACACGTACATCTGGAGGTTGCTGGGGTTCTCGCCGAAGCCGGTGACCTCGGTGAGGGTCGCCGCGGGGACGGCGGCGGGGCGGGCCGAGGCGGCGGGTGCGAAGACGGCCGTCACCGCGAGCAGCGGCAGCAGCAGCGCGCCCAGGAGGGCGAGGAGGGTAGAACGCGGCCTGGTCCGGGGTGCGTTGAGGGTGGGGCCGGGTGTGGGGGGCACGTCGTTGTCCCTTTCTGATCGCGGCTCGGTGCGGCGTCGTGCGGGGAACTCCCGGCATGGTGGCATGGACACGGCCACCCATGGAAGCGCTCCCACGCCACTTTGCGGGACGACGGCACGGCCGGAACGGATGCTGCGCGAGGCGTTGACTAGAAAGCGCTTGCACTCTACGTTCCGTTCAGCACCCTGACCGATGGACATCGAAGGGCCGCGTTCGGCCAGGTGTCAGCGCACAGCGTTCCGAATGATGAACATCTCTCACACACCTGCACGGCTGACGGAACGCCGACAGGACCCCCCACTCGAAAGAAGGCATACGGGACATGACTTCACGAGCACGGAGCAGTACGCGCGCACTGATGGCCGGGGCGGCCGCCCTGGGATTCTCGTTTGGCATGATCATGACTTCCGGAACCTCGGCGAGCGCGGCCACCTGGCCGACCGCGAGCGGCAGCCAGGCCGTCACCGCGACGATCAAGCTGTCGGGCACGAAGGACTACGGGATGCTGCGCCTGTACGGCAGCGGCGACCTGGGCACCGGCGGGCAGAGCGAGGACCAGGACCCGATCCTCGACCTCGCGGCCGGCACCGTCCTGAAGAACGTCATCATCGGCGCGCCCGCCGCGGACGGCATCCACTGCGAGGGCAGTTGCACCCTGCAGAACGTGTGGTGGGAGGACGTCGGCGAGGATGCGGCGACCTTCCGCGGCTCCTCGTCGTCCAACGTGTACACCGTCTCCGGCGGCGGTGCGAAGGAAGCCAGCGACAAGGTGTTCCAGTTCAACGGCGCCGGGACGCTCAACGTGTCCGGCTTCGCGGTGCAGAACTTCGGCAAGCTGGTCCGCTCGTGCGGCAACTGCTCGACGCAGTACAAGCGCACCATCAACCTCAACACGATCGAGGCGACGTACAAGGGCAGCGCGCTGGTCGGCATCAACACCAACTACGGCGACAGCGCGACGCTGAAGAACATCACGATCGTCGGGGACAGCAGCAAGAAGATCGTGCCCTGCCAGAAGTACGTCGGCAACAACACCGGCGCGGAACCGCCGACGAACGGGAGCGGGCCGGACGGGACGTACTGCAAGTACGCGAGCTCGGACATCACCTACAAGTGAGCCGGGGCGGTGGGGCCGTCTGCGTGCACCGGACGGCCCCACCGCTGCTCAGTCGAGGCAGAACTCGTTGCCCTCGATGTCCTGCATCACGATGCACGAGTCGTCGCCGCCGTCGTACAGGAGCCGCACGCGTACCGCGCCGAGCGGGATCAGCCGTGCGCACTCGGCTTCGAGGGTGGCGAGGCGCTCCTCGCCCACGAGCCCGGTGCCGACCCGCACGCAGAGATGCACCCGGTTCTTGACGACCTTGCCTTCGGGAACGCGCTGGAAGAACAGTCTCGGGCCGACCCCCGAGGGATCACTGCAGGCGAACCACGCACCCTGCCGCTCAGCCGGGAGAGAGCGCTCGTACTCGTCCCACGTGGCGAAACCCTTCGGGGGCGGCGGTACCTCGTACCCGAGCACCTCGCACCAGAAGCGGGCGAGGCGCTCGGGTTCCGCGCAGTCGAAGGTGACCTGGAACTGCCTGATCGTTGACATCGGCGCACCCTAGCAGGGGGTTCCGGCGCTCATCTCCCGGCGGGAATCCGCACGTTGCCGAGCGGGCACGCCTCGTCACCGCTCTGTTTCCCGGAGCGCTGACGAGGCTCGCTCGACTGCACGAACGGGCGGGATCCCCGAAACGGGATCCCGCCCGGCAGCTTCCCTGTCAGTGCTTGAACACGTCCTTCGTCTTCTCCTTGGCCTGACGGGCCGCGCCCTTCGACTTCTTGGCCTGTCCTTCGGCCATCATCCGCTCGTTGCCCACGGTGCGTCCGGCCGTCTCCTTGGCCTTGCCCGTGACCTCTTCCATCTTGCCCTTTGCCTTCTGTCCTCCGGCCATGGCCGTTCACTCTCCTAGCCCCGTGGGGAATCGTGCACGCGACCCGAGTACCCAATGTCGAGCAGCGAAACGGGGTGGGGGCAGTAGTCGGTCCACCAGGGTGAGGGCGAGCCTGGGTCGCCCCGCCGGCCCATGGGCGCGCTTCTCTCACACGAAACTGTACGGGGGCAGCGGTCCGCGCAGTCGGACCTCGCACTCCTCGCCCAGTTGGTTGGCCAGGCTGATCTCCGTGGCCAGGAACATCTCCTCCGCGTCCGCCCGGACCAGGAAGGAGATGCTGAGGAAGTCACGGTCCGTGGGGGGCGAGGGACTCTCGTCGCTCACGTACGGGCGCAGCGCCTCGACGATGCCCTTGGCGAGAGCCTGCTGTCGCGCCTCGGCCTCGTGCGCGACCAGTTCGCCGAGCGCGAGGGACATCTGCGGGGTGCCGGAGCCGCTCCGGATGACGGTGTTGAGTTCGCGGGCCTCGTCGGACTCCAGGAGGATCCGGCGCAGCAGCGCCTCCTCCTCCCACGAGCACCTGAGGTTGTACTCGGCGGTGCCTTCGAGGTTGCGCAGTCGTTCCCGGTATTCGTCCGCCCTGTCCTCCAGGGCCGCACGGACGGCGCCGTCGCTCTCGGCCGTCATGCCGAACCGCAGCGGCAGCACGGCACCGTCGGCCATCAGCCGCTCCTGGACCTCCTGGTGCGCCAGGACATCACGCCGCCTGGGGCGCAGGCCCTCGGGCGCGTCGCTGACGACCGCGCACAGGACTCCGGCGGTCACCGTGCGCAGCGTGCCGGGCGGATCGCCGACGCCGTGGACGCCGTCCAGCTTCATCGGATGGTCGTTCGAGGCGACGGAGTACACGTAGACGGGCATGGTCACTCCCTCTGCCGCCGGGAGGTCGTTCTGGCCTGTCGACGGCGCCGCTGCCGGGGCTCCTCCTCGCCCTCCTCGCCCTCCTCGCCCTCCTCGTCCTTGTCGCCGTCGTCGCCGTCGCCACCGGTCAGGGTGTCCTTGACGGCCTCGACGGCGCCGGTCAGGGCCCCCTTGGACTTGCCCTCGGCCCCGCCCTCGGTGATCTCGCCGACGAGGTCGGTGAGCTGGGTGGGCTGTTTACTGCCCGTTTCGAGGTCGAGACGGTTGCATGCCTCGGCGAACCGGAGGTAGGTGTCCACGCTGGCCACGACGATGCGAGCGTCGACCTTGAGGATTTCGATGCCGACGAGAGACACGCGCACGAAGACGTCGATGACGAGGCCGCGGTCGAGAATCAGATCCAGGACGTCGTACAGACTGCTCGTGCTGCCGCGCGACACGCTGCTTCCGCCCTGTGGCACCACAGTCATGGCGCCTCCCTTCGCCGCCCCCTGGGTCGTGTCAGAGGCGCCGGTCGATCTGACCGCGCGTGTACCGGCGGGTCCGTTCGTACGCCAGCAGTTCGCCCTTCGCGCTCAGCGTCACGTGGTAGGTGCCGAGCACGCTGGTGGTCTCGGGGACTCGCTCCAGTTCGAGTACCTCGACATCTGCTTCCCACCCCTCCTCGGTCGGTTTGATGGCGGAGACCGACTCGGGGGTGCGTCCGAGGAGTTCCTCCAGTTGCCCCGCGGCGGAGCGCATGGCCCAGGCCGCCGAGTGTCCGGCGGGCTTGCGGGGGCTGCCGCTGCGGGCACGGCGTGCGGTGTCGTCACTGCGGGAGGGGCGCCTGCCGCTCCCTGTGCCGTTCTTGTCTGACGCGGGCATGGTCCCCCAACTCCGTCGCTGGAGCGGCGCTCCGCCGTCACTCAAATGTACTATTTCACCATATACATCTTGAAAGTGTGCCGCGATGGGCCGATGGCGGTCGCGAGCCGCCGTGCGACCGGACAGCGGCTCGCTGGAGGGAAGGATCGATGAACGATTCGACGAAGGTCGCTCTCGCTGCCGCAGTCGCCGGTGGCTACGTCCTCGGCAGGGTCAAGAAGGGAAAACTCGCCTTCGGACTGGCCACCTATCTCGCGGGCCGCCGTGTCGGCCTCGAACCTCAGCAACTGCTCACCGAGGGGCTGCGCAAGCTCCAGGAGATTCCCCAGGTCGCGGACCTCAACGAGCAGGTGCGCGGCGAATTCAAGGAGGCCGGCCGGAAGGCCCTCATGGCGGCCGCCGACCGGAAACTCGCCGACCTCGCGGACGCCTTGCACGCGCGGACCGCACGGATCGGAAGCGAGAAGGAGGAGGGAGACGAGGAAGAGCAGGAGGAAGAGGAGTACGAGGCGGAGGAGGAGCCGGAGGAGGAAGAAGAGTACGAGGACGAGGAGGCGGCGGACGAGGAGGAAGAGGAACCCGAGGAGGAGCCGGAGGAGGCGGAGGAAGAGGAGGAAGAGGAGAAGCCCAGGAAGCCCGCGGCCAGGCGCCGGCGGCCCGGTCGCCGGACGGATGACGACACAGAAGAGCCGCCCCGCCGCCGCACGGCCAAACGCCCCTCCGCGCGGTCCGCGCCCCGCAAGGCGCCGGCGCGCAAGAGCACCGCCAAGAAGGCACAGCCCGCCAAGAAGGCACAGCCCGCGAAGAAGGCAGCCGCGAAGAAGTCGGCGGCCCCTGCCAGGAAGACCGCGGCCAAGAGGACCGCGGCTCCGGCGAGAAAGGCCCCGGCGAAGAAGTCTGCCGCGCCGGCCAGGAAGTCCGCGGCGAAGAAGGCCGCCCCCAAGAAGACTGCCCCCAAGAAGAAGACGACGGCCAAGAGGGCGTCCGCGCGGCGGAGGTAGGCCATGGCCAGGACGGCACAGCAGAACGGACAGGACGAACTCTCCGGCCTCGACCGGTTGCGCGAGGAATTCGTCGACTACCTCGGCGCACAGGTGGAGCATCTCGCGGACGTGGCGGGCGACAAAGTGGGCGACCTCACCGACCAGTTGGCGGACGTGGCCCAGAACGGCGGCATCCTCCCGAAAGTCGGCGCCCGTGTCCTCCAGGGGGACTCTCCTCTCAAGGCCCTGATCGGCGAGAAGGCGAAGAGCATCAAGGACAGCGCGGTCGAGAAGGTTTCGGGCCTGTTCGGCGGCGGCAAGGGCCGCAAGTCCGGCACTTCCAAGGTCACGACCATCATCGAGCACCTGGATGTGGGTGTCCCTGTGCGTGTCGCCTACGACCACTGGACGCAGTTCGAGAAGTTCAGCTCCTTCACCAAAGGCGTGCGCAGTGTGTCGCAGGGGGACGAGACCAGCAGCGACTGGAAGGTGAAGGTGGGCCCGTCCACACGCTCCTGGAAGGCCACCGTCCAGGAACAGATCCCGGACGAGCGCATCGTGTGGACGTCGGACGGCGCCAAGGGCAGCACCAAGGGATGCGTCAGTTTCCATGAACTGACGCCCACGCTCACGCGCATCGTGCTCGTCGTCGAGTACTACCCCTCGGGCTTCTTCGAGAAGACCGGCAACCTGTGGCGTGCCCAGGGACGCCGGCTGCGGCTGGACGCCAAGCACTTCCAACGCTTCGTCACCCTCTCCGACGAGGACGCCGACGGCTGGCGCGGTGAAATCCGCGACGGCGAGGTGGTGCGCACGCACGAGGAGGCACTGGAGGAGGAAGAGGCGGAGTACGAGGACGAGGAGCCCGAGGAGGAATCCGGCGCGGAGGAGGAAGAGGCCGCGGAGGACGAGTATCCCGAGGCGGAGTACGAGGACGAGTACGAGGACCAGGATGCGGAGGACGAGGACGAGGAAGAGGAAGAGGGGGACGAGGACGAGGAGGCTTGAGGCCCGCCGAAGGAGTGGGCCTGCGCCGGTCCGGCAGGTCGCTCTCTCCGGCGTGCGTCGGGCATGACATCGGTTGCTCGCCTTCTCCACCGTCGGCCACGTCGGCCTGTTCCTCGCCGGGACGGCGCTGCTCACCCCGGCCGGAACAGCCGGGGTAGCCCTGTACGTCGCCGCCCACGCGGGGGTGAAGGCAGCCCTGTTCGCCACGACCGGGGTGCTGTTCGCGGTCGGCGGTCTCGCGCTCGCCGGTCTGCCGCCGTTCGGCACGGGCCTGGGCAAGGCAGTCACCGAGCATGCCGGCGAGCAGCGGTTCCCGTGGCTGCCCGCGGTGTTCGTGTTCGTGTCGGCCCTCACGGTCGCGGCCGTACTCCGGGCCGGGGCCCGGATCTTCGCCGGTGCCGGGCCCAGGCCGCGCGAGCGGTATGCCGGGCCGGAGACCACCGGCGGCGGCAAGGAACCGGGGATCCGCGATCCGCGGCGTCGCATTCCCGTCCCGATGCTCGCCGTGCCCGCCGTCCTGCTGGCCGGCGCGCTCGCCGTCGGGCTGTTCCCCGGCCTCGGTGTCGCCCTGGCCCGCGCGGCCCGGCAGTTCACCGACCGCACCGCCTACACCGCCGCCGTCCTCGGCCGCCCCGTCGCCCCGTCCGGGCCGGTGCCCGACGTCGGCTGGAGCACCGAGGGCGTGCTCCTCGCACTCGCCTCGACCGTCCTGGCGGCGCTCCTCGCGGCAGCCGCCGTATGGGGTCCCGCACTGCGGTCACCGCTCGCGGGCCGGGCCACGGCCGTCTGCGAGACCGCCGGGCGGCGGGTGGTCGTGCCGCTGCGGCGCCTGCACTCGGGACACCTGGGCGACTACGTCGCCTGGCTCGCCGTCGGGGTGGCGGTGCTGCTGGTCGCCATGACCGTGCAGCTCTGACCGCGGGGCCTGCACCGCGGTCACCCCGCACGGTCAGGCCGGCGGGCTGCCGCTCGCCGTGGCGGCCGCCCTTCTGCACCGGCCGCTGAGTAACCCCTGGACGAGAACGGGAACATCGTCTCGGCCCGGTAGCCGGGTGCGTCCGTGCGAGGCGCTTCAGGTGAGCGACGGACGTTCGCCGTCCGGCCCGCCGTCGGCGGACGGCGGGGCCGCGGTGTGGGCTTCTTCCTGGGCGAGCAGGGCCAGCAAGGAGGCCACGGTGAGCCCGGCTTCGGCCGGGTGCCGAAGAGCCGTTCCCGGTTCGATCCGGTAGATGTTGCCGCGCCCCTCACGAGTGTGGGAGAGGAAACCGCTCTCCTCCAGATCGGAGATGATCTTCTGGACGGCTCGCTCCGTGAGCCGGCAGTGCGCGGCGATATCACGGACGCGAACATTCTGATCATCTGCGATGGCCGCCAGTACGCGGGCGTGATTGGTGATGAACGTCCAGCCCGTGTGGGGTTCCGGTACTCCACCCATGGGTGAATCATACGCCTGGCATTTCACGCTTGGAAACGCATGAATTTGGTTTCCTGTTTTGCTTGACGCGTGTCGATGCCCGGGGTGAATCTGGATCTGGAAAGCACAGGAATGCCGCAAGGAGCGGGATCATGCCGGAAACAGAACGGTCCGGCGCCCGGCGGACGCCCGACCGAGCCGATGCGCGTGAGCTGCCGGAGCTCACGATCCACAGCCGCGACGAGGGCGACAGCACTGTCGTCACGGTCCGCGGCGACCTCGACCTCACGACCGACCGGCAGCTCCGGTGCGCCCTGCGTTCGGCGCTCCTGCGTTCGCCGCACGGAATCGAGCTGGACCTCGGCGGTGTCGGATTCTGCGACTGCTCCGGGCTCAACACCCTGCTGAACACCCGGCAGCAGGCCCTCGAGGACGCCAAGACGGTCACGATCCGCCACGCCGGCCCCGCCCTGCACCGGATACTGGAGATCACGGGCGCCCTGCCGCTGTTCACCCCGGACAGCGTGCCGGTCGTGGGCCGCGGTCGCTCGGGGTGCCGCCGCGCGCAAGCCCGTTTGAGCGACGGACCGCGGGGCTACCCATGGCACATGATTCCTTCCCGGGTCGAGGAAGTCCTGCCCGAGCTGGCCCCCTTCGTCCACGCCGTGCAGGCGCGGCGCCCCGACGACGGAACATGGTGCGAGGCCTGGACGGTACGGGACGTCCTGGTCCACCAGACCGGGAACGCCGAGGAACTGGCGCGGGTCCTCCAGGCGTTCCTCGACGGCACCCCGGTGCAGACCCGGAGCTTCGACCGTGAAGCCCCCTACCGGCGCCTGTCCGACACCGAGCTGTGGAAGGCCTTCCTGAACCGGTGCGAACGGCTCACCGAGGTCACCGATACCGCGGCCCGGGATCTGCCCCCGGACACGGAGGTGATGTGGACCGGGCGGTCGGTGACAGCACCCTTCTTCGCCGAGCACATGCGGGAAGAGCTGATCCTCCATCGCTGGGACCTGACCGGTGACGACCGGACGGCCGTGGAGGCGCTGACCGAGCCCTGGATGACGGAGCACAGCGTGGTGTCCGTGGGCCGGCCCCTGCTGGAGCGTGGCCGGACCGGTCTGGACCTGGGACCGGAGGGACGCGTGGAGGGCCGGCTGCGCACGCCCGGCATGGACGACGTCGTGGTGACGGCCGACGCCGACAGCTGCGGCATCCGGCTCGCCGCGCCCGAGGGCCCGGCCACCATCGAGAGCGACGCCGCCGTACGCGTCCTGCTGCTGTGGGGGCGCCGCCCCGCCGACCCGTCCGGCTGGCACAGCTCCGCCGGACCGGACGACCTGCGCAGAGTACGAGCACTCCTTGGCGGCTACTGACCCGCTCCTTCGCACAGGGTCTCGCAGGGCCGGTGCCTGTGCTGTCCGGACGCCGACGGAAGGCGTACCGGAGGGGCAGGCGGCAGTGACCGGGTCACACCTCGACGAGGCCGAGCTGGCGCAGCATGCCGAGTTCGTCGCTGCTGCCCCAGCGTTCGACGAGTTTGCCGTCGCTGTCGAACCGGCTGATCTGCATGCCCCGGTAGCGCACCTTCCTGCCGGTCGCCGGATGCCCCCTCAGCGGTCCCAGGTGCGTCCCGGAGATGACATAGGCGAAGGCCAGTTCGTCGTCGGTGGCGACCAGGTGTTCCACCTCGACGTGCAGGTCCGGAAAGGCCGTTCGCAACTCACCGAACATGGCCTTGTACCCTTCGGGGCCCGGCCCCTGGCCCGGGGCGGGGTCATGGTCGGTCGCGTTCGCCGCGACGATCCCGTCGAAGGCGTCGAGGTCGCCGGCGACGACGGCCGCCCCGAAAGCGGACTGTGCGGCGATGTTCGTCTGCTGAGCCATGGGCACTCCCGGAGCATCTGGGCCACTGGCCTGTACGTCGGCTGCGAAGCGCATGCACACGGTCTTTCGACGGTACCTCGGCCGCACAGCCCCGGCATGTCTGCCGGGCGCGCCGGAGGGCGAGGGCGGATTGCGGCGGTTCAGTCGGCCGGATACCCCGTCGGCTCCCTCAGTTCCGCCCGGTAGCCCGCGTACGCGGCGCGCAGTTCGTCGCCCGGCCAGTCGGCGGACAGGAGTTCCGGGGGCAGGACCGGGTCGGCCAGCAGGTGGCGTACCGCCGCCGCGAAGACCGTGAAGCGGTCGGCCGGGAGGCGGGATCCGGACGCTCGGGTCAGGAGGGCCCGGGCGGTGGTGGACCAGGTGGTCAACGGCCAGAGTTCGGCGGCCAGTTCGGCTGCGGGGCGGTCGGGGCGGGCCGTGTAGGACTGGGCGGTGTCCGCCAGGTCGGCGGGGAGGGGCCGCGCCAGGTTCGCCGGGCGGAGCCAGACACCCTCGCGGAGTTCGGCAAGGCGGAGAGAGGCCAGGCGGGTGCGCAGGTCGGCCCGTGCGGCGGGGCCCCGGCCGGTGGCCGTGATGACCAGCATCTCCCAGTCGCCGCGCCACGCGCGCGTACGGGGCCGTACCGCCTCGTCCTGGCGGCGCTGGCGGGCCAGCAGCCGGTCGCTGAGGCCGTAGACGGCGTCGTCGGTGCGGCGCAGGTCGCCGGCCGCCGTCATGCGGCTGAGCGCGGCCCGGAGCGTGGAGCCGCCGACCCCGAAGGGCTCGACGTACCGGATCAGGTCCTTCACCGGCAGCTGCGGCGGATGCGTGCCCAGCAGCAGGCTCAGCACGACCGACCGGGCCGACAGCGGCCGCAGGTCCACGTCGGTGGGCTCGACGGACACGTCGTTCATGCGCATGGTCACGTACTGTACGGGTGGCGTGATATTGCAGTATTGCTGCGGTCGTGGAATTACTGCAACATGAGAGCCATGGACTCGACCGTCGCGCTTCCGCAGCCGCAGTACGCCACTCACGACGTCACCAACCAGCCGCCGCCGCTCGCCCCGTACGACGCCTCCGACGACCCGGCCCTGATCGAGGGGCTGCGCCGGGAGGGGGCACAGTGGGCCGAGGAGGGGATCCGGCGGCTCGGGGTGCGGGCCGGGAGCGCGGAGGCCCAGGAATGGGGTGAACTCGCCAACCGGCACGAGCCGGAGCTGCGCACCCACGACCGGTACGGCAACCGGATCGACGAGGTCGACTTCCACCCCAGCTGGCACCACCTGATGCGGACGGCGGTGGCCGAGGGGCTGGCGGGGGCGGCCTGGGCGGACGACCGGGCGGGGGCCCATGTCGCGCGGACGGCGGGCGGGCTGGTGTGGGGGCACACCGAATCCGGACACGGCTGTCCTACGTCGATGACGTACGCGGCCGTCCCGGCGCTGCGTGCCCAGCCCGAGCTGGCCAAGGTGTACGAACCGCTGCTGACCAGCCGGGAGTACGAGCCGGAGCTGCGCGTGCCGACCGAGAAGCCGGGGCTGCTCGCCGGGATGGGCATGACCGAGAAGCAGGGCGGTTCGGACGTACGGACGAACACGACGGCCGCGACGCCCACCGCGGAGCCGGGCGTCTACACCCTGCGCGGGCACAAGTGGTTCACCTCGGCGCCGATGTGCGACGTCTTCCTGGTGCTGGCCCAGGCGCCCGGCGGCCTGTCGTGCTTCCTGGTGCCGCGCGTGCTGCCGGACGGCAGCCGCAACGCGTTCCGCGTGCAGCGGCTGAAGGACAAGCTCGGCAACCGCTCCAACGCGTCCTCCGAGCCGGAGTTCGACGGAACTGTGGCCTGGCTGGTCGGGCCCGAGGGCCGGGGCGTGAAGACCATCATCGAGATGGTCAACTGCACCCGGCTGGACTGCGTGATGAACTCCGCGACCCTGATGCGCAAGACGCTCGTCGAGGCGGGCCACCACGCGCGGCATCGCAGCGCGTTCGGCGCGCGGCTCGTCGACCAGCCGCTGATGCGGAACGTGCTGGCCGACCTGGCCGTCGAGTCGGAGGCCGCGACCACGCTGACCCTGCGGCTGGCGGGGGCTGCGGACCGCGCGGTGCGCGGCGACGAGCAGGAGCGGGCCTTCAGGCGGATCGCCACCGCCATCGGCAAGTACTGGGTCACCAAGCGCGGCCCGGCCTTCACCGCGGAGGCCCTGGAGTGCCTCGGCGGCAACGGTTACGTCGAGGACTCCGGCATGCCCCGGCACTACCGCGAGGCCCCGCTGCTGTCGATCTGGGAGGGCTCGGGGAACGTCAACGCGCTGGACGTGCTGCGGGCGCTGTCCCGCGAACCCGGCGCCGCCGACGCCCTGTTCGGCGAACTCGCACACGCGCGCGGGGCGGACACCCGGCTGGACGCGACCGTGACCCGGCTGAAGAACGAACTGGCCGAGACCGATCAGGTGGGGGCGCGCCGCCTGGTGGAGCGGATGGCGCTGGCGCTCCAGGGCTCGCTGCTGGTCCGGTACGCCCCGGCCGCCGTGGCGGACGCCTTCTGCGCGACCCGGCTGGGCGGCGACTGGGGGCACGCGTTCGGGACGCTGCCCGCCGGCACCGGGTTCGACGCGATCCTGGAGCGGGCCCTGCCTGGCCGGAACTGACCCCTTCGCGCATGCCCGCCGGCCGGTGCCCGCCGACGGATCGCACACAGTCGTCGTCCGATTCCGCATTGTTGTCAGTGCCGTGGTGCAGACTCCGGAACAGGTGGTACTCGCCTGGGGAGGACAACGTGTTCACGGGGATCGACGAGGTCGACTGGGCCGCGCTGCGGCACGCGTACGGCAGCGCGGCGGACGTGCCCGGTCTGCTCCGCGGACTGGCCTCGCCGGACGCGGCCGAACGGGAGGTCGCGCTCGACGGGATGTACGGCTCGGTGCACCACCAGGGGAACGTGTACGACTCGACGCTCGCCTGCGTCCCGTTCCTCTTCGCGCTCGCCTCCCGCAGGGAGGTCCGGGACCGGGGCGCCATAGTGGAACTGCTGGTCAGCATCGGTGCGGAGAGCACCGGTCCGCGGGCCCGGGCCGCCGTCGGCGCCGGTGCCGAGGCGTTCGTGCCGCTGGCCGACGACCCGTGCCCCGGGGTGCGCCGGGCGGCGGCCGGGGCGCTGGTCCGGTTCCTCGACGAGCCGGACCGGGTGCTGGCGCTGTTGCGGCGGCGGATCGCGGTGGAGCGCGACGAGCAGGTGCTGCGCGCCCTCACCGAGGCCCTCGGGCTGTTCGTCCGGTGCCGTCCCGACCGGGCGGCCGGGGCGGTGGAGCTGCTGGCCGCGCGCAGCGGCCCGCCGTTCACCCCGGGGGCGCGGCTGGCCGCCCTCGGGCAACTGGGCCTCGGCGCACCGGAGCGGCTGCCCGCGGACCTGGTGCCGACCGCGGTCCGGCTGCTCAGGGAGCGGTCCGAGCGGCGGGCGGCCGGTACGGACCGGGCGGACGCGGACACCCTGGTCGGCCGGATACGGCGGCTGCGGCCGTCGGACGAGGAGGGTTCCGCTCTGCTGCGCACCCTGCACCGGGCGCTGGACGACCGGGTGGCGGACCGGATCGCCCTGCTCGTCGGCCAGTTGAGCAGCCCGGATCCGATGGACCGGTGCAACGCGGTGTGGATGTCGGCCGGACTGTTCCGCGGGTGGCGGGCCGACTTCACGGCGCCCGTCTCGCTGATCGGCAGGCAACTGGACCGCGAGCAGGACCAGTTGCGGGACGCGGCCGTCTCGGTGCTCGCGGAGCTGTTCGGGCTGGCCGCGCCCGCCGCCGACGAGCTGCACACGCTGGTGACCGTACGGCCCGATCTGTGGGTGCACACCTGGGAGCGCGGCAGACCCTCGTTGGGCGGTCCGCTCAAGGCACTGGCCAGAAGCGGCGATCCGCGCGCGGTGCCGGCCCTGTCCCAGTTGCTGGCGAGACCGGTGGTGCCCGGCGGGCTGGGCTTCGAGATCGTGCATCTGGGCCCGGCGGCGGCGCCGCTCGCGCCCGCGTTGCGCCGTCGGCTGGGCCGGGTCGCGCTGGACTCGCCCGAGGCCGCCGAGTCGGCCGCTCCGCTGCTGGCGGCGCTCACCGCCCTCAAGGACCCGGCGGCGGTGCCGGAGGTGCTGCGGCTGCTGCGCGGCGCGCCGGACGGGCTGGGGACGCGGGAGGCCCTCGTCGGGCAGGCGGTGCGGGCCCTCGACGCCCTGGGCACGGCGGCCCGGGCGGCGGCGCCGGTCCTGCGCGGGCTCCTGGACACCCGGCACGCGGCCCTGGCGGCGGGAGCCCTGTGGTCGGCGGAGGGGGACGCGGACGCCGTACTGCCGGTGCTGCTGCGGGAGCTGACGCACGGCCGGAGCCGCAGCGCCCGGACGGCGGCCGAGCAACTGGGGCGGCTGGGGGCGGCCGCCCGCGAGGCACTGCCCGCGCTGCGCCGGCTGGCCGGATCCGACCGGGTGTGGGAACGCACGGCGGCGGCAGAGGCGTTGTGGCGGATCGACGGGGATCCGGAACCCGTTCTGCCGGTGTTCCGGACCGCCTGGTCGGAGAACCCGTACACCCGGGGCGCGATCGCCGAGGGGCTGGCCGCGATGGGCCCGGCGGGCGCCCCGCTGCGCGACCTGCCGGCGGCCGAACTCGCCACCGCCCGGCGGCACACGGCACGGCCGGGCGGGTTCGGCAGCCACGACATCGCCCAGGACGAGCGGCTGCTCGCCAACTGCCGCAGGGCACTGGCCGGTCGGTGACCGGAGGCCGGACGGCCGGGCGCCGGCGGGTCAGTGCCGGAAAGCCGCGCGGCCGGGCGCCGGCGGGTGGGTCGCGGAAGGCCGTGCCGGAGGCGCGGGCGTCAGCCGGTCATCCGGCCCCACTGCGGTCCGAGCCGGGCCCATTCCGCGTCCCAGCGGTCCATCCGCCGCCGCTCCAGCCGGCCGCGCGCGACGAGCCCGGCGACGAACGGGACGGCGGCCGCGCTCAGTCCGACCATCCCGCCGATCAGCGCGGAGCGGAAGTGGGCCTCGGAGGCGGTGACGGGCCGGGTGACGAGGTGCCCCTGGAGGTCCGTCCAGACGGTGACCGGGGTGCCGACCTTGCTGCCGGCCGGGACCCGCGCCTGGCCGGTGTGCGCGGAGCCGTCGGCGACGGTCCAGCCCACTCTCGTCCAGACCCGTTCCTCTTCCGAGGACTCGGACTTCGCTCCCGCCGACCCGGGGGCCCTGTCGAGGACATGGGCCACGGCCGGATGCCATTCGACGCGCTCACGGGCCAGCCCGTCCTCGACCGACCGGGCCGCCGCGAGCCCGGCGAGCACCCCGGCCAGCAGGGTGAGCAGCCAGGCGCCGAGCAGCACCCAGGCCTCCATCGTGTCGGCGCGACGCTTCAGCGGGTTGCGCCGCCAGCGCCACAGCCAGACCTTCGGACCACGGAACGCCTTCAAAGGCATCCTCCTCACGCGCGCACGGACAGCCCGGACCGCCCTCCCATACGGGAGCGGCCGCCCCGTTGCTCACGGCGAACTCCGAGTCGACGGTCGCACGACTGCCCCCGCTCGCGCAGGCGTCTTCCGGAACGCGTTCCGCCGCCTTGTTCGACCGGCCGACACGACGGCCCCGACCTGCGACGACGCGATCCCGGAGGGGACTGTCAGTGGTGGGGTGCACACTGGCCGGTGTCTGAAAACAGGCTGTGACAAAGGCGTCATGGAGGTGATCGGCATGACCGAGGTACTGCTCGCCGTGGGGACCCGGAAAGGTCTGTTCCTAGGGCGGCGGCGAGGTGGCGCCTGGGAGTTCGACGAGCGTCCCTGCTTCAACGCGCAGGCGATCTACTCGGTCGCCATCGACACCCGGGGCGGGCGGCCCCGGCTGCTGGCGGGCGGGGACAGCGCGCACTGGGGGCCTTCGGTGTTCCACTCCGACGACCTGGGCCGCACCTGGACCGAACCGGCCCGGCCCGCCGTGAGGTTCCCCAAGGACACCGGCGCCTCGCTGGAGCGGGTCTGGCAGCTGCACCCGGCCGCCGCCGAGCCGGAGGTGGTCTACGCGGGCACCGAACCGGCCGCGCTGTACCGGTCCGAGGACCGCGGGGAGAGCTTCGAGCTGGTCCGGCCGCTGTGGGAGCACCCGACACGTGACAGGTGGGTACCGGGCGGCGGCGGTGAGGGCCTGCACACCGTCGTCACCGACCGGCGTGACCCGAAGGCGGTGACGGTCGCCGTCTCGACGGCCGGCGTGTTCCGCACCGGCGACGGCGGCGCGAGCTGGACGCCGTCCAACTCCGGTGTGTCCGCGGTGTTCCTGCCGGACCCCGACCCGGAGTTCGGCCAGTGCGTGCACAAGATCGCCCAGGACGCGGTCAGTCCGGACCGGCTGTATCTCCAGAACCACTGGGGCGTGTACCGGAGCGACGACGCGGGGGCGCACTGGACCGACATCGGCGCGGGGCTGCCGTCCACGTTCGGTTTCGCGGCGGCCGCCCATCCGCACCGCGGCGGTACGGCGTACGTCTTCCCGATCAACGCGGACGCGGACCGGGTGCCCGCCCAGCACCGCTGCCGGGTCTTCCGCACGGCCGACGCGGGCCGGAGCTGGGAACCGCTGTCGGCGGGGCTGCCGCCGGAGGACCACTACGGCACGGTGCTGCGCGACGCGCTCTGCACGGACGACGGCGACCCGGCCGGGGTGTACTTCGGCAACCGCAACGGCGAGGTGTTCGCCTCGGCCGACGACGGTGACAGCTGGCGCCAGCTGGTCTCCCACCTGCCGGACGTGCTGTGCGTGCGGGCGGCGGTGGTCGCCTGAGACCGGGTCCCCGGAAGGAGGGGGTTTCCGTCATCCGGAGCAACCGTCCGGTCGTCCTCGGTCGTTCCGCGACCACAGTGACCTCAGCTTGATCGCCGACCCGTGTACGGCAGTAGGGTGACGCCGTGGCACCACGACCCTTGCATGAAATCGTCGAACCGGGCTGGGCGAAGGCCCTGGAACCAGTCGCCGGGAGGATCGCCGTGATGGGCGACTTCCTGCGCGCGGAGATCGCCGCGGGACGCACCTACCTCCCGGCCGGCCCGAACGTGCTGCGGGCCTTCCAGCAGCCCTTCGACGACGTCCGCGTCCTGATCGTCGGCCAGGACCCGTACCCGACCCCGGGGCACGCGGTGGGACTGTCGTTCTCGGTCGCGCCCGAGGTACGCCCGCTGCCGGGCAGCCTGATCAACATCTACCGGGAGCTCAACACCGACCTCGGCCTGCCCCAGCCGTCCGACGGCGACCTCACGCCCTGGACCCAGCAGGGCGTCCTGCTGCTCAACAGGGCGCTCACCACGGCCCCGCGCAGCCCGGCCGCGCACCGGGGCAAGGGCTGGGAGGAGGTCACCGAGCAGGCGATCCGGGCGCTGGCCGGCCGCGGCAAGCCGCTGGTGTCCATCCTGTGGGGCCGTGACGCCCGCAATCTGCGCCCGCTGCTCGGCCAGTTGCCGGCGGTGGAGTCCGCGCACCCCTCGCCCATGTCGGCGGACCGCGGCTTCTTCGGCTCCCGCCCGTTCAGCCGCGCCAACGACCTGCTGATCCAGCAGGGGGGACAGCCGGTGGACTGGCGTCTGCCGTGAGCGACGAGGGCGGCGAATCCCGGGGCCCGGAATTCGCCGTCGGGTCCGGCGCGGGGGCTGGTGCGGGGGCCGGCGCGGGATTCCTCGCCGTCGACTCCGGGGGCTCGGGGCTACGAGCCGTCGTCGGCGTACCGGGACGTGAGCCCTCGGCGCCCCGGGTCTCCCGGGAACCGGTGCGGACGGGGGCGCAGGGCCTCGACCCCGGGCATCTGCTGGAGCAACTCCTGCCCATGGCCAGGGCGTTGGCCGACTCGTACGGGCTGGCGGGGGTGACGACGGCCGTCGTCGGCGCCGCCGGGCTGGCCAGTCTCGGCGACGCGCTGCGGGCCGAACTGCCGGGCGCGCTGGCCCGCGAACTCGGGGTGCGGACGGTCGCGCTGGCCGCCGACGCGGTGACCGCGTACATCGGCGCCCTCGGTCCGCGTCCGGGCGCGGTGGTCGCCGCCGGGACCGGGCTGATCGCGATCGGTACCGATCTCACCGGGTGGCGGCGGGCGGACGGCTGGGGGCATCTGCTGGGCGACTGCGGCAGCGGCGCCTGGATCGGCCGGGCCGGCCTGGAGGCGGCGCTGCGCGCCTTCGACGGGCGCGGCGGCGGCTCGGCCGCGCTGCGGGCCCGCGCCGAGGAGCGGTTCGGGCCGCTGTCCGGGCTGCCCGGGCAGCTCTATCCGCGCGCCGACCGGCCCGCCGTACTGGCCTCCTTCGCCCCGCAGGTCGCGGAGTGCGCCGGTGCGGGCGATCCGGTCGCGGTCGCGATCCTGCGTGCCGCCGCGCGGCAGATCGCCGAGTCGGCCGCCGCCGTCTGCCCCACGGCCGGCGAGCCCCGAGTCGCCCTCACCGGCGGCCTGTTCAAGCTGGGCGACCCGCTCCTCGTACCGCTGGCCGAGGAGTTGGCGCGGTTGCTCCCGCGGGCGCGGCAGGTGCCGGCGGAGGGCGATCCGCTGCACGGGGCGGTACGCGTCGCGGGTGATCTGGTCAGCGGGCGACTCACTCTGCCGGGTGATGAAAAAATGCTCACCGTTGTACACATAAAGCTTGTACATACAAAAGGGGATTGATCCCTCTGGGGCACGAAGTGTCCGACAGGTGGCGAGATCACCTCCGAATCATGCGTAACTCATCAGACAAAACCGGACGGATACCGCTCACCTGCACCCTCCCCGAACAAGGGAGCCCAGATAGCCAGTAACATGCGGCGCCATGAGTTCCCCCACTGGGCCCGCCGGCCTGCCAGTACGAATGCCGCGCCCCCGCCAGCCCGGACGGCACCGCCGCCCCGAGCCGCTGGTGGCTCCCGAGGACGCGCCCTCGCTCGTCCTCGCGGTGCCGGGTACGCCCAGCGCGGCCACCCGCGGCCTCGCCGAGGAGGTCGTGAGCATCGCCCGTTCCGAGCTGCCCGGGCTGGACGCCCGCATCGGGTACCTGGACGGGGACGACGCGGAGTTCCCCACCCTCCAGTCCGTGCTCGCCCGCGCCGCCGAGGAGCGCACCGCCCGCTACGAGCAGGCCGTCGCCGCCGGCGTCGAGGGGATCAAGGCCCCCGACGGCCCCGTCGCCGTCGTCGTACCGCTGCTGGCCGGTCCGGACAGTGCGCTGCTGCGCCAGGTCCGCCAGGCGGTCATGGAGAGCCGGGTCGCCGCCGACCTGACCGACGTCCTCGGTCCGCACCCGCTGCTCGCCGAGGCACTCCACGTGCGGCTCTCCGAGGCGGGTCTGGCCCGTGCCGACCGTGCGCGGCTGTTCACCGTGGCGACGGCCGCGGACGGCATCATCCTCGCGTCCGTGGGCGGCGACGAGGCCGTGCAGGCCGCCGGCATCACCGGCATGCTGCTCGCCGCGCGGCTGGCCGTGCCGGTGATGGCCGCGGCGCTGGACGAGGAGGGCTCGATCGCCTCGGTCGCGGAGCAGCTGCGGGGTTCGGGGTCGCAGCAGCTGGCGCTGGCGCCGTACCTGATAGGGCCGGAGATCGACGCGGCGCTCGTGACGGCGGCCGCGGAGGAGGCCGGCTGCGCCACCGCCGACCCGCTGGGGCCGTATCCGGCGATCGGCAAGCTGGCGCTGGCCAAGTACACGACGGCGCTGGGGATCGCTCCGCAGCAGCCGCAGGGTGCGCCGGTGCGGTGAGCCGACACAGGCCGACGGCTCCCTTTCTCGGAGAGGGGGCCATCGGTTTTTTTGGGGTGGTGCGGTCGATCCTCGGCTGCGGGCCCGGTGGGGGGGCTGAGCGCGCAGTTCCCCGCGCCCCTTTCAGGGCGCTTCAGTCGAAGACGATGCAGGAAGGTGCCGGGATCTCCACCGTGCCGTCGTAGCGGAGCAGGCCGGTGTGGGGGTCGATCGTGAACCAGGTGATGTTGCCGGAGCGCTCGTTGGCGGCGTAGAGGAAGCCCGCCGACTCGGTGATCGCCCGGGGCCAGTGGCCCCCGCACGGGACCGTTGCCGTCAGGTGCAGTTGGTCGCCGTCGACCGTGAACGTGGTCAGGACGTCCTCGCCCCGGGTCGCCGTCCAGACGAAGCGGCCGTCGGGCGAGACGGCGATGCCGGACGGGTAGGCGTCGCCGGCCGGGGCACCGGGCAGGACCGGGGTCTCGGTCAGCGGCTTGAGGGTGCCGGTGCCGGCGTCCCAGCGGCAGACGGTCACGGTCGGGGTGAGTTCGTTGACCACGTAGGCGTGCCGGCCGCCGGGGTGGAAGGCCAGGTGACGGGGGCCGGAGCCGGGGCGCAGGGCGAACTCGCGGTGGAGGGCGGGGGCGCCCGCGTCCAGGGTGCAGACGCGGACCGAGTCGGTGCCCAGGTCGACGCTGACCGCCCAGCGGCCGCTGGGGTCGGGCTGCACCTGGTGGGCGTGCGGACCGCGCTGACGGCGCTCGTGCGGGCCCGAGCCGGTGTGCCGGAGCTGCCCGGAGGGGGCGGCGGCGAGGGTGCCGTCGGGGCGGACGGGGACGGCGGTGACGCTGCCGGAGCCGTAGTTGGCGGTCAGCACATGGCCGTCGAAGAGGCTGAGGTGGGTGGGGCCGCTGGCGTCGACCGGGACCGGCGGCCCGGCGAGCCGCGGCTTGTCGTCGTGGACGTGGTACGCGGCCACCGCGCCGTCGGCGGTCTCGCTGACCGCGTACAGGGTGCGCCCGCCGGGTGCGAGGGCGAGATACGACGGGTCGGGGACGCCGTCGACGCTCTCCAGGAGGGCCAGGGCGCCGCTGTCCGGACGGACCGCCGCCGTGACGACCCCGGGTCCGCCCGCCGCCGTGAACGACCCGATGAACGCCCTCCGCCGCCTGCCGCCGTCTGCCACCGCTGTCCCCTATCGATGCGAGCCGAGCCCTGCGATCCGCCACGGGCCGGTACGGGTCGATACGAGCCGTACGAGCCGGTCCGGGGCCGACGGTAGCAGCTTGCGGTCTAGACCAGGACCTGCGGGGCGGCGCGTCTCAGGCGCCGACCAGGGGCGAGCCCGAGGGGGTGCGCAGCGGCTCGGCGAGTTCGGCCAGGGCGCGCTCCAGGCCGTGCAGGTGGGCGAGTGCGGGTTCGGCGGGCGGCTCGACGGGGGCGGTGATGTACTCCGAGCCCCTGGTGAGCGCCTCGACGGCCGCCTCGACGCGCCAGCAGGCGGCGGCCAGCCGAGCGTCGTGCGAGGCCTCCGGGTCGGCGGCGACCGCGGCCAGGCCGCGGATCTCCCGGGCGCAGTCGTCCAGCAGGGCTAGGACGCGGCGGGCGCGGCGCTTGCGGCCGTGCATCGGGTTCAGCGGGTGCACGAGCGGGGCGACCGAGAGCCGTACCCGGCCGAGGAGCTGTTCCAGTTCGGCCACCCGGGGTGCCGGGTCGGCGGTGGCGGCGCCGGCGAGCCGGGCGGCGGCCTCGGCCGTGCAGGCGTGGACGCAGCGCAGGGCGCGCCGGATCCAGGCGTCGGTGGTGAGGTGGGTGGTGACCGGCAGCACGAACAGCACGGCGAGTACGGCACCGAGGGCGCCCACCGCGGTCTCGGCCAGCCTCAGCGCCAGCAGGCCGGGGGTCAGGACGCCGAGGAGGCCGTAGAGCAGTTCGGCGAGGAAGGTCACCCAGAGCATCATCCAGGTGTACGAGACGGCGGCCGTGTAGAAGATGCCGAAGACGGCGACCGCGACCAGGACGGCGGTGGGGACGGGCGCGCCGTGCACGGGCGCGGCGACGAGCAGGCCCGCCGCGATGCCGATGACGGTGCCGAGGACCCGGCGGAAGCCCCGTACCAGGGTCTCGCCGCGCGAGGCCGTGTTGACGAAGATCCACCAGGTGGCGCCGACCGCCCAGTACCAGCGCTGCCCGGACACCAGCTGGCCGGCGACCAGCGCGAAGCCCGCGCCCGCGGTCGCCTGGACCGCCTGCCGGGTGGTCACCCGAGCCAGACCGGTGCCGGCGGCCGGGACGGGAACCGGCGGCGGGGGCAGGCGGCGCTCGTAGCACCAGAGGCCGAAGCGGACGGCGGCGGCGCTGAGCACGGAGAGCAGGACGGCGGCGGACAGCTCGGGCAGCTGTCCGGGGACGGCGTGCAGGAACTGGGCGACGAAGAAGGTCATGAAGGCGAAGACGCCCAGGCTGTGGCCGCGCGGACCCCAGCGGCGCGCATACACGCCCGCGCCGACCACGGCGAGGAAGACCAGGTCGCGGGCGACGGGGACGTCGTGCAGTGCGGCCGCGGCCGCGAGCACCGGCAGGCCCACGGCGGGCAGCAGCGCGGTGGTGAGGGCCTGTCCGCGCACCGTGGCGTCCGCGACGGTGAACAGCGCGAGCAGCGCGGCGAGGCCGCCGGTGACGGCGCCGGTGAGGGAGTGCCCGGCCAGTCCGCAGACCACCACGGCGAGGCCGATGCCCAGCACGGCCCGCACGGCGAAGCGCAGCCGCACCCGCCCCGGGTCCGGAGCCACGAACACCCTCTTCAGCACTGCTTCCCCTCCCGCGGACGGCACAGAAATGGCGCCGCGGGGATCCGCAGCGCCATCGACACACCCATGAGAGCATCGGATGGGCGACTGGCTCAAGTGCCGTCGATTTCACTGGTCCAATGGCCCGATCCAGGTAGATCACCTGTGGCGACCGAAATGCCAATGGCCCAGGTCAGCGCGGAGCACCGGTGAGCCATTGGTACAGTCGTACATCATGACCGTGGACGAACTCGACACCCGCATCCTGCGGCTGCTGCTGGAGCAGCCGCGCACCAGCGTGCGCGAGTACGCCCGGGTCCTCGGGGTCGCCCGGGGCACGTTGCAGGCCCGGCTGGACCGGCTGGAGCGGGACGGCGTGATCACCGGGACCGGCCCTTCCCTCTCCCCCGCCGCGCTCGGCCACCCGGTGCTGGCCTTCGTGCACATCGAGGTCACCCAGGGCCACCTGGACGACGTCGGGGACGCGCTGGCCGCCGTACCGGAGATCGTGGAGGCGTTCTCGATCACCGGCGGCGGGGATCTGCTGACCCGGGTGGTGGCGCGGGACAACGCACACCTGGAGGACGTGATCCAGAAGCTGATCAGCCTGCCGGGCGTGGTGCGCACCCGCACCGAGGTGGCCCTGCGCGAACGCGTTCCGCACCGGCTCCTGCCACTGGTGGAGTCCGTCGGCCGGGCCGCCCACAGCTAGCGGCATCCTGGTCCCATGAGCGACCTCAAGAACCTCTCGGTCATCTTCGACCTCGACGGGACACTCGTGGACAGCGAGCCGAACTACTACGAGGCGACGCGACGGATGCTGGCCGGGCAAGGCGTCGCGGACTTCGGCTGGGCGGAGCACGAGAGGTTCGTCGGCATCAGCACGCTGGAGACGGTGATCCTGCTGCGCGACCGCCATGGACTGCGGCCCCCGGCGACGGAGTTGCTCGCGGAGACGAACCGGCACTACCTGGAGCTGGCCCGGACGCGCACGCGCGTGTACCCGGAGATGCGGAAGTTCGTGGAGCTGCTGGCGGCCGAGGGCGTCCCGCTGGCGGTGGCCTCCGGCTCCTCGCCCGAGGCGATCGAGGCGATCCTGGCCGGCACGGGTCTGGGCGTGTATCTGCGCACGGTGGTCTCGGCCGACGAGGTACCGCGCGGCAAACCGGCGCCGGACGTCTTCCTGGAGGCGGCCCGCCGCCTCGGGGCCGACCCGGCCGACTGCGTGGTGCTGGAGGACGCGGTGCCGGGCGCGGCCGCGGCACACGCGGCCGGGATGCGCTGCATCGCGATCCCGTATGTCGCCGCGCAGGCCGACCGGTTCACCACGGCCGACCTGCTGATCCGTGGCGGTCAGGCGGAGTTCACGGCACGGGCGGCCTACGACTGGCTCGCGTCGGCCTGAACTCCGTTACCTGCCAGTATCGTTGACGCTCCACCGCCCCTTCCCTATCTTCTGGGCGAATTCCCGAACGCTGTTCGATATATCAGACGCGGAATCCGACACAGATGATGAGGTGCCCATGCCCCAGCCCCTCTCCCGAAGGACCCTCCTCCAGGCGACGGCTCTGGTCGCCGCCGCCGGCGGTACCGGTGCCGCGACCGGCGGAACGGCCGGCGCGGCCGGTGGGGCGGCCCGGGCGGTACGGCCGTTCGGGCTCGGGGACGTGACGCTGGAGCCCGGACTGTTCGCGGAGAAGCGGGAGTTGATGCTCGACCACGCGCGCGGCTACGACGTGAACCGGCTGTTGCAGGTGTTCCGGGCCAACGCGGGGCTGGACACCGGCGGTGCGGTCGCTCCCGGTGGCTGGGAGGGGCTGGACGGGGAGGCCAACGGGAATCTGCGCGGACACTACTCCGGGCACTTCCTGACCATGCTGGCGCAGGCGTACGCGAGCACCGGTGACGAGGTGTTCGGGGCGAGGATCCGCACCATGGTGGGGGCGCTGGACGAGGTGCGCGAGGCTTTGCGGCAGGAGCCGTCCGTGCTGAGCGTGCCCGGGGTGTTCGGCGGACGTGCCGCCGGGAACGAGCGGGGGTCGTACCGGTACGTCGAGTTGCCGTCCGGTGTGCTCGGGGGCGCCTCCGCCGTCACGCTGGCCGCCTGGGTGAGACCCGGTCATGAGGACTCCTGGGCCCGGGTGTTCGACTTCGGGAACGACACGACCCGGTACCTGTACCTCGCCGCCCGCAACGCGCACGGGGTGCCCCGGTTCGCGATCACCACCGGCGGGGCGGGAGCCGAGCAGGGGCTCGACGGCACCGCCGCGCTGCCCCTGGACCGGTGGAGCCACCTCGCGGTGACGCTCGCCGCCGGCAGCGGCACGCTGTACGTCGACGGCACGGCCGTGGCCCGCAACCCGGCGATGTCCCTCACCCCGGCCGCCCTCGGCACCCTCGCGCACCACTGGCTGGGCCGCTCGCACTACACCGCCGACCCCGTCTTCGCGGGTGCCTTCGGCGGGTTCGACGTGTGGTCGCGGGCGTTGAGCGGCGACGAGATAGCCGGCCTGCAGAGCGCGCGGACGAGCGGTGACCTGGTGTCGTACGCCTTCGGCGAGACGTCGGGAGCGCGTTTCGCGGACGGCTCGGGGCGCGGCCTCGACGCCGTCCTGCGCCGCACCTGGGGCGGCCCCAGCCACCCCGGGTTCCTCGCGGCCTGTCCGGAGACGCAGTTCATCCTGCTGGAGTCGATGACCGGCAGCGACTACACGAAGGTGTGGGCGCCGTACTACACCGCGCACAAGATCCTGCGGGGTCTGCTGGACGCGTACCGCGCCACCGGCGACGAGCGGGCGCTGGACCTCGCGTCCGGCATGGGCGACTGGATGTACTCCCGGCTGTCCGTGCTGCCCGCCGCCACCCTCCAGCGCATGTGGGGGATCTTCTCCAGCGGCGAGTTCGGCGGGATCGTGGAGGCGATCTGCGACCTGCACGACCTCACCGGCAAGGCCGAACACCTCGCCCTGGCCAGGCTGTTCGACCTCGACAGCCTCATCGACGCCTGCGCGGCGAACACCGACACGCTCGACGGCCTGCACGCCAACCAGCACATCCCGATCTTCACCGGCCTGGTCCGGCTGTTCGACGCGACGGGCGAGGAGCGCTACCTCACGGCCGCGAAGAACTTCTGGGGCATGGTCGTACCGCACCGCATGTACGGCATCGGCGGCACCAGCACCACCGAGTTCTGGAAGGCGCGGGACGTGATCGCCGGGACCATCAGCG
This sequence comes from Streptomyces sp. NPDC054770, assembly GCF_053611985.1. NCBI lineage: Bacteria > Bacillati > Actinomycetota > Actinomycetes > Kitasatosporales > Streptomycetaceae > Streptomyces > Streptomyces sp. NPDC054770. The sequence goes on from NZ_JBSHBL010000010.1 coordinate 192,734, forward strand.
CGACCACCGCCGAGAGTTGCTGCGCGTACAACATGCTGAAGCTGAGCCGGGCGCTGTTCTTCCACGAGCAGGATCCGGCGTACCTGGACTACTACGAACGGGCCCTGTACAACCAGGTGCTCGGGTCCAAGCAGGACCGATCCGATGCCGAGAAGCCGCTGGTCACGTACTTCATCGGGCTGACGCCCGGTCATGTGCGGGACTACACGCCCAAGGAGGGCACCACCTGCTGCGAGGGCACGGGCCTGGAGTCCGCCACCAAGTACCAGGACTCGGTGTACTTCGCGGCGGCCGACGGCAGCGCCCTCTACGTCAACCTCTACAGTCCGTCCACGCTGAGCTGGGCCGAGCAGGGCATCACGGTCCGCCAGCGCACCGGCTATCCCCGCGAACAGGGCAGCACGCTCACCATCGGCGGGCGGGGGCGAGCCCGTTTCGCCCTGCGGCTGCGGGTGCCCGGCTGGGCGACGGACGGGTTCCGGGTGACGGTGAACGGGCGGGCGGTGCCCGGCACTCCGCGGCCGGGCAGCTACTTCGCGGTGTCGCGGACCTGGCGGCCCGGGGACACCGTGCGGGTGTCGATCCCGTTCCGGCTGCGGGTCGAGAAGGCCCTCGACGATCCGTCGGTACAGGCCCTGTTCTACGGGCCGGTCAGCCTGGTCGGCCGCAACCCGGACACGGACTACCTGGAGTTGGGGCTGTACCGGAACGCCGGACTCTCCGGCGACCTGCTGCCGTCCCTGACCCCGGTGGCGGGCAGCCCGCTCCATTTCACCCTGGACGGACTGGACGGACTGGACGGAACGGTCGCAACGGCCGGAACGGAGTTCGCCCCCTTCTACGAAGGAACCGAGGATCCGACGCACGCCTACTTCCGCCGCTCGGAGCCGTCGGTGGTGTTCGGCGGCCTCGACTCCGGGGTCGCCAACCCGGTCGGGTCCGACGGCGGCTCTCTGCTGGACGAGATCTGGTCCGCGGCGCCGTTCCGCGACAAGGCGGCGCTGGTCGCGCGGGTGCGGTCGGTGGTGCGCGCGTGGGTCGCGGACGGGCTGCTGACGGGGGCGGACGGCGACCGGGTGCTGGCCACGGCGCGGGAGGCGTCGTACGCGCGCTGACGGACGCAGGTCGTCGTACGGGCCCTGGCGCGGGAGGCGTCGGGGCTGTGTCGGCGCGGGCGAGCAGGCCGTCACTCGGAAAGAGCAGTTCGGCCATCCGTTCGCTCCGCCGGTCGTGCGATGCCCCGGATGCCTGCATAGCGTGGCCGCATGACCACGACCTGGGCAAAGCCGCAGCAACCGGCCACTGAGGACCGGCGGTGGAAGGCGCTCGGGGTCTGTCTCGCAGCCGGCTTCATCTCGCTGCTCGACACCTCGATCGTCAACGTGGCGCTGCCTTCGATGGAGCGCGGGCTGGGCGCCACGGAGGCCGCCCAGTCCTGGGTGGTCTCCGGATACGCCCTGACCTTCGGGCTGGCACTCGTCCCGGCGGGCCGGCTCGGTGACATGCGCGGGCGGCGCCAGGCCTTCCTGATCGGGCTCGCCCTGTTCACGGTGGCCTCGGCCGCCTGCGGGCTCGCCGCGAGCCCCGACCGGCTGGTGGTGTTCCGGCTGATCCAGGGCGCGGCGGCGGGCATGGTCGCGCCGCAGACCTCGGGGCTGATCCAGCAGATGTTCCAGGGCGCCGAACGCGCCAAGGCCTTCGGGCTGCTCGGCAGCGTCATCGGCGTCTCGACGGCGGTCGGCCCGCTGGCGGGCGGTGTGATCATCGATGCCGTCGGCACCGACGACGGCTGGCGCTGGGTGTTCTTCGTCAACCTGCCCATCGGGATCGCCGCGTTCGCCGCGGGCCTGCGGCTGCTGCCGCGGTACCCCGCGTCGACGGACCGGCGCGAGAGGTTCGACCCGCTCGGGGTGCTGCTGCTCGGCTGCGGCGTGCTCGCGCTGATGCTGCCGCTGGTGCAGGAGCAGCAGTGGACCGGACGGCAGAAGTGGGCGCTGCTGCCGCTGGGCGCGCTGCTGCTGGGCCTGTTCTGGGTCTGGGAGCGGCGGCAGGGCCGGCTCGGACGGGCACCCCTGGTCGATCTGAACCTGTTCTCGCTGCGCTCCTTCACACTCGGCGCGCTGATCAGCCTGACCTACTTCGCGGGCTTCACCACGGTCTTCTTCGTCCTCGCCCTGTTCCTCCAGAACGCGGCGGGGTACAGCGCGCTGGCCGCCGGGGTCACGGTGCTGCCCTTCGCGGCCTCCTCGGCGATCGGTGCCGCCCTGGGCGGCCGGCTGGTGCTGCGCCACGGGCGCAGGCTGGTCGTCATCGGCCTCGCCGGGGTGGCGGTGGGGCTGCTCGGGATCGTCGCGGTGGTCCGGCTGGTGCCGTTGGAGAACCTCGGGTGGGCCATGGTGGTGCCGATGATCATCGGGGGTATCGGCTCCGGTATCACCGTCTCCCCCAACACCACGCTCACTCTCACCCTGGTCCCGGTGAAGCGTGCCGGTGCGGCCGGCGGAGTGCTCCAGACCGGCCAGCGGGTCGGCTCGGCGGCCGGGATCGCGGTGGTGGGCTCGGTCTACTTCGCCCGCCTCGCGCACCACGGCCCGGCCACCGAGGCGCTCCAGCTGGGCCTGCTCACCTCCGTCGGGTTCATCCTGGTGGCACTGGGCCTCGCGGTGGCCGATCTCGGGGAGCGGGCGAAGGTGCCGGAGGCACCCGTGAGCTGCGGGAGCCGGGTCCCCTAGGCGGCCACCGCCTCCACCACCGAGAGCACGGTCGGCGTCGGCACGACCCTGGACAGTTTCAGACCGGCGGACTCGAACAGTGTGGCGAACTCCGCCTCGGTGCGTTCCCGGCCCACCAGGCATGCCATCAGCAGCAGGTCGAGCGCCTTGGACTGGTGGGGTGCGTTGCCCGGCGGGACCACCGCGTCGACGACGAGGATCCGCCCGCCCGGTGCCAGCGCGGCACGGCAGCGGTCGAGGAGGGTCACGCACTGTTCGTCCTCCCAGTCGTGCAGGATCCGCTTGAGCACGATGACGTCGCCCTCCGGTACGGCGGTGAAGAAGTCACCGGTCTCGGTGGACCAGCGTCCGGCGGTACCGGGTGTGTCCAGCCGGTGTCCGGCCAGCACGTGCGGCCGGTCGTACAGGACGCCGTGCAGGCCGGGGTGGCGGTCGAGGACCGCCAGCAGCAGGCCGCCGTGGCCGCCGCCGACGTCGACGACCGTCCCGGCGGACGGGAGGTCGCAGGCGGCGGCGATGGGCTCGTTCTCGGCGTCGGACATCGCCGCCATGCCGCAGTGGAAGACGTCGGCGGTGTCCTCGTCCTGCGCGAAGTAGTCGAAGAACGGCAGCCCGAAGAGGTTCTCGAAGGCGGAGGTCCCCTCGCTCACGCAGCGGCTCAGGTCGGCGGTGGGCAGCCACATGCTGCGGTCGGTGTTCATCAGCACGGCCGAGCGGGCCGAGCAGGGCGCGTCGGTGCGCAGCGCGTCACCGGCGGCGGTGAGCCGGAAGCGGCCGCCGGCGTCCTCCTCGAAGACGCCGCGGGTGGCGAGCAGCCGCAGCAC